>CAZJKW010000120.1:0-6381 GCA_964546835.1 uncultured Fimbriimonadales bacterium
TCTAAAAATTGCTCAGTCAAAGATGCAGCATCGTATCTTATCAATTGCGTTACCGAAAAAGAGACCGATCATTTTCGCTGGTTCGGTGATTCGACCGTAAACGTGGTTGCGCGGCTCCTAAATGCACCGAAAAAAGAATTCGAAAGCGAAATGAATGACTGGTACAAAATTGGAGTAGACGTGGCAGAACTACTTAGCAAATGGGACGGTTGGACGGGTGGCACCGAATTAAACTCGAGTAGTGAGGGCAGTCAATGAATTTTATCACGTTTATCCCTCCACGGCAAGTGTATAAGGACATAAGCAGTGGTGGGATAAACGAGTCAAGAGTAGAACTTAACCAGTTCCAAAATCCTCTTAAACTCATCCGTTCCCGACTTTTGCATCCATTCATAAACCACGCTCTCGGAATGAGAAACGATTGCCCCCGCATGCCGTATTCGAGACAACGCAATTTCGTGTGCCAAAGGGATGCGGCAAGAAATCGCATCCGCCGCAAGAAAGACTTGGTATCCGGTTTCAATCAAATCCAATGTAGTTTGCGTTACACAAATATGCGTTTCAATTCCTGCAATCACCACTTGTTTTCGATTTGAATTTTTGATAAATTCAAGAACTCCATCGGAACCACAAGCAGAAAAACAAAGTTTGTCCACGCGCATTGAATTTTCCAAGAGTTGCAAAACCGATGAACTGGTCTCGCCCATTTTCGTTGCATATTGTTCGGTGACAAAAATCGGAATTGATAACAGATTTGCACATTCAATTAAGAATTTTGATCGCTGCAAAATCGTTTCTCGATTTTCAATCGGTGAAAGAAACTTGTCTTGCAAATCAACAATCAGCAAAACCGAATCATCGCGTCGGCATTTCATCAAACATCATTTTGACGAAAAAAAGATAAGCAGGGCCGAACGCGTTGTTCCACCCTGCTTCCAAGTCCGCCCCATTGGCGAATCGAGAATTGGTCGGTTCGTCCTCTAGGAGGCTGGGGCCCTCACTGGCCTCTGACTACACTATAGGATAATTTTTGTACCCGCGCAATACCTATTTTTACGGGTTCTCTTTCTCTTCTTCCGGGTCGTTTTCAAACTGCTTTCCGCGACGCTTTGCCACCGCTTCCTTAAGCAAGAACTCAATTTGAGCGTTGATGCTACGGAATTCCTGCTCCGACATCCTTTGTAACTCCTTCCAGAGTTCTGGATTGATTCGGAGCAGGACCGATTTTCGTTCTGCCATAAAGGGTTAGCCCGTGTATAACGTCCCTGTGTTTACTACCGGCTGTGCTGAATGCTCACTGCAGAGCACAACCATCAAGTTGCTGACCATGGCTGCTTTTCGTTCGTTATCCAGCTGAAGCGTGGTTTCTTTTTCGAGGCGGTCAAGCGCCATTTCGACCATGCCGACCGCGCCGTCAACGATTTTGGCTCTTGCCGCAATGATTGCCGCCGCTTGTTGCCTTCGAAGCATTGCGCCTGCGATTTCCGGCGCGTATGCCAAGTGCGAAAGTCGCGCTTCGATGATTTTTACTCCGGCAAGTTTTAATCTTTCTTGAAGTTCTTCTTTCAAGTGTTGACTGACTTCTTCCGAATTTCGCTGAAGCGAAATCACGTCCTCAGCCGCATCGTACGGATAACTGGAAGCAGAGTGTCTGACCGCAGTTTCGCTTTGAAACTTCACAAACTCTTCACAGTCTTCAACTTCGAAACTTGCTTCATAAGTATCAATGACTTGCCAAACGATAATGGCTGCGATTTCAACCGGGTTACCGGATAGGTCGTTCACTTTCAGTTTCTCGCCGTTAAGCGTTCTTGCACGGAGCGATAAAGCTCTTTTGCTTAAAAACGGATTTGCCCAATGGAAGCCGGACTTTTTTGCGGTTCCCTTATAGGAGCCGAAGAGCAGAAGCACCTTGCTTCCGTTCGGTTCGACTATAAAGAAGCCCGCCAACAGCAAACTCCAAACTGAAAAGGATGAGATGATCAAAATCAGTTGGGTGGCTGAGACATCGTTCGCTGATGCGGATCCCTTAAACAATGAATAGCCCCAGTAAATCATGCCTGCCAAGGCCGCAAATAGCAGCAAAAGCATCACCATTCCCGGTGCCGGATGAAATTCTTTTTCGTGTTTCATTTCGGTGTTCCTCCGATACCATTATGATATCATATTGTTATCATGCTGGGTGAAGCGAGTGAGTTGGGACTAAATGCCTATGGCAGTTTTGCGAGGATGGGGGTCGGGGGTGAGCCATAATGACAACCTGTGATCGAATTCCAGAACGTAACCGTGGAGTACGGGCGCACGATCACTGCGCTGAACGGAATCAACCTCTCCATCGGGGCCGGTGAGTTTGTTTTTTTGGTTGGAGCGACCGGCTCCGGCAAATCCACCCTGCTGAAACTTTTGATTCGGGAGTTGATTCCTACGCGGGGTCGCGTGATTTTGAATCGCCGAGATTTGTCTTCAATTCCCGATGGAAGCATTCCGGCATTGCGCAGACAGATTGGGTTCGTCCCGCAAGAAATCGGACTGTTGCCTAACAAAAAGATTTGGGAAAACTTGAGTTATGCGATGCGTGCGGCGGGGCATACACGAAGAGAAGCAAGAAGTCGCGTTCCCGATTTTTTGGAGCGGTTTGGAATTTTAGATAGAGCCGATGCTTTTCCTCGTGAGTTATCGGGAGGGCAACAACAGCGTGTTGCGATTGCACGGGCGCTCATTAACAATCCATCGTTATTACTGGCAGACGAACCGACCGGTCACTTGGACCCTGAAACCAGTTTGGAAATTATTGGCGTTTTGGAACAGGTCAACTTGCGTGGGACGACGGTCATTATGGCAACTCACGATTTTGTAACCATGGAAACCTTACAGAGACGTGTTGTGAAGTTAGAATCCGGCAACATTATTTCTGATTCGATCGAAGAGGCGATTCATGCTGGATAGATTTGAGTTTATGTTAGAAGAAACGTTTTTTGCATTGCGCAGAAACGGCATGATGACGGTTTCGGCTATTAGTACCGCTGCAATAGCACTTTTTATTTTCAGCGGTTTGGGTTTTGCATATTTGTCTTTGGTTTCTTATATGAACGAAGAGCAGAAAGCATTTGAGTTGAGATTTTCTTTACAAGCCAATACGAAACCCGCCGAGAGAACCGAAATCAAAAGAAGTCTCGAAAAACTTCCGGGAGTTGCGTCAGCAATTTTTTTGCCGCGTGACGTTGAATGGAAAAAGTTTTTGGCGAAACCTGAAAACGCAAGAATACGAGATGATTTTAAGGATTTAAATCCACTTGCAGACCGGTTCAAAGTAACTTTGTCGGACATTTCAAAAGCAGATTCTGTTAAGAAATCTATTCAAAAATTGTCGCAATATTTGCCACGTGATGGTGTAACAGACGAAACAGAAACACGAAGGTTTTATAGCAACCTGCTCGGCTTAGTGAAATGGTTTGGCGGAATTCTGAGTATTGTTTCTTTAATAACCGCCGGCACATTGATTTTCAACACAGTTCACTTGGCAGTTATGGCAAGAAAACAAGAGTTGCGAATCATGGGGCTGGTGGGAGCGAGTCGAAGTACAATTCGGGGACCCTTTTTGATGGAAGGAGCGATTCAAGGAATGGTCGGCGGCGTTTTGGCGAGTTTGCTTTTGTGGGCGATTGCCTATTATTTGTGGCATCGATATGGTCAAACGTCAAGTTTGGTTCAAACTTCGGGCTTTAGTTTTCCGGTTGGTTCGATGACTATTTTCATCGTTGGCATGGGCGCATTGCTTGGAATTTTTAGTGCGGCATTGTCTGTACGAAAATATTTGAGGACAGAATCATGAAATCGAAATGGATGTTAATCATTGTCGGTTTTGTTTTGGTGGCTTTTTCGGTCGTAGCAGTTGGACAAAGTGCAGCAAAAAAGAAAGCCCTGCAACAGAAACAGAAATCCGTTTCTCAGAAAGCAAACACGATTAAGAAACAGATTTATAAAACCAAACGAAAATCGGAGGACGTGTTAAAGGATATGGAGCGTGCCGACAAACTGTTGGATGAGGTTGAGAATCGTTTGAGTACAACGCAAGCGAGTTTGTCATCTGCAAAAGATGAGCAGAATCAAATTGGCAGAAAACTAAAGCAAGCATCCGAAGTCTTAAAACAAAGCAAAACCCAAATTGCAATTCGACTACGCACAATTTATTTACAAGGAAATTCAAGTTTATTATCTGCTTTTATCGGCGCAGAAACGATTTCGGATGTTGCAGAAAGAAAATATATTCAGGATAGACTTTCCGAACAAGATGATTTATTAATTAAAGAACTCATCGAAGCCAGAGAAACGATAAAGCGCGAAAAAGTTGCGCAAGATGCCGTGGTCACAAAAATTGCGAGCATCAAAAAAAGGCAGTTGACCGAGAAAAAAGAACTTGACCAACGGTTGGCGTTCAAAAAAGGACTGTTTAAAGAACTTAAGGAAACGCAGAGCGAGTTACAAGATGAATTAGATGCTCTCGAAAAAGAATCCGCCAATATCGAAGCGGAATTGGCACGGTATTACGGTGGCGGCTCCACGGTTCCACGATACACGGGAAAATTTTTATTGCCGGTGAACGGCAGATTTTCAAGCCCATTTGGCTATCGGATTCATCCGATTTCTAAAGTTAGAAAAATGCACACGGGACAAGATATTGCCGCACCCACCGGCACCCCAATCAAGGCCGCCGGAAACGGAAAAGTGATTTACGCCGGATACCGAGGAGGATATGGCAATTGCATTATCCTTGACCATGGAGGCGGCGTCGCAACGCTTTATGGGCATTGCTCTCGGTTGTATGTCGGAGTCGGTACTTTTGTAAAAACCGGTCAAAGGATTGCTGCCGTCGGCTCGACCGGATACAGTACGGGCCCCCACCTTCATTGGGAAGTAAGAATCAAGGGCAAACCCGTAAACCCGATGGGCTATCGTTAAAGGGCTTTTTGAATGGCAGCGGCAATATCGGGCTTGTTAACGGCTCTTGCTCCCAAAAACCCTTGAACCACTTTTCCTTGTTTTTCTATGACGTAAAACGTTGGAAAGCGGCGAGTTTTGAAAACTTGAACGGCCACCGATGACTCGGTATCGCTGCCTGCGGGGTCAATCAAGAATTCAAATGTAAGGTTGGCGTTCGCACGCTTAAATCCAAGCACGTTGTTCTTGTTATCCCAGCAAGCGATTGAAACCACTTTTAGCCCTTTTTGGCCGAAGTCCTCGTGGAGTGCTTGTGCAATTTCGAGCGCGCGAGAACTTGGCGGCGACCAAGTACCCCACAATGCCACTAACAAAGGTTTGCCCTTGAACGAGGACGAATTGACAGGTTTTCCTTCCAAAGATTCGACGCGAAAATCGAGCGAGGTTCCCGGCGCAATGGGCTGGTCGACTTCGCCTTGCGGCACAAAAATGGCGGCTCCTACAAGTAACGCATTCAGCATGTTTCTACACCTTTGACGAACATACCGCGAAAACGTGCCCAAGGTTTCTGACTATCGGTAAAATTGACCTACGTTATGGCTAACAACGCGAGCCAACCCTGGGCCGCAAAAGGCAACGAGAAGAGAGGAATGGTTCGCGACATGTTCGCAGACATTTCCGGCACTTACGACTTTATGAATTCTGCGATGAGCTTCCGCCTTCATCATCGCTGGCGAAAGTTTGCCGTTTCCCTATTGGACTTGAAACTCGGCGAATCGGTTTTGGATGTATGTTGTGGCACCGGTGATTTTGCAATTCCCGTTCGGAAACAAATTGGCAAAGATGGAGTCTTGCTTGGGATTGATTTTTGTCCGCCCATGTTAATGAGAGCATCACAAAAGAAAATGCCTATGGAATTGGCAACCGGAGACGCATGCCGGTTACCGATTATGGATTCGTCAGCCGACGCCATAACGATTGGATGGGGACTGAGAAATGTTCCGGATTTAGAAACTTCATTGAAAGAGATTTTTCGTGTTCTGAAACCCGGTGGTCGCTGGGTAAGCGTGGATATGGCCGTACCTAAAGGCAGATTTTCTAAGTGGTTCTCGAAAAGTGTTTTGACAAGGGGACTACCCCTCTTTGGCTCCTTATTGGGGAAAAAGAAAGCGTATGAATACCTTCCAAAATCCACCTTGTCATTCGCAACACGAGAAGAACAGTTAAGACTAATGAAAGAAATTGGGTTTAGGAATTGCAAGTTTCATGATTTGTTTTTTGGAACCATTTGTGTTCACTTTGGAGAGAAATGACGACAACCTACCTTGAAGCCGCGAGAACTTTTGCAGGTGAAGACCTTGCCAATGAACTCAGCAACGATATTGAAAAATGCGAAGCCGAGTTAGCGTTTTGCCTTGATTCGGCCGTGTTTTCGGTTGACCA
>CAZJKW010000121.1:0-5786 GCA_964546835.1 uncultured Fimbriimonadales bacterium
GGCGAAATGAGAGACCATGAAACCGCAACCATAGCAATGGAAGCCGCACTTACGGGTCACCTCGTTCTAAGTACGCTGCACACCAACGACTCAGCGGGCGCAGCCACCCGGTTGATTGATATGGGCGTCGAACCGTTCCTGATTTCAAGCTCCATTATCGGCGTTCAGGCCCAGAGGTTAGTGCGAACAATTTGCCCCAAATGCCGCGAGCAATACACCCTCCCAAGAGAAGCCCTTCTCAGGTATGGCTTCCCTCTTCCCGATGAAGTCGGCGTGGAAACCAACGGAATGATCAATCTCTTCCGTGGCAAAGGTTGCGACCATTGCATGGGAACGGGTTACAAGGGGCGTTCTGGGGTTCACGAGCTGATGGTTTTTACCGATGATATTAGGGACGCAGTATTGAAAAAAGAACCAAGCCATAACATCAGGTCAATGGCTGTTGAAGGCGGCATGAGGACTTTGCAAGCCGACGCAGTCCAAAAAATCTTGCTTGGAATTACATCGGTCGACGAAGTTCTAAGGGTGATTTACGCGGGGTAAAAATTATGGAAACCGGCGCTCAAACACAAAAACCGAATCTGGACCAAATCATGTCGCGAGTAGGCGAAATTGCGGCAATGCCACAAGTCGTTTACAAAATTATCGAGTTAACCGGAACAACCGCAACCGCCGCCCATGCAATCGAAGAAGCGATTTCCATTGATCCCGGCTTCAGTAGTAAAGTTTTGATTCTTGCAAACAGCGCATTTTATGCTCTGCCGAGACGGGTTACCAGCATTCGCGAAGCGGCAACTTTTATGGGTTACAAAACCATTCGACAGTTAGCAATGACGGTCGGTGTTTTTGATATGTTCGTTGGCAAAACCGATGCGGGAAGCATGAGAAGAAGAACATGGTGGCGACATTCAGTTGACACGGCAGTCTGCGCAAAAACTATCGGCGATGAAGTTCCAACAGTCGAACCTGAAGATGCATACACTTGCGGCCTCTTGCATGATGTTGGGAAATCACTTTTAGATCGCTATGCAGAAGGAAACTATGAGCGCGTTGAACAATTTATCTCCGCTGGTGTTGATACATTGATTGCCGAAAGAACTGTTTTCGGATGCACTCACGCTGAATTAGGTGGAGCAGCAGCAAGTCAATGGAATCTACCGGCGATGATTGTCGAAGGAGTTGAACAGCACCACGGACCTGCAACCGGCGCATTCAAAGAACACGTCGCAATCACTTGTTTAGCAAGCGAAATTGCACACGAAATTGTTTCCGGAACCAAACGCGAGACGGACAACGCAGAAAATAAAGAGATTGAACACGTTTTCAGCCCGTGGGCAACCGACATCTTAAAATTCGACCAACAAAAAGTTGAAAAAGTTTTTCAGCATTGCAAACTGGCAATCAGTGACCGGTCTGCACTTTCCATGTAGGAGCACATATGAGCGAAGGATTTGATTGGAGCAAAGTTGTAGACAGTTCACCGGTAAAAAAATCGGATTTCCCGGAACCAATGGACATTGACCCGAGAAATGGCCAACCGATTGAAATCGTTCATGCAGAATCTCCAAAAACAATTTTCCATGAAGAACAACTGAACTCACTTGACGATGTCCACATTGACGACCTCTTAAGAATGTGCGTCGAAAGAAAAGGCTCTGATTTGCACATTACTTCAGGACTTCCTCCAACCATCCGGTTAGATGGTGAATTAACTCAATTGCCATTTGAACCGTTTACTGCACAACAGACACAAAGAATGATTTATGAAATCATCAGTGATGATAATGTCAATCAATTCGAAACGACCCACGAATTGGACATATCATACGGCGTTAAAGATCTCGCCCGTTTTCGTGTTAATGTTTACATGCAGCGTGATTCTGTTTCAGCCGCATTGCGTGTTATTCCAACCAAAATCCCGTCTTTCGAAGAACTTCGACTTCCACCCATTGTCCGCGAAATGAGCAAACGATCGAGCGGATTGATTCTTGTAACCGGACCAACAGGTTCCGGTAAGTCAACAACCATTGCCTCCATGATAGACGACATTAACGCATCAAGAAAATGTCATATCATGACCATCGAAGACCCGATTGAATACCTACACTTTCACAAATCTGCAATGGTCAATCAACGCGAAGTCCATCACGACACACTCACTTTTAACAACGCATTGCGAGCGGTGCTTCGCGAAGACCCGGATGTCATTCTTGTGGGTGAAATGCGTGACTTAGAAACCATCACTGCCGCATTAACGCTTGCTGAAACCGGACACTTAGTATTTGGAACTTTGCACACCCGAAACTGTCCACAAACGGTTGACAGAATTGTTGACGTTTTTCCGCCGGAACAACAAGAACAAATCCGAGTTCTACTCGGCAATACATTGGAAGGCGTACTTGCTCAACAATTGGTTCCAAAACTTGGCGGAGGCAGAATGGCTGCTATCGAAGTCATGATTGCAAAACCGGCAATTCGCAACTTGATTCGTGAAGGAAAAACGCACCAAATGTATAGCGTCCTCGAAACCAGCAGCAACGTTGGCATGCAAACGATGGATCGCGCCCTGATGGACATTTACAAAAACGGATACGTCGCATTTGACGAAGCGTTGATGCGAGCCATAGACCAAGACAACTTTGCAAAACTCGCAAAAGCAGCATAAAAGGTAACCTTTTCGTGTGAACCACGAATTGCTGCTTGAATCTTGGGATAGACAATGCAATATTATCAACAATCTCGCAAATTTGGTAGATGATAACAACAAATTTGCAAAACCAAACGATATCGGTTGGCCGCTTTACCATCAACTTTGCCATATACAAATGGTCAGAAAGTACTGGCTAAGTGAATCTTCCCCGGCACACTCAGAATCGCTTGGAAATCTGTTTTCCGTAGTAGAGGAAGAATGGACACCAACCGAAGATTTGAACGAAATCAAGAAGCACTTAACGCTTAGCGAACAAGCAATCAGAACGGCAACGAAAGAAGCAATTGAAAACGATGTTAAGAAATTCGGACCGTATGACCATCCAACTTTCTTTCTTCAACACATGATTTGGCACGAGGGATATCACGCGGCACTTATCATGCATGCGCTCATCAACTCCGGTAATGCACCTTCCGAAGAATGGGAAGAAATTAACATTTGGTCTCAATGGCGAGATTCTGAAATCATCTAACCTGAAGCCCATCGTTACGGAATTCGCAACCAATTCCCAAATGTTTCCGGAACAATTCATAAGACACCTCGCATCCCTTCTTCCGTTTTCATCGTCATTAGTTCACCCTTAATAGGCCTTTTGGAGGAACAAATGTCAGACGAAACCCAAGGCGGAGCACCGCAAGACCCGGCACCGGAGCAACCACAAGGTTCCCCGCCGCCAAACTGGAACCAACCCCCAGCGGCAACGCCAGACCCGCACGGACTCGGCCCAACTTCCATGGGAATGGCTCCTCATGTTGCTGGCGCACTCAGTTACGTGCTCGGATGGATTACCGGTCTCATTTTCTTTTTGTCCGAAAAACAAAATAAATTTGTAAAATTCCACGCAATGCAATCATTGGTTCTATCGGGTGCCTATTTCATTCTATATATGGTGCTTGGAATGTTGTTGTTCCCAATGATTTTCAGTGCAAGTTTGGGACTCATGAGCACTTTCCTTCTGATTCTCAATCTCATCGGGCTGGGTGTTTTCATTCTTTGGATTGTTTGCATCATCCAAGCAGCAACCGGAAAATGGTTCAAAATTCCAATGATTGGCGACTTGGCTGCCAAGTGGTCTGGCAACTAAATCGTCATTACTTCTAAATAGTCTCTCTCCAATTCAATGGAGAGAGACTATTTTTTTATTTCGGCCAAAGCCAACCAAACGTGCCGGCAGTAATTAATGTAAAAACAATTGAGTCCAACAAATATGGAAAGACTCGAATGTTCTTAAACCAGATTGCAAATGGCATCCAGCCCAAAGCGTGTGCGCAAAATGCCACCGAACCGCAAACTCTGAACTTTTGCAGGTATTCAGATTCTCCGTGCAATGCTTGCGAACCAATATAGGCAACAAAAATACCGACCACAATATAAAACAGCAACATTTGCATGAGATTCGCACCCATGTTTGTCGGTCCATTAAAAATGGTCAAAACGCCCATCGGTCCTTTGTTCATTTTTTCTGTCATTTCGGGACTGTTCCAATTGCCGTCTTGACAAAATGGAAACATGTAGTTTCCGGGTTTGACAGTTCTCAGCATTTCCATTGCTTGTTCTTCATTCGGCAATCCCGTCAAATCGCCTCTATGATGTTTGACCACCATATGCATGATAAAGGATGAAATCCATACAAAAACCGCCGAAACCAGAATCGGCATCCACAAATTAGATAAGAACTCCACGGTTCACCTCCTAATTCGTGACGAATTCAGTTTCCGGATTGCTGCAAAATCGAACTCCACTAAATAGAAAAGCCCCGCGTTACGGGGCTTTTCTTACAAATCCGACCGAACTTACTTTCGTTTTCTTCGGAAAAGAAGAGCAACTCCGGTTCCCAAAAGGGCGATTGTTGCCGGTTCAGGAACGGGCGTGGCTGTAATCTGCCCACGAATTTCGCCACCGGGGAAAGTCGAAGAATGAACGTTTACATAGGTTTGTCCGTTGACCATCGCCGTTACCTGTGCGACCGTGAAAACTCCGGCACCGCTCAGTGAACCGCTGGTACCGCCAACAACCGTTAGAGGCCCGATGACTCCTGCATTAACTCCTGGCCCTGCAGGACCGTGAATATGCGCAGCAGTTGCTGGAGCCGTTAAGCCCGAAAATGATCCGGAAGTGACAGACCAGTTGCCGGTTACATCATCCAAAGTTCCAGTCACCAAACCGGTTCCGGGCGAAGCGTTAGGCGGAACTTCTTCCAAGCCACTCATGACAGTGGTTGTCCAGTTGTACAAAATTGCGTTTCCACTGGCAGTGATGCCGAACACCAAGCCCGCAAGTAGAGAAAATCGTAATAGATTCATCAATTGCTCTCCTCAGGCAATGGCAAAATTCCATAGCCCTCCTATACAGTATGCAGTTTTTTAGGCAAAAGTGACAGAGTTTTTTTCGCGGTTAAGTTCTGAATGTACCGCAGAAAGAAGAGAAATCCCGTAAAAATCAAAAGAGACTGATGTCCATTACGGAAATTTTGCAATTCCGGAATTTCCTGACTTAATCGGTGCGATATCCAAATAGCCGCCATTTTTCAAATGAGGCCAATACTGGTTATTTCGTGTATCTCGATCTCTTAAGAAAGGGCTTGCCGAAATGCAGGTTGCTTTCCAATTTAGTTCCCTGCCTTCAATATCTCGATTCATTGATTCGTGGATTTCTGTTTGTCCTTTTGGAATTCTTAGAGATATGTTTAAATCGTTGCTAAAGTCATCCGGCTTTATAGGTTTCATTGCCGGAATTCGTACGTTGACTCCATCAGTCCCTGCCAGCACCATAAAAGATGCCTTGCTGATGTACTTTTTCGGCTCACCAAAAAGAAAACCTTGGACAACTCCAAAATCCTTGAAATCAGTGTCAAAACCGGCTTCTTTTTGTCCCAAAAATCTGGCAGGTTTTCCTAACTTGATTTGATAAAGTTCTGCTCGAACTTTCGCAGGCAAAACATCGGGAATTCTAAATTGATATCTTCTGTACGGGTCGCCTTGCGGATGTTTGTTTTGATTGATGTAATCTACCCGCATGAACTCATATGCAGGTCGTCGCCCTACATTTTTGATTCCTTCCAATTCTCCATTAATTC
>CAZJKW010000121.1:5796-6301 GCA_964546835.1 uncultured Fimbriimonadales bacterium
CGTATCCATTTCCACCGTATTTGTCTTCTGCTTTTGTAACGGTAAGGGTCTTGATTTGAACATCGGCGGCAGTTGATTCGTTTTTCAAGTCTTTACCGGGAACAAAACCAAGTGGAATTTCGGACTTGCCGAAAATTCCAAGTTCGATTCCAATCGGCGGAAGTGGCAGGGTTCCAGTAGGAGGCGTATTCCGAGAAAGTAAGCCGTCTTGGTTCGAGATAAACAAAACTAAAGTTGAAATCAACGAAAGCATGAGCATATTATAGGACAACTGACTTCCCAGATCAATCCTTCCATGTTGATAAGACTCACAGGGAAATCGGCGACAAAATTTCGACGCTTCATTCTCAACAACCTTCCAATTCTCGAATCTCCCTTTTTCAGTTTGCTTTTAATAACACTTCAATTGAAGGAGTTCTGGCTCAATGGAATCATGACTCCCGATCAACTTCAATCCGGGCAGCGTGCTAGCCTTGCGGACCGTTGCCAGTCAACTACTTTCGCC
>CAZJKW010000122.1:0-6199 GCA_964546835.1 uncultured Fimbriimonadales bacterium
GTTCAATTCCGTCAACCCTAATTCAAGAAATTTATCATTTCGAATTGCATCTCGTACCATTTGAGCACGTATATCTGAAGAAGAATGCGACTCATTTGCTCGAAAAGGAGAAATTCTTGCAACTTCTAAAATGACTTTATCGAGATAAAGAGTTTCCAATGCTTCGATTGCCATTCTTAAATGACCGTTATGAATTGGGTCAAATGTACCGCCGAGAATACCGACTTTCAATTTTCCTCCAAGTACGTAAATTCGGCGTTTCCAATCAAAATAAGGTCTCCTTCCTTGGCGCCTCGTTCTCTCAGTTCATCAAAAATCCCTTTTCTTTTCAATCTCTTATGCAACATTTGCAAAGCTTCACTGTTTTCCAAATCTGTCCTTGCTACCAATCTTTCTATGTACTTTCCAACAATTCTCATTCCGATGTCCTCGTTGATAATTTCCCACTTATTGCTAACATCAAGGTCGGGTTCAGGTTGAATTTGAACTTGTGTTACGGGGGCACGATTTGTTTTGACCAGTTCCATTGTCTTGAACATTAACTCGTTGATTCCATCCTGTGTAACTGCACTGATCGCAAATTTGAAAGAATCCGAATGTCCAAGTTCATTAAGTAAAGCACTTCTTAGTTCCTCATCCGGGATTAGGTCGCACTTAGTCAACACAATAATCCGCGGTCGTTCATAAACATCCTTAGAATATTTTTCAAGTTCGTTTTCAATGAGGTCGAAGTTCTTTTTCGGGTCACTACCGTCTATTGGATCACATTCAACCAAATGCAAAATGACTCGAGTTCTTTCAGTGTGTTTTAGAAATCGGTGACCAAGCCCTTTTCCTTCAGCGGCGCCCTCGATTAGTCCGGGCAACTCAGCCATGACAAAACTGTCTTCGCCAACTTTAACAATTCCGAGATTCGGTTTTATCGTCGTGAACGGATAATTGGCAATCTTTGGCTTTGCCGCACTCACGCTGCTAATCAAGGTTGATTTTCCGGCATTTGGCAAACCGACTAAGCCCACATCTGCCAATAGTTTCAGCTCGAGTTTTAATTTCTTCGTTTCGCCGGGCTCTCCTAACTGCGCAAATGTTGGCGCCTGTCTAACGCTGTTCGTAAAATGCAAATTGCCTTTTCCGCCGGAACCGCCTTTGCAAATCACGCACTTTTGTCCCGGACTAACTAAGTCGGCAATGATTCCATCGGTTAGATAATCTTTGATAACTGTGCCAATAGGTACTTTCAGTTTGATGGATTTGCCATTTGCGCCGTGTCGGTTTGCGCCACCACCCAGTTTTCCGTTTTCTGCCGCAAACTTCGTTTTATGGTGAAACTCAATCAAGGTGCTCACTTGGGCGTCAGCAACGAAAACTACGGATCCTCCATTTCCTCCATCGCCGCCATCGGGCCCCCCTCTCGGCACGTGCTTTTCTTGTCGAAAAGAAGCGCACCCGTTGCCACCTTTTCCGGAACTCACCTCAATTGTCGCCTCGTCTAAAAACATGGAGCAGGTAAAGGATACCGGGCTAAGGGCTTCAATTCCGGCTCAATCGTGCCGAAAGGTATTGTAGATTGCTTGATGAGCGTTGACTTGATTTTGTTTTTGGTGTCTTTGGCGGGAGCATTAAGTTGGTCCTTGTTCAACGGCGCTCATCGCCGAAACCCGAAATACAAGTCAAAAATACAGGACTCAGCTGCCAAGTTCCCACCGTTTGCCCGTCGAAGACTTTTGAGATTAGTGGCTCCGACTCGATTTGAAGATCGGGTGAACCACGCTCTGGTGATTGCAGGTTGCTGTTGCATCATGCTAACTCCGGTCTGGATATTGTGCTTGGCTTTTACTTCGCTGGGATGGTGGCAACCGCCACTGATCATCGGCGCAGGTACGGTCATCGGTTCCTTTACGGGCGAATTTGCCGTTAACTCGATAGGGTGTTCCATTGACCTGCCAAGTCCAACCATTGAGCATTCGTCAAAAAGTGAGGCCTTATCCGAAGGTCAAGCCCGCCAAGCATAAGCAGTTTCTCGGAATTCTCTTTTCCAATTTTTGTCGCCAGGTTGTTAGCAAGCGTCTTTCGAGGATGCAGAAATCCCAGACGCAAGACTTCGTCGAGATTTTCCGGAACGTCTCCCTCTGTAGGAATCAATCTGAGAACGATTGACTCCACTTTGGGAGGAGGGTAAAAGCAACTCGCTGAAACATTGGAAATTTTTTCAATTTGGAACCTTGACTGAAGCGATACGGACAATGAACCACGGCTTGAGTTGCCCGATTCGGCAAGCAGTCGTTCGCCAACCTCCCTTTGCATCATCAAAACGCATCCTGCGATAAATTCACGAACATCTAAAACACGGCCTATGATGGCTGTCGAAATGTAATAGGGCAGGTTTGACACTATCCATCTGGGTTCCGGTAACTCTTCCAAAGCCGATTTAAGGTCGCATTTCAGCACATCAGCAAGTTGAAATCTGGCAGACGGGGCAGATTCTTTCAGCAGATTCTCGACAGTCGGGTCCAAGTCAATGGCATGCGTTTGAGCCAGAGTAGTTAATCTCTGCGTAAGGACACCTGGGCCTGGCCCAATTTCAAGGATGCTTCCCGGCTGATGAACTGCTTCGCAGATAGCATTGATGATTCTTTCCGAAACCAGGAAGTGTTGCCCAAGGGCCTTCTTTGGAGTGATTCCATGCTCTCTCAAGAATCGAATCAGTTCTGATTTTTGGCTTAAGTTCAGACTAATTCAAGATATGGACGACAACTTTGCGACGACCAAATTGAACGCACTCCGCAACCGTGTTGAAGCAAAGGTCAATTCGGTTACCCTTAATAGCCCCGCCCGTATCTCCTGCGATAGCGAACCCGTATCCCTCGACGTAAAGTTTTGTGCCTAAGGGGATGATTTTTGGGTCAACAGCAACGACGCCCCTTACGGCCCGCATTCCGCTTGCTGTAACAGAGTCAAGCCCAGGTTCTTGCGCACTATAGGCAGAAGCGTTCATCGTTAAGGTTTTGGTTCGAATGAAGCCGCCACGGGTTTGTGGTTGTCCTTGTTTGCCAATTAAGATAACTTGGTTCTTGCCAGGTACCGTTTTTTCCCAGAGAACCGTTGACTTAACGACTTTGCCGTTCATCAGGTGGATTTGAACCATTCGAACGACTTTTCCGTTTTCGCCTTTTTGACCTACCTTGGTCCTACCCGGAGCCAAATCTCTGTCAAATCTGTATTCAGTTTTGAAAGGAAGCGGTTTCGTCTCTAACTTGGATTCGATTACCGGCTTCGTTTGCCCACCCTTTGCCTCAGCGACCGAACCCACGGACATTGCGGCTAAAAGGGCAAGGGCTGTGATTAGAACGCGCATGGCCCCTCCTTTCTGACATCGAAGATACCCCAAAAAACGAGACCCCGGTTTTTTAACCAGGGTGTTTGAAAAAGGCTCAAAAAAGGCTCAGTCTTTATCTTTAAATCCCGGCAGCCTTCTGCCCTTGTAATACCCGTCAGGAGTGGCACGATGGGGAAGAATAAACGGTTCGCCGCCCTGCATCTTGTTAGGGGTGATTTCTGGCATTTCGGTTGTCCACGTGGCTCTTCGCTTTGCACTTCGAGCGTGAGAATGTTTGCGTTTAGGGTTAGGCATTACTTTTTCTCCCTATGAAGCGTGTGCTTTCTAAGGTTTGAGTTGTACTTCATCAGTTCAAGCCGGTCTTTGGTCTTCTGTTTGTTTTTGGAAGTCGTATAGGTCGACTTACCGTCTTCGGTACAAACAAGCCTTATGATTTCTCTGTGTTCGCCCTTCTTTGCCATTATTTTCCGTCCTGCTTACCGTAACGACGCAAGAACTTTTCAACGCGTCCGGCCGAGTCAACTAACTTTTGGGTACCAGTGAAGAACGGGTGGCAATTGGAGCAAATGTCCACGTGCATCTCAGGAACGTTCGACAGCACTTCGGTGACTGGCCCGTTTGGGGTGCAAGGACAGAAGACCTTACAGGCGACGTAATTCGGATGAGTTTCGGCTTTCATGGTGAGAACCTCGCGATGAGCGAACCGCTATTATGGCAAAAAACGCTCCTTTCGGTCAAGAGGAACAGGACACCGGGCTGATTGCGTAGAATCTCGCCAGCCATGAGGACACGCTTTTTCTCAACTCTCTTCGCCGTTTTAATCGGTTCGAGCCTTTCCAGCCAATCTTTGTTTGACCCAAACAACTTGTCAGGTGACTTGAAGTTTGATAGTCTCTTTCCAAGAAAGAGTTATTCTGGCAGAACTGCCAGCGGATTGGCTTGGTCTTCAGATAATCGATATGTTGCTTATCTATGGAATCCGTACGACACTCCCGGATCCGACTTATGGCTTTACGACACCAAAGATGGCAAGTCTTTCAAAGTCACCAGTATCGAAATGTTCGCTGAAATAGATGCCTCCGTAAAAAAGTCCATTGAGCGATACAAAAAAGAAAAAGAGGAAGAAACGAAGCGCCTGCAACTTGGAGATAAGGAGTTTCGCGAAGAGGTTCAGCGGCTCCGCGAAGAAAATGAAAAAAGGAGAGAACCATTACCTTCGTATCCGGGAATCAGTGAATTTGAATGGGCGCACAAAAGTAATGAGATGTTGCTCGTTTTTAAAGGTGACATTATGCGATGGAAAATCGGACAAGAAAAGCCGATTTGGATTTCAAAAACAAAAGATGCAGAATCCAATGTTGAATGGCTACCTGACGATTCTGGATTTACTTTTCAAAGAGGTGGAAATGTTTTTCGAAGCAAATTCGGAAGTGCGGATATTGAACAACTCAATCCAGATTTGCCATCCGGAGTTAACTTTGTTGGCTATCAACTTTCGCCGGACGGAGAACGAATGTTTATAATGGGGAACCGTCCCGGAGCAGCCGAAAGACAGGTTGATTACATCGTTTATCGGGATCGATTTGCTCAAGCAAGAAAAACCGGTAGATCCGTCTCAGAAGACAACTTTTCTGGCGAACAATATTTGTTCACCTATAACTTAAACGAAAACGAAAACCGCGATGGAAAACCTTTTCAAGTTTGGTATTCGCCTGCCGGTGAAGCATTTCAAGAATTGAGTATGCATTCGGAACCATGGTCAAAAGATTCGAAGAAACTTGTTTTTGCAACCTGGAACCGCACTAAAAAAGAATTAATTGTAACTGTTGTTGATTCGATCAAAAAAACGACTTCTCAAGTTTTTAAGACAACAAGTGATGGCGAACATACCACTCCAGGCATGGCAAATCCATTTTTCACTCCGGACGGTAAGAAAATTGTCTTGCTACTTGATACAAGCGGATTTAGACATGCACACGTTTTGGACCCTTCAATTGGTGGCGCAAAGCAACTGACTAGAGGAGAGTTTGAGTGTTATCCTCGAGAACTAAGTGAAGATGGAAAAACTCTTTTTGTAACCGCTACAAAAGAAGATCCCTCGCAGGATGACGTGTACGCTGTTGACTTTGAAAGTGGAGAAATGAAACGAATTTCTCCTGAAGACGGAGTTTATGGGAATCCGATCTTTGATCACAAACATGATCGTTTTGTCTCAACATTTCGATCGTGGGAACAATTGAACGAACTGTTTATTATTGATTCCGGAAAACAAAAGGTTATTACCAGTTCACATAAGAGCGAAGATTTTTTCAACAACATCAAACTTAAGCCGCAATTGTTTAAATATAAAAATCGGAACGGTCAGACCATTTCTGGCTTTATGTTTTTACCTCCGGGATTCAAGAACACCGACAAAAGACCCTTAATGGTTTATGTTTATGGAGGGCCTTTGGGTACCGGAAGGTCTGTCGTTAAGGGTGATTTCAATTCGACAGCATATTTATTTAACATGTATTTGAGTTATGTGCTCGGTTATGTGACCGTTACTATTGACCCGCGCGGTCAAAGCGGATACGGCGCAGCATTTGGCAAAGCTAATTGGGAAGCACCAGGCGTTGCACAGACCGAAGATTTGTCTGACGGCGTCAAATATTTGATAGAAAACTTTGGAGTTGATTCAAAGAAGGTTGCGATTAATGGATGGAGTTTTGGCGGTTTTCAAACTCAAATGTGTTTGTACACTGCGCCCGACGTATTTACGCTTGGTATTGCCGGTGCAGGTCCGACTCAATGGCAGAACTACAACAATTGGTATGTAGGTGGGGTGATTGGCCAAGCGGACAAGACTAAGACCGATGCGCT
>CAZJKW010000123.1:0-6127 GCA_964546835.1 uncultured Fimbriimonadales bacterium
ACCAATCGGATAATTCAAACGATTCCAACTAGATTCTGTCCCACATGTAACAAAGACATTAGCATACTGCCGGAATGGCTTGAGGGCGTGGATATTAAGTTCCAATGTGCCGATTGTTCGACGAAAGCCGCATTTATTGCGCCGCCGGTTGAAAAGTACGTAGCAGACATTGATTCTGAAGAGGAAATTGAGATTGTCGGCGAAGAAGAGGAAGACGACGTCGTCGTCGTAGAAGACGATACGATTTAGGCCGCTTTACGGTTTGCTGCCTCGTTGACCACGATGATTTTGTGGGGAAGGCAGTGCTTTGGAAACCCGGAAACCAGGGATTGCATGATTTTTGCCGGTTCCAACCGTTTCCCTGAAACAATTCCAACGATTTCGTTTGGCTTGGAGCGGTTAGTTTCGATACGAGCATCCGCCCAAAGTACGCCCTCAATAGATTGGAGCGCAAGAACGACACCCGAAAGGTCAATAAGTTGAAATTGCATTTGAAACCTAAATGCCTTATTGGTTCGGTTCCCTTAATTGGTTAGGGTTGTGCTTGGTTTTCTATCAGGTTTTTGGCAAGTTGATAATGTTCAAGCGTGTCCACGTCGGCTCCCAAATCAGCACCGTGGCAGACAACGGCTTTCACCGGCGCTCCCAAGAACCTTGTGATTTTGGATTCGAGGGTTTTTAACGGAAGTGACGCGGGGAGCAACTGGCCTGCAAGAACCCTGAAAAGCGTGGAATAACCGATTTGGCTCGCAAGTTTGAAAACGGATTTTCGATTTTGATATGCGGTTTGCAGCGTTGGGAAAATCTGTTCCATTAACTGCTTGTTGCACAAAGCGAGATTGCCTCCGGTGAATCTGCCTTCTCTTAGTTTTAGCGTTGTGCGTTTCATGTTAGGAAATTTTTCTTTGCAAATTTCTATCGGAATAATCGGCCAGTTTAGAGCGGCTTGGTAATCGGCGAGATTGACAAACTCTTTCACCGATTCCGGTTTTAGGAATGGCAAATCCGCCGTTGCGATTAGAAAGGTTTCGGTTTCGATTTGTGACATTCCGTTTTTTAAGGAATCGAGGAATGAGTTGCCGGGTACTGCATGTTTGAAAGGTTCAACTTTTGTGCCGACGATCACAATGCTCTGGAGTGCAGGAAGCGATTCGTGAATGGTATTAGCAACGAACTCGACCATTTTGACTCCGTTAATGGGAAGGTCGGCGCGGAACTCGCACCCGGTTTCGCTTTTCATTTCCGGTGAAGATTTGCCTCCGGCGAGTATCAGGCAATCCATTTCGGTTCCTCAATACGTTGAATGGTTTTGGTAACGGTTTGCCAACAATTTGGAAATGCAGCATTCGGTATTTCGTTTTCATAAAAGCAGGCGATAGCGGAACCACTTCCACAAAGAATGGTTTTTCCATACGGTCGCAAAGTTTTTAAGATTTGTTGGACTTCGGAATTCGCGATTTGTTCAAAATCGTTATCAGATTCGGTATTGGAGTTAATTTGGTCTAATCGTTGGTACATTTCTGCGGTCGAGTTACCTTGAGCGGGTTTTACTAGGAGAACGGATTGTTCAGTTTGTGTTGGAATTGGGTTCAGAATTTCACCTTTGCCGGATGCAATTGCACAAGAATTTCTTGTCAGAAAGAACGGAACATCGCTTCCACACGCTTCCGCAAACGGCATTAACTCTTGCTTGGTTAGGATATTTCCTGCCATTAAATTGAGGCAGTAAAGTGCGCTTGCGGCGTTGCTGCTTCCTCCGCCAAGCCCAGCTTCGATGGGGATGCTTTTTTGGATATTAATTTTGACTTTCGGAATTGTTATGTATTCAGAAAGCAATCTGGCTGCTTTTGAGACAATGTTGTTTTGATTTTCGAGTTCGGGAATTGAGCAACTGATTTCAAATGTATTGGCGAATTCATAAGTAATCAAGTCGTGGATATCCAGTGCTTGAAAGCAAGTGTCGAGGATATGGTAACCGTTTGGGAGTTTTTCCTTTACATGGAGCCAAAGATTTAATTTTGCATGAGAGCGGTCTTGGAGTGTTTTCAATTTGCACTCCAGATTGCGGCGATTAGAATTAATGCGATTGCGGATGCAAGACTTAATGCTTCTTTGTAATGTTTTGAAATTAAGAGTTCGGTTGCGGTTGCAAGCGTTGCGACTATCGGGGTGATTAACACGGTGTAAATTGCCCACATACCTTTTCCGGGAATGCTAACTGTAATGGCAAGGGAAATGAGCCCCGTTAATAATATGGCGTAGGTGAGTTTTCCGCTAACCATGAGTTGCCTTTTGAATCAGCATGGTAGCATTTGCAATCATAACCAGAGCAAATGCATATTTGAATAGGTTGCCTTTGACCCATTTACTGACTCTTGCACCGATTTGTGCACCGATAAGAATTCCAATTGCGCAGGGAATGGCAATTGAGACAAGGATTGGGTCCGGTTTTGTTTTGGTCAAATCGTAAACGTAAATCAATGCGCTCGCTGCACCGGTTAATCCGATGAGATAAGTGCTGGTTGCGGCTGCTTCTCGTGGAGATTTTGCCAACAACATAGTGAGAACAGGTACAAAAACGATTCCTCCTCCGACGCCAAGTAATGAAGAGACAAATCCCGCACCGATACAAGCAATCACTGCATAAAGCCAAGCATTTTTGGGAACGTTACTTTTTTGGCTTATTTTGAAAAATGCAAGTCGAATTGCAACAATGAGTAGAAAAATCGCAAATGCGAATTGAACGATTTTGTGGTCGAGGTCTTTTCCGATAAATGCGCCTGTTATTGCACCGATTGCGGTGGGTAATTGTAAAAAACTTGCGCTTTTTAGATCGGTGACTTTTTCTTTAAGATAGACGAGCGACCCTGCCATACTGGTTACACAGACTGCGATAAGGGATGCAACGCGCGCATGATCTGTGTCCACATTGAAAAATGTTAACAAAACGGGAACGAGAATAAGTCCGCCGCCGATGCCCATAATGGCGCCGAGGCAACCTGCAAGCAAAGCAACCAATCCGATTTCGATGCTTGCTTGGAGGGTTAACATTTATTTATTGACTTTTTTGATTGGATAAATGCCGCTTAATTTGTCGCCAAGAAAACCCCAAGCGACCGCACCATCGGGCGATTCCGGCTCGAGAATCCAAAAAGCAAGCGAGCCGAGAGGCTGATTCGTCGGGACCCAAATGTCGCCGGAATTGGCTTTAATCGTTGTTTTTTGAAACTCGCCTTCGAGACGTATCAGTTTTTTGCCTTGAAACGGTTGGGTGGCTTGGGTGAATTTTGTGATTTGAAATTGAGTTCCGGCAAAGAGTTGCCCGGCTGTGAATGTTTTGTATCGGATGCCGTGTTTTCTGATTAACTCAATTGTGTTTGATTCGGATTCCGGGATGATGTAAGCCGTTGGTACTTCCGCATATTTTGTGGGTTCAAATCGGTCGAAGATTTCCATCTTAATCATTTCGATTTTTTTTGGCCTGCCCGTTGAAGGTCTTTGTTCACCTTGCTCCAGTTTTTCGATTGGCACAGGTTCCGTTCTGGATTGGGTCATTGCAAATTCAACACCGAGTTTGTTTGGAAGTTGATATCGTTTTCGAATTGAGATTATTTTGTTTTTGTCTTGACATACGTTATTTAGGACTGAAGTTACAAATCTTTCGGTTGCGATGATTCGATCCTTAAACGGTATGAATGTAGTTGCTTCCGAAAGAATTCCGATTGAATTTCTTAGCCCTGCATAATTGGTGACGTATCTTCCGAAGGGCTCAAAAGTTGACCACCGAGGCGAAGTGCCAAAACTTCCGTTTCCGTAATCAAAAAGGTCTTTGTTGTAAAGTTCACTGCTCTCTTTTCGGATTTTTGGCAGGAGATTTTCTCGTGAATAGTTTAAGATTTCCTGATTTGTGTTTGGATTTAACGGTGGGGAATAAGTTAGATCAAATCCGTGTCGAGTGCCATCGGTGGTATGCAAGTCAATCACGACGTCCGGGTCCCAAAGATTGTAAATGTTTTCGAGAGCGTTTTGCATTTCCGGGGTGTCAACTTTTATGCAATCTCGATTAAGGTCAAAGCCCTGTCCATTTGCCCGAATTCCTACGAGGTCGGGCCCATCTTGTTCCGGGCGATTTTTTGCAACCGGTCCCCATTTTTCGTTGCCGTCTGCGTTGTAAATTGGATTTATGAGCAAAACGGCATTTTCGAGCCATTGAGGTTTTTCATTTTTTGCGATTTGCCTTAACAAATGCAGCGCGGCTTCTTTTCCTTCCACTTCACCGGCGTGGATGTTGCCTTGAATGTAGATTACAAGTTTTTTTTGTTTTCTCGCTTGTTGTTGCGTTGTGACTTTTGAATTGGAAACCAAAACCATCGGAATGGGACGTCCTTCGTACGATTTGCCTGAAAAAGTGACATTGATGTAAGGAGATTTGATACTAAGTTGGTTGATGAAAGAAGTCACATCTTCATAGGATGATGTGGCCGTGAAATTTGAAAGTTCGGCCCTTGAAAGCGGCCAAGCGAGAGTTGCGGCGAGAACTGCGGCAAGCATTCCGACATATTACTTGATTGAAAATCAATCTGAGAAATGGCTGCCCTCCAGGGATTCGAACCCCAACCCACTGATCCAGAGTCAGTCGTTCTGCCATTAAACTAGAGGGCAAGATGGAATCGAAAGGTTACCCAAATGGAGGTAAATTTCATTTGATGGAAAAGCGATTGACCAAGTTTTTCGTAATGCTCTTTGGAAGTTTGGCGGTCGGATTTTCGATTGGATTCTACTTAATGTCAAAGGGTGGGACAAGTGCATTAATTGGAATTGTCCTCTTGTGTGTTACTTTTGTCGTTTCGTTGATTGGAAGTTTTGCTTATTTATTTGCGCCCGCTGCGAAAGAAAGACATGTTCGTGCTTTTGGAAAAAGTTATACCGGTGTGGTGATTGATTGCGAAGAAAGCAAAATTATTATTAATCGAAATTATCCTGTTTACAACGTAAAGATGAAAGTTGAAGAAACCGGTGAAATTGTTTTTGGTGAAGTTTGTGTTTTGCCGGAAAATGCACCAAAGCCGGGAGAGAGAGTGCTTTTCAAAAGGGAAGGTAAGGAATGGTGTAATGAGATTGCTCCCGTGCCTAGTGGATATTGGGACCCGGGGCCACAGCCGGAATTCAAATTTAAGGTGACACGGCGGTTGTAGAACTACCGGATTTTGCCAAAACGGCCACCAAAACGGTTGAAGTTAGTGTACGATAGGATGTTGGTCCGAACCGGGCTGAGGAGTGGAGATTGAAAATTTTGAAACGCAAGGGCGGATTTACGCTTATCGAGTTACTTGTGGTTATCGCGATTATTGCGATATTGGCTGCGATTTTGTTTCCGGTGTTTGCCAAAGCAAAAGAGGCAGCAAAGCGAACTTCGTGTTTAAGCAACATGAGGCAAATCGGAACTGCTTTTGCGCTTTATTCTTCCGATTATGATGAGCGATTTCCGCCGTTGCTTTTGGCGCAGGCTCCGATTAACGGTGGAAGTTTTGCCTGGCCGCGTGTGCCTTATTGCATGCAGATTGGGCCTTATTGCAACAATTGGCAGATTTTTGGATGTCCCAGTGACCCGACCAACGGGATTCCCGCTGCTTCGATTCCGTTTTGGGATGGGAGTTTTCGACCGAAAGCGATTAAGCGTTCGTATGGCTATGTTGGAACCATCTTTACGGTTCAAGCAGGTGGGCGAGATGCAAACACAGGCATGAGCACAGGGCCTTATGACCCGGTTCAATCGGTTGGTCGCTCGACTTCGGACATGGAAGATACTGCTTCAACGGTTTCGTTGGTTGAGAATTGGCTGATTGCAAGCAACGACAGTTTTGTCGGGACACCTTATGGCTCTGCATTTATTGAATGTGATACATATGAATTGCCGGGCAGGAACATCCCGATCCAGGCACCTGATGACCAATTGCCACCCGGATGCGCGGCTTATCTTAATCAGAAGCCGGGAACCGGACATAACAAAGGTGGAAATTATGGGTTTGCTGATGGTCACGCCAAATGGATGCTTTGGCGACAAATTAGAAGAAACGATTTTTGGTTTTTCAAAATTTTGAAACCGAATCAGAATTTCTATCCTTAG
>CAZJKW010000124.1:0-6118 GCA_964546835.1 uncultured Fimbriimonadales bacterium
GGCTTTTGCCGATAGCTTTGAACTTTCATCTAATTCGATAATGAGGTCTTCCATCATGTCCGGCCATTTGCCCGCTTGGTTACAATCTTTGACTACTTTAGAGAGCATCGGAGCTACTTTCTCGCTCTGAGCCAGATTGGAAATCGTGCTGGTTAGCTTCCTGCCGTCTTCACTGCGAATGAAGTTGGCGGCAAAAATCACAACAACGATGACCCCGATAACAATCAATCCCAATATGGATAGCGTGATGATGAGGGCAATTTTGGTTCCTTGTGGCTTACTCATAGCGGCCTCGGTGTGAAATCAGTTTTTGGCGTAACTTTCAAGCAGAAAGCGGCCATTAGTTTGGCGCATTGTTCAACATCTTTCAAGTTGAGAACCTCCACCGGAGTGTGCATGTACCGAATTGCGACTCCAAGAAGGCCGACTGCCATTCCCGGTCCTGCAATTTGCATCGCATTGGCATCGGTACCTGTACCCCCGGGTTCTACTTCGATTTGGATGGGAATCTTCTGTTCTTTGGCGGCTTGCAGCGTCATTTCGAAAACGATATGATTGATATTCGCCCCGCGGGCCACTACGGGCCCCTTACCCATCACAACGTCGCCTTCTTTCTTCTTGTCCACGCTTGGGTAATCAATTGCGTGGGTGACGTCTACAGCCATTCCAATTTCTGCTCCGGTAGCGACCGCACTGGTTCTTGCCCCGCGAAGCCCGATTTCCTCCTGGACCGTTGCAATGGCGATGACTCCGACATCTTTGTTCAATTTACCGGCAGCAATATGCCGCAATGCCTCAGCCACGATAAACGAGCCCATTTTGTTGTCAAACCCTCTTGCGGTTACGACATCGCCTTGTAACGCTTGGAATTCCCATTGGTAAGTCACAACATCTCCTAATTCAATGAGTTTCATGGCGGCTGCCTTTGTCGAAACTCCGATGTCAATCCACATCTCAGTGATTTCCGGTTTCACTTCCCGTTCTTTGGCAGTTAACAAGTGGATTGCTTTTCTTCCAATGACGCCGGGAACTCTGCCTTTTCGTGTGTGAACCCAAACCCTTTGACCTACGGGAATTGAACTGTCATGTCCTCCGATGGTTCTAAAGTAAAGCAGACCGCTATCGGAAACATAGTGAACGGTAAACCCGATTTCGTCCATATGGCCTGCGAGCATGATTTGGCGCTTGGCTTTTGGATTAACCATTGCCCATACATTGCCCATCACATCGGTACGAATCTCATCTGCAAACTGAGCCGTGTATTTTCGATACACTTCGGCGGCTTTCATTTCATAACCGGAGGGGGAAGGAGTGTTGACAATATCGGTGAAAAAAGCGAGCGACTCTTTACGCATGTCAACCATTTTAGTAGATATTGGTTACCAGACCCCGATTCATAATCGTCAAAAGGACTAAAGGGGTAATAGATGTTCTCAACTTTGATTGCGATGGTGAATTTGACGGCCGGAATCGCGACCGTCCCGACAAAAGTCGTTTCTGCTTCCTTGTTTAAGAATGGATTTAGTGTCGTAACTCGTTCGGTTGATTTAGATGCCGACGGTGAAACGCTTGTCTCGGGTATGCCAAGAGCATCGTTGGGAACTTTGTGGTTGACGACTTCGGAAGGCACGAAACTTCTTGAAGTGACGGTTACAGATGTGCCATCAGAATCAGAAACCGAAGCTTCAACGGTTGATGAAATCCTGAATCTAAACGTTGGAAAATCGGTAGTCTTAACTCTTAACGACAAGAGCACGGTTTCAGGGAAGTTAGAAAGTTCGACCGGCTTACTGGCAGTGGTTTCTAATGGAACACAAACGGTTGCAGTACCAAAAACTTCGGTTGTAATGGTGACCGGACCGGAAGGATTGAAATGGAAAAAAACGGTTAAAGGAAACGAAAAGGTCGTTCGAGTCAAATCGCATGGAGGAGCCAACGCAAAAATGTACATTTTGTCGTTGGAAAGCGGCATGACGTGGGCACCCAGTTATTTGATTGACATAACCGATACAAAAAAACTTAAATTGTTGGCAAAAGCAACGATTCTTAATGATTTATCTGAAATGAAAAATGTCGAATTGCGATTGATTACCGGATTTCCAAATGTCCCATTTGCAGGTACTCCGGACCCATTGACTGGAGGCGTTTCTGTTCAAAAATTTACGGGTTTGCTCATGCAAATTGGCACTAGCGGACCCGGCGGTGGCGGCGGTTTTGCGAATCGTCCGGGTGCGATGATGTCGCAAAATTCACTTCGCGGTGATGCGCGTGGAAGTTTTGATGAAGCGTTTGATTTGCAAGGTTTGACTCCTTTGCAAGCAGAAGATTTGTTTTTTTATCGCGTTCAAGACGTCAGTTTGAAATCGGGTGATCGCGGTTATTATTTGCTGTTTCAGTCTGAATCCGACTACGAACATTTGTATACATGGGACGTGATGGATAGCATTGTGAACAACACAGAATACGGCGGAGCGGCAGAAGGTCCGCAAGATGTTTGGCATAGTTTGAAATTTAAGAACACAGCCAATATGCCTTTTACCACCGGTCCCGCTGTAACCGTAAAAAATGGTGAAATCATTGGGCAAGACACTTTGAATTACACAAGCGTCGGAGCGGAAACTCTTGTTAAAATCACCAAAGCATTGGATATTCGCGCGGAATCTGGCGAAGAAGAAATTGGAAGAGAACGCGGTGCATTAAGAATTCCAAACACATCATTGGTTTATGATTTGGTGACATTAAAAGGAACATTGGAAGTCAAAAATCGAAAAACCGAAAGTGTAAAAATAAAAGTGTGTAAAGAGTTGACTGGTGAATTGATCTCATCGGACAACAATCCAAAAGTAACGAAAACAGCTAAGGGTCTAAAAGACGTGAACCCTCGATTGAGTTTAGTTTGGGAAACTTCGGTTGCAGGCGGAAAATCTTTGACTTTGAATTATTCATTCAAAGTTTATGTTCGGTCACAAGGTTTTTAATCCAACTTCCAAATGGGCACGTCTTCTTTAAGCGCATCAATCAGATAGCGGCAACATTCGAACGCTTCGGCCCGGTGAGCGCAAGCGGCAACAGTAACAACCGCTATTTCGCCGGGCAATAATTTTCCAAGTCTGTGAACCATACCCACATTTGCGCTCCATTTCTCGATTGCAAAATCGGCAATCTCATTCATTTTTTTGAGTGCCATTTCTTCGTACGCTTCGTAGTTTAGAAAAGCAGTCGTTTCATTCCCGGTAATGGAGCGGACTTCACCTGCAAACATTACGACACCGCCCAAGTGTGGAGATTCAAGCGGCTTTCGCACGGCTTCGGGGTCAATTGTATTTTGGGTTAAAGAAATGATTTTCATCCGCCACTTACCGGTGGTATCACCGCAACCTCGTCGCCATCATTCACGTTTTCTGAATCGTTGGCGAAACTGTGGTTTACGGCAATCCGCGAACCGGGAACCCAAATCGCCATACTTTGGAGGAGGGATTTGATTTCGGAAATCGATGCGGGTAAGTGAACTTGAAGTTCGACTTTTTCGCCATAGTTTGCTTTAAGAACCGAGAATAGGCGCACCGTCAAA
Source organism: uncultured Fimbriimonadales bacterium (assembly GCA_964546835.1). Lineage (GTDB taxonomy): Bacteria > Armatimonadota > Fimbriimonadia > Fimbriimonadales > ATM1 > JAHCHL01. Next base: position 3,572 of record CAZJKW010000124.1, read on the forward strand.
GCCACATCCAAAGTCTACCGCTTCCTGTAAAATGAACTCGAATTCAATGCTGAATAACGAAAACCGGATTGAACAAACGGACTCTGAGGCTGTCGAAGTGATTCGAACACTTTCAGAAGACGCTCACGCATCCCCGGAAGCAATTCAGGACGCTCTGCGATTGCTTGACGAACAAAAAGCAAGACGGTCCACAAAATGGGGAAGATTTGTTCGGCAAATCAAGCAAATGGATTTCAAAACTCGTCGGGCATTGACGAGCGGTTTTATTGGCTTACAAATTGGATTGGTGAACGCGTTAAGTTACGCTTACGGCGACCGCTACGGACTTGCTGCGATGGGACAAATTTTCTTGGTGTTGGCAGGGCTTTATAATTTGTCACTTACAAAAACAAAAGAACTCGGTGCTTTGGTTGGTGCCGCTTTTGGTGCTGCCGCCGTTTTTGGGCAGGCGTTTTTTTCGGCACTACTTCAGTCGAAACATGGCATGGATGGTCTTATGCTGATTCCGGGCGTTTTGGTTGGAGGATTGGTTGGATTTATAGGAGGCAAATATGGCGAAAAGTTATTGAGAATACGATTCCAACGCGATCCACAAGCGCGAAGAGAATATTTATTGAGGCAATTAATTGAATTACAAGAAGAATTGAAAAAAGGCGAAAAATCTGCAACATTTTTGTCCGTTGACGTGGTTGGAAGCACGTCAATAAAGCAAAAATCAAATTTGTTGGAGGTGGAATACACGTTTGGCGAATATGTAAAATTCGTGACAACGAACGCCGCAGAGTTTGGGGGCCAACTCCACAGTACTGCTGGTGATGGAGTTTTGTTGACATTTGAAAACCCACAAGACGCATTTTCGGCTGCAAGAAGGATATTGGCGAGAGCATTAGAATTCAACGCTTTTAAAAATCGAACAGGTCAAAAGTTCGAAATGCGATGTGGGATTCACACCGGAACCGTTGTCGCGCCAAAGGGGGACGCAAGCAATGTAAACTATTCTGAAGTGATTGACATTAGTGCTCATGTTCAAAAAATTGCGCCCGCGGGAGGCATTGGAATCACGGATAATGCTTCGATTTATTTGCCCGGAGGGCCTAAATCAATTTCATCGGATGTGTTAATGGTTCAGGGGCAACCGGCACGTGTATGGGAACCAAAAGTTAGTTTGAATTCGTCAGTTAATTCGGGCGCTGCGCCACCTCCGCCTCCAATCGTTTGAACTTACCGGTATTCTTATCCCATGTCGGTCGAGGTGCAAAAAAGAAAAACCCTTGCAGCAGTTGTTTCGGTGATTTCCAATTGTGTCTTGACGATTGCAAAATTAGTTGCGGCACTTTTATCCGGGTCTGTGTCAGCTCTTAGTGAGGCAGCACATAGTTGTGGAGACGTCATAGCGAGTTTGCTTGCGTGGATTAGCGTTCGAGTCTCAGATAAACCCGCAGATAAAGAGCATCCCTTTGGCCACGGAAAAGCGGAAAGTCTTGCAGGACTTGCAGAAGCAAGTTTGCTGATTGTTGCGGGTTTCTTTGTTTTGTATGAAGCCGTACAAAAAATCATTTCACCTTCGGTGATTAAAGTGGACATCGCGTTTTGGGCTTTGCTCGGTACATTGTTTGTTAATATCTTTGTTAGCCGATTTGTAAAAAATGTTGCAATTGAAACGGACAGCGAAGCATTACACGCTGATGCTTCCCATTTGACTGCAGACGTAGTAACGACATTAGGGGTTGTTTTAGGACTTGGACTTGTTTGGATTACCGGTATTCAATTCTTCGATAGCATCGTGGCTATTATACTAACCGGTTGGATTTTTTTTGTTGCGACCAAAATTGCTTGGAAAAGCAGCTACGCACTACTCGATTCATCATTGCCGGAGCGAGAATTAAACATAGTAACAGAGATATTTGAAAATCATCCAAGAGTATTGGGTTATCATCAATTACGAACAAGAAAATCAGGTTCACACCGGCACATTGATGCGCATATTCAACTTGAAGATGAATTAAATTTGGTAGAAGCACACGAGATAACCGAAGAAATTGAAGACAAAATTAGAGAATCGTTGCCAAACGTAAGCATCGCACTACACATGGAGCCATTCCGGTGGGAAATGGCGCACCGAATGGAGCAACACGGCAACAGATAAGATGGAAATCAAAAGCGCAACTCAAATTTATCGCGCGCTACCGCACTTTGAATCGGCCAAGAAGTTGATTAGTCAAATTGGGCTTTGCGATGGAACTGTAATCGTTTCATCTTCTACTCATAACATGGCTGCAATCAGAGACTTCTTAAGAAACCACAAAGAGTATTCGGAAATGTTTGAATCGCAAAGAGCGGAACTTATCTCTATTAGTGATTTAGTACGAAGTTTTGCTGCAATCTCAGAACTTCGACTGCTCCCAATCGCAAATATTGATCACCGAAAGAAAATAGCGGCAATTGCGGCCGATAAACTGACTGAAAAAAGCCGGTTTTTTGTTGCAAAAAACTTGCCTGGATTCCATTCTGCAGTTTCAAGTTTCGCAAGTGAAATCTCTCGAAATC
>CAZJKW010000125.1:0-6112 GCA_964546835.1 uncultured Fimbriimonadales bacterium
GAAAGAACGGCTTTTTCGCGGAGTCTTCTTGCATTTCGGCCGCAGTTGGGATAATACGCTTCACCAATCTTGACGGCTATTCCACCACTCCAGCGATTCATCCAAGTTTCCAGTCTTGATGCAATTCGATCGCGCACAATTGAAACAGATTGGCCAGCAGATGGAAGAATGATGGCAAATCCGGTTTCCCCTTCTCTTCCAATGATGTCAAGTCTTCTCACGCTGTTTGTAAGAAATGCAGCAGCGTCGGCAAGGAAATTTTCAAATGCATCAGGTCCATAAAATTTTTTCAGTTTTTCAAGACCACTAAATTCCACTCTTACCAGTCCGACTTCCGTTGAATTACATGCAGCACGTGAACACTCTTCTTCGAGTCGTGCCCAAAAATAGGTTTCAGAATAGGCGCCGGTAGCATCATCAATTACATCGGATTTGAAAGAACTGGCTTGCCTGTGCAGTAATCTCTCATGTTTCTCTTCTTTTGCGAGGATGGCGCGCAATTTGGAAAGTGATTGTCTCAATATATGAGAGACATAATTTCCTGAGATGCCAAGTTGGTTTGCAATTTCAGTTTGATTAAGCGATTGAATGTGAAAAAGAGAAAGCACTTTTTGTTCTAATTCTCTCAGTTCTCCAATCGCTCGTTGAAGGACAAGTTTGTCCTCAAATTGAAGCAAATCTTGACATTCGTCCGCCATATCAATTTCATCTTCATCATCTTCGCTGTTGTTTTGTGTATGGATGGATGAAACTCGAAACAGCTCATCAGTTGAGAGTACTTCTCTGATGGTGTCGCTCGGAATTTCTGCCTTTTCTGCAATTTCTTCAGGAGTCGGTACTCGTGAAAGTTCTTGGTGAAGTTGAGCGGTTATCCGGTTGACTTTGTGCCGAACTTCCTGAAGCCAAGCGGGCTCGCGTATGATTTTGGTTTTGTCGCGAAGATGATGCTTGATGCTTCCGGCAATTAGATGTGTTGCATACGTGTTGAATCGCACTCCCTTTGACGGCTCAAAAAGACTAAGTGCATTTAGCAAGCCAATGAATCCGACCTGCGCCAAATCTTCTTGTGCATCAAATCCGGAATACTTTCGGGCAATTCTTTGCACGGTTTCCGAATATTCGGCTACGATTTTTTCGCGAAGGTCGGGTCTTCGAGTACGCACGTACTCATGTACCATTGCCTCCGCAAGATCACTGCGGTTGGTTGTATCCGACAAAATTCACTCCTTGAATTCATGCCGCAAATCCTTTCGCGGCACGTGTCGCTTTGGAAGCGCTCCTGCTTCCTATTTGGTTGTAGTTATTTGCGCGGTCCTTCCTGGATGCGCAATTTTTTAGCTGACAGAATTGACCAGTTTGAAGATTGGAGTCATGACTGATATCGCAATGAAGCCAACCACAACGCCCAAGAAAATAATGAGCATCGGTTCAATCATTGAAGTTAAACCTTTTACAGTTGATTCAACTTCCTGGTCATAAAAGTCTCCGACTTTTACAAGCATTTCGCTAAGTCGGCCAGACTCTTCTCCGATGTCTATCATGTGTGTGACCATCGACGGAAACAGTCCGCACGCGGTCAACGGTTGCGATAGTTTTTGTCCCTCTCGAATCGAAATTCGCGCACCGTCTATTGCCTCAGTAAGGACTCGATTTCCGCTGGTTTCACCAACAATTTCAAGTGCCCTTAACATCGGTACGCCCGATGATATCAAGGTCCCAAAAGTTCGAGCGAAACGTGCAACGGACATTTTCAAAACCAATTCTCCAACAATTGGAACCTTTAGTTTCATCATGTCAAGTTGGTATCCACCCTTTTCGGTTTTTGCCCACATTTTGATTCCAATAAATCCACCGACTCCCAGCAGAATAAAAACCCACCAAAGAGATTGGAACAAATCTCCTATCGAGAACAAGAATGCGGTGACCGGTGGAATTTCAACGTTCATGCCGGCGAAGATTTCTTTAAATCTCGGAAGGACAAACGTAAACAATGCAAAAAGCATTACCATTGAGAAAACCAAAACTAAAACCGGATACATCATTGCGGACTTAATCTTTGACTTAACTTCCATTTCGTATTCAAGGAAGCCCGCTAACCGGTCAAGGATGGTATCCAAAATGCCGCCAAGTTCAGCAGCTTTAATCATGTTTACGTACAATTTGCTGAATACGGTCGGATGTTTTGCCATTGCTTCGTTAAGCGTCAATCCACCTTTTACATCAGCGCAAATTTCGGCACTGGCTCCTCGTAAAACAGGGTCTTTGGTTTGAGATGAGAGAATTTCAAGACATCTTAAAATAGGAATTCCCGCGTCCACCATAGTTGCAAATTGCCGACTAAAGATAACAATGTTCTTTAACTTTGTTTTTCCGCCCTTTTTTGCGCCGACTTTTGCTGATCCGCCTCGAGCGGCTTTTATTTCGGTAACGTGGAGTTGTTGATCATGCAGTTTTTGCAAGACCAGTTCTTCGGTATCGGCTTCAAGAGTCCCTTGAATTGTGCGTCCGCTAGCATCAACGGCGTTATAAGCAAATCGCGGCATGGTAGAAATTCTCCCGGCGCAATCCATCGCGCCTTTCTAAATCTTCGGAATCGCAGAATCGGTTTTTAACGGGAAAGCGAATAATTTTAGATATTCCGTACAAAAATATCGAAAATCCCAGTATTCTTACGGAACTGTCGAATATTAGATGTAAAAAAGAGCCACACCAAATGCCGATAATTGAATTGGGTGAGTTTGTCCATTAACTTTGTAAACAGAAAAACCTTCAACTATTTGTTAGGTTTTGGCATTTTGCAACTGCCAGGACCGCTCATTGCTGCCTCGGAACAAACTTCAAAACCAATCGCTGATTCAAGCATTGCTTCGTTATTTGCATTGATTTTGTTTGGTGCTGCCTCTGTTTTCGGAGTCATTTTTTATAAACGACTTCACAAAATTTTGAGCAAAGATATCCGGTTAGTAACGAATAAAATTGAAATCTGGAATCAAAATGAGCCGGCAGAGGACGTACATCTGAGATCGGATGAGGCGTCAGAACTTAACTTAGCCCTCGAAAGATTTCATAGTGAGCAAAGTCAGATTCAGTTTTCACTAAAGGAACAAACACGTCAAGCAGAAATCAGGGTGAAGGCATTGGACAAATATGTGAACCAGTTGGTGAGTTCCAATGCCGAAACCGTTGGTTCTCTTAATGATTTAGAGTGGAAAAACGCAAAATTAGAAGAACTCAACAATCGTTTAGAACAACTTGCTTTTACAGACGGACTTACCGGACTTTGCAACCACAGAACGTTCCAAGAAAAATTAAGAACCAGTTTCTCTACTGCAAAACGGTATGACCAACCGCTTGCGTTGATGATTTTAGACGTAGACCATTTCAAAAAATTGAATGACAATATGGGTCATCCCGCCGGTGACGCCGTATTGGTGGATTTGGCAAAAATTTTACAGACCATGGTTCGCGAATCGGACATTGCCGCGCGATATGGTGGAGAAGAATTCGCAGTGATACTTCCGATGACGGATTTAGACGGAGCGATTCAAATGGGAGACCGAATCAGAGAATCCTTTGAAAAGAGCCAAAGCGGACCGGCTCCCTATACCGTCAGTATCGGAGTCGCCGTAATAACGCCTTTAACCGAAAAGCCAAACGACCTATTGCAAATCGCAGATAGTTCTCTTTATCATGCGAAAAAGTCCGGCAGGAACCGGGTTTCAGCGGTTCAAAAGAATCAGTTCGAACGTCGTGGCGCATAATGTCAATGAGTGGAAATCGAAGAAAAAGATTTTAGAAAAGAGTTAACAAATTTCAGTGCCGAAATTCAACGGGCATTCTCAGTTGTTCCGCGCGAATTCTTTTTGCCTGAAGAACTCAAATCTTTTGCTCGCCAAAATCATGCGATAATGGTGGACGAAGGATCTTCAGTTTCTCAGCCAAGCATGATCGCATTCATGCTGGATGCATTAGATTTGAGACCGGGGTTAAGAGTTTTGGAAATCGGTTCTGGTTCCGGCTATGTGCTTGCTTTGTTATGTGCGCTCGACTGCATTCCTGTTGGAATTGAAATCAACGAAAAACTTGCCAAAGAATCAAGGAATTCACTAAAACAATTGAGTTGCGAAGCAACCGTCATCGTGGGCAATGCATCGCAGATTGTGATAAATGAAAAGTTTGACCGAATTTTGTTTTCGGCAGCGTTGAATCGAGTGCCAGAATGGTGCAGGGCATTAATTGCAGAGAACGGATTAATAGTTTGCCCTCTAGGCACTTCCAAAGAGCAGGAATTGGTGTTAATTAGTGAGGAAAAAATGGAACGAACCGGTCTCTGGTGCCGATTCGTTCCATTTGTTGAATGAACCCTCAGGGTTTGTGCATAGTCTGCAAAAACTCGTATCCCCTGTCTGTCAAGAAAATATTAACAGCAAAAAATTGAAGCTTGGTTTCATCGGTTGCCTGAGTCCACGTTTTCGCTTCTTCGTCATAAACGGTGTCAATCACTTTTACAATCGCATTGATTTGACCTTTATTCAAAATGGTTTTCAAAAAGTCGCGCATGATGAGTCCATTAGCAAGCACAACTCCACGCCTCGCTTTCTCAAACTCATCAAGAACCTTGTTCATTTTAGTAATGAAGTCCGGCGGAGGCACAATTCCCTTTTTAACATCATCTGCAATTTTTGTAATTTCGCCATCAAGGGTTTTTAATTCATCTGCTTCGCGTTTTTCCTGCTTCTTTGCGTTTGCCCGACATTCTTCAACCTTAAAAAGAATTTTGCTGGTTTGGTCTTTGGTCAAAAGCAAAGGCAAAATCTTGTTCGCCATATCAATCCGGTCTAACTTATCCAAAATCGGCGCAATTTTGTGAGGGTCTTGCGTCGTCTGTGGGGGAGTTGCAACCATGTTCCAGGAAAGGCAAAGGGCTGCAGTTGCGATGATAGCAAGGATGGTTTTCATTCAGTTATCTCCGGATTCTGACTCATTCAAGTCTTGATTATTTGACGCTCGAACTCGAGGATTGGATACGGTTTCTCCCGCCAGCGAAAATGTCAATGCGGTTGCAAGCATCTGCAGGTGGACAAACACCAATCCTATAAGACAGACAAATGCCATCCCAAGCGGCGTCAACCCCGATTCTGATGCCATTTTGAACACCATTAAGCACCACACACCCGCCGCGATCCAAGCCAAAGAAAACAGTAAAGCAAATACACTCAAAAAGATGCGTTTTGACCGCGAAAGGGTTGTGTACTTCTCGCGTGATGACTCCATCCACCTTCGCTGAAAATAGGCATAGGTCAACCAAACGGCAAACGCCGGCAAAGTCTGAAGCCAAATCACGGTCGGTTTATACCTTGGGAGGTAACCTGCCCCAAATGGAATTTCGACCTTTTGGAAGAACGGGAGTCATGGTAAGTCCAATCTGCATGGGAACAATGACGTTCGGCTGGGAACCGGAGGATTGGGGAAGCCACAAGCCCGAAGCACTCAAAATAGGGGCAGCGGCATTGGATCGAGGAATCAATTTTTTTGATACAGCCAATGTCTATGCGCGAGGAGTTTCTGAGGAGATAACGGGAGAAATCTTGACCGGAAAACGGGACAAAGTATTTTTGGCAACAAAGTTTCATGGTCGGATGAGCGATGACCCAAATGATTGGGGTAATTCCCGAAGGCATATCATGCAGGCGTGCGAAGCTTCGCTAAAAAGATTAAAAACCGATTGGATTGACCTTTATCAAATCCATAGACCTCAACCATCCATACCAATTGATGAAACTTTGCGCGCATTGGACGACTTGATTCGGCAAGGAAAAGTAAGATACATCGGCACGAGCACGTTTGCAGCTTGGCAAGTTTGCGAGGCGCACTATGTTGCACGTGAACTTGGACTAAACCGCTTCGTTAGCGAACAACCACCCTACAATTTATTGGACAGAAGAATTGAACGAGAACTGTTGCCGTTCTGTAAAACATATAACTACGCCGTTATTCCATGGTCGCCACTTGCAGGAGGACAGCTAACCGGAAAATATCTCATTGGCGATTCTTCTGGAATATACGGAAAGAGCGACCCTAATCAGCGGGTAAACGAACAAACAACGGCGAT
>CAZJKW010000126.1:0-5971 GCA_964546835.1 uncultured Fimbriimonadales bacterium
TTTTTAAGTCGGAGATTGAAAACTCCATTCTCATGGAAAATTGCACCCTTCAAGATGTGCCTTCTCGAATTTCGAACTCTTTGCTCGGACGTCAGATTACCGTTATTCAAGAATCAAAGAAACCAAGCACACTCTCCTTAGTGTTAGGGGACGGTTCCAGCGTTACTTTGCCTTAGGTGATTTTGGTTTTTTGGCTTTCGACATAATTTCTAAATTCAACAGTTCGGTAATGGTTACTAATTTGTATTTCTTTTTTTGATAATATGGCAGCACCGCGATTAGTGCGTCTATGGTTTCCTTTCTTACACTGTGCATCAAAACGATTGAACCCGGCTTAACATTTTTTAGCCGGTTGAGTGCTGTGTAATAGGATGGGAATGGTCTTATAGAGTCTTTGATGTCAACATTCCATAAGATTGTGTTATAGCCAAGTTGGTTAATCAGTTTTCTGCCATTTTGCGTAGTAGCACCGTATGGTGGTCGATACAGTGGTTTAGTAGAAAGCCCCGTATTCTTTCTTACGGCTGACTCTAAGTAAATGAGTTCCAATTTCAATTCATTGTCGGTCAACTTTGGTCCAAACCTGTGAGTTAGGGTGTGGTTTCCGATTTCGTGTCCTTGCGAGACCATTTGTTTTATGTTTTTGTAATTATAAGGCGCCCAGTTTCCACAAATGAAAAACGTGGCTTTAGATTGTCTTGCTTCCAAACTCTTGAGCAGACGCGTAATGTCCTTAGAAGATCCACCCTCACAATCAATGGTGATTGCAATTGAGTTATCGGCAATTTCCGGCGAAATTGAATAGAAAGGGGTCAGCCGTATTGGCACACTTGCCGGCTTAATCGACGGTTTTGCAATAATCGGTCGAACTTCCTTAAACTTAAAAGGTTGTTCCCACTGAAATAGTACTGAACCCATTGAGACTCCCGCTACTGTGCAAAACCCAAAAATCTTTAAACCCGAAAACATTGAAGCATTGTTTAGACTGGAAATAGGTTCAATTTGTTGCTCTGAAATCTGCGCTCTTTAGCCAATCTGCAGCCTGTTTCAAAACTACTCCGCGATGACTGACACGATTTTTCTGCGCTTGCGCCATCTCTGCAAAAGTTAAACCCAAATTTGTGTAGATGAAGATTGAGTCATAGCCAAAGCCGCCTGAGCCACGAGGCAATTCGCTTATTTCTCCATTACAAATGGATTCGAATGACTTTGATTGTTTTCTCGGGGCCGCAACGGTTACCGCACATCGAAATCTGGCTTTCCTGCAAGTTTGGCCACTTAACTTAGACAAAATCAATTGGATTTTTTCATCAAATGAGCTGAGTTCTCCCCCAAACCTTTTGCTAAACAAGCCGGGCTCCCCATTGAGGGATTCGATTTCTAAACCCGCATCATCCGCGATACAAAGTTGTCCGGTTGCGTTTGCAGCGGTGGTTGCTTTAATCGTTGCATTTTCAACATAAGTCACTCCGGACTCAATTGGCTCTTCAAACGGCGGGTAGTCATTAAGAGTTTGAATATCAAACTCTTGGTGTAAGTGTTCAGCAAGAATCTCCTTCATTTCATTTGTTTTGGAGAGGTTTCTTGTTGCGATGACCAATTTCATTAGAGACCAAGTGTTTGGTTTTGGATTTCAAAGAGTTTTCGGATTCCTTTTTTCCCCAAACCGATCAACTTCGCAAATTGTTCTTCTTCAAAAGGTTCGCTTTCGGCAGTGCCTTGAACTTCAACGTATCTTCCCTTATCCGTCATGATTAAATTCATGTCTACTGCCGCTCTGCTGTCTTCATCGTAATTAAGGTCCAACAATTCGGTGTTATTGCAAACCCCAACACTTACAGCGGCAATCGCTTGTGTAAATGGAACTTTCGAAATCATGTTGTTTTTTATCATCCATAAAAACGCATCATAAAGAGCCACATAAGCGGCGGTTATGGATGCAGTTCTTGTTCCTCCGTCTGCTTGGATTGCATCACAGTCCAATTGAATTTGGCGTTCCCCAAGCATTTTAAGATCCACTACGCTTCTCATGCACCTGCCAATCAGCCGTTGAATCTCCATTGTTCTTCCATTCGGTCGCATCAAGTCTCTTTGATTTCTTTGCCTGCCCGAACGCGGGAGCATTCCATATTCCGCGGTTACCCAACCGCTGCCTTGACCCTTCATCCAACGAGGCACCTGCTCATCCACTGTGGCCGTTACCAAAACGATTGTGTCGCCAAAGGCTATTCGGCATGAACCCTCTGCAAATTTTGCAACACCACGTTCCATCGTGATAGGTCGCATTTCATCTGCCGCTCGGCCGTCAATTCTTTCAAACCCCATTTGAGTTAGTTTACCGTCATTGCTTTTTGTACACTGCGCCGACCCAGCCGCTTTTCAAACGTTTCGTCAGTAGGAAAAAATTATTCGAGGTGATGGCTTTATCAACGTCGGCAAAGTTTTCTTCGATTACACCGCTTATTATCCAAAAAGCGTTCTTTTTGACGACTTCAGTCACTTTTGGAGCCATTCGAATAATGACTGCACTTATCAAATTACTGACAACGACGTCTGCATTAGGAAAATCTGCAGGTACCTCGCCTGTTAAACGTAAATCCACACTGCATTGATTGATTTCAAAATTTCTTTTACAAGCTTCATATGCAGAATCTTCTATTTCCGTAGCATAAACGGATTTTGCGCCTAATGTTTTCGCTGCTATCGATAGGATTCCGCTCCCTGCACCGAGGTCAATGACCGTATCACCGATTTTAACGGCTTCTTCCAGTAATGAGAGCGATAAGACGGTTGTTGCGTGGTCGCCGGTTCCAAATGCTTGCCCCGGATCCAAGATGATAAGGTTTTCTCCTTCACTTACCGGTGGCGGTTTTTCCCATGAAGGAACAATCCAAAAAGATTTTCCAATTTTTTTGGAGGCAAAGAACTGTTTCCAAGAATTTTCCCAATCCGACTCAGCAACGGTTTCAACCTGAATGTCTGCCGCACCTAATGTCTTCAGTTTCGTCAACAACTTGGAAAGTTTTGTATCGGATTCTTCCGTGTTAAAAATGTAGCCACTTAAGGATGGTGGAAAGGAAGATTCAATGGTTCCCAGAGAGCCACTTGTGACAAATTCCTCGTGAATAATGGACCAATCCTGCGGTTGAAACTTAAAAGTTGCAGTTACTTTTTTCCAGGAACGCAACTACTTTTCACCCTTAATGGTTTCCCTAAACTGGTCCAAAAATCCCTTTCCTTTCTTTTTGTCTTTTTTTTCCGAACCATTTTGGGAAGCTTCAAATTGCTCCAATAAATGTTTTTGAAGTTCCGTCAATTTTTTTGGAACTGCAACATTGATTCTGACTCGGAGGTCGCCTCTCTCTTTGGCGCCGATCCGGGGAACGCCCTTACCTTGGATGCGGAATTCTTGACCGGGTTGTGTGCCCGGGGGTACTTCCAATTCAATTTCTTCGGTAATTCCATCGAGAGTTAAGTTTGCGCCCAGAGCGGCCTGAACAAAACTTATTGGGACGGTTGTAAGCATGCCGCGATCGTCACGCTGAAATCGAGGGTCTTCCTTTACACGAACTCCGATGTACAGATCGCCTGGTCTGCCTCCATTGATTCCGTCATCGCCCTGATAAGGTAAGTGAAGGACGGTGCCGGTTTCAACGCCGGGCGGAATATCAATTTCAATTGTGGATTTAGTTTCGACGAGTTTTTCGCCTCTACATTTTTTGCAAGGCGTTTTTATAATTCTTCCTTGCCCGCCGCATTTTCGGCACGGAGCGGTCCTTCGAATTTGTCCCAACAATGTTTGGCTAACTTCAACCACAACGCCGGAGCCGCCGCAATCTTTACAAGTATCCGGCTCCGTACCGGCGGCACAACCTGAACCGTTACAGTCCGTGCACGTTTCCAGACGTTCAATCGGAATGCTGCGCTTGGTACCGGTTACGACTTCCTTCAGGTCAACTGAAATGTCTACTTTCAAGTCCCGCCCGTCTATAACTTGAGGGCCGCTCCTTCTGGCACTGGTCGCTCCAAAAAACATTTCGAAGATATCGTTAATACCCCCGGAAAAATCGAATCCAACCCCTTGCCCCTGGTCGGAAACGGAACCAAATCGATCGTATTGAGAGCGTTTTTGAGGGTCACTTAAGACCGCATAGGCCTCGCCGAGTTCTTTAAACTTTTCTTCAGCGTTTGGGTCGTCGCGGTTGACATCCGGGTGATACTTGCGTGCCAAGCGTCGGAATGCTGATTTGATTTCATCAGCATCTGCATCTCTGGATATACCGAGAACGGCGTAATAGTCAGTTCCGGCCATTGAAAACTTAGCCTAAGTCTTCTTCGCTACCGCTAAACGCGCTTCCGATTTCCTCATCAAGCGCAACGACTTTGCCTCCGAAATCTTCAAAGGAGATTTCTTCGTCTTCCTCTTCCATGGCGGGCATTGTGGCGTCGTCATCATCGAGAGAACTGAGGTCGGAGAGCGATGGTTCCGCAGAATCGTCAACTTGCTTTTCCGGTGCTCCGAGAAGGCTGGAAATCAAATTGTCAATGTTGTCGCCTTGTGCGGCCAAATCAAGTGAATCGAATGTTTCACCGGACTCTGTTTGGACTACCGGCTGCTCATAAGTGGCTACCACAGCACCTTGTGCAATTTCTTCCATGGCGATTGTTAGCGGATGCAGCGACTGAGTCTCAACTAATGCAGGTGCTTTGTCTCTTGTAATCTGAAGAGCACGGCGAGCGGCAAGATTCACAAGGGCGAATCTTCCTTCAAAATTGTCGAGTTTGCTTCCTTCGGGATAAAGTGCCATAGGCGATTAGAAACCTCAGATACGGGCGGTAGAGGTAATTATACCCTTCAGAGAGATTCTTACAGTATCACGGAGATATGCGTAACAGGCTGGGCAGCCCAAGATGCCTTCATCCTGAATGTTCGATTGTGAACATTGACAGATTGAGCAAATTCGGCTTAGTTGATTGAATTCATCGTGGACAACAAGATGGCCCCGAAGTTGAGATGCAACTGTTTTTAAGCAAGCATCGCAAATTGGATTACCGTTAACGCTTAGTCCAGTCCTGATTCCGCAATCAGAACAGAAATTAGAAAGTCGTGCCAACCGATGTGTGCTCCTTGAAAAGCGCCATGACTTTCTTAGTCTGCTCCATTGGAACCCCACAACCGATTTTCTTACCATCGATGGAAACCATTGGTATCACCTCTGCTGCCGTTCCGGTTAAGAACGCTTCCTCCGCTTCGTAAATGTCAAACAAGGTTAAGAACTCTTCTCGAACGTCCCATCCCGCGTTAGTGCATAGCTTTATGACGGTTTGACGTGTGATTCCATTGAGGACACCGCAAGAAACGTGCGGCGTTCTGATTACATTTCCCTTGATCAAGAAGATGTTGTCTCCGGTTGCTTCGGCGAGATAACCCTCAGTATTGAGCATGATTCCTTCGCCGGCGCCTTGGCGGTTTGCTTCTAACTTGGCGTGAATGTTTGAAACATAGCGCCCAATAGTTTTGAGTCGAGGGTCAAGGCATTGTGCCGGAATAACGCGGGTGCTACAAACGACGGTGTGCAGTCCTTCCTCATAAGCGTGGGGAGGGTAGAGGTTGAGCGTGCTGACCATGACCATGATGTTTGGTCTACGGTTTATGTTTTTTGGGTCAAGACCGAGCCCAGTTCCCCGTGTAACGTTTAGTCGAATATATCCATTGTCTTCATTCGCTTCTTTGCATACTTGAAGAATCGTAGATTTTAGTTCAGATTGTGGAATCTCCATCTCGAACCCAAGGTAACGAATTCCGGCATAGAGCCGGTCAAGGTGTTCATCGAGTTTGAATACTTTCCGGTTGTAAATGCGGATGCCTTCAAAAAGGCCGTCACCGTAAAGGTGAGCGTGGTCCGCCACGGATACGACGGCTTTGTCGAGTTCCTGAATGTTCCCATTCAGCCAGACCAACTTTGGCATG
>CAZJKW010000127.1:0-5846 GCA_964546835.1 uncultured Fimbriimonadales bacterium
TCGGCTGCTCTCATGATGCTATCTGCAATTCGAATTGGGTCATGGCGGACAACATCTGATTCTGAGATTAAATTTGCGGCGATAGATTTTAGGCCCATGGCTCGAATTCTGTCTGTATCCGGTTCGACAAAATCTTGTCCTACCTCGGCATATCTGTTTAACAAGTAAGCGTTAGGTCGTGCTTTGTTTGTCATTACATAATCAAAGACTCTTTTTCCGACGTTTGCTTCGATAGCGTGAACATGGTCACTTGCTGTGAATTGGTCAGATTCTCCGGGTTGCGTCATCACGTTGCAAACATAAACTTTCATCGCTTCAGATTTTTCCAATGCTTCCGCAATGCCGGGAACGAGCAATGGCGGAATTACGCTTGTGTAAACGGAGCCGGGCCCGATGACAATGATGTCGGCGTCTGCGATTGCTTTAATTACTTCGGGCAAGGGTTCAATTTCCGAAGGTTCCAAGTAGATTCTTCGAATTCTCAAGCGTGAATTTACAATTTTTGTTTCACCACAAATTTCGCTTCCGTCCTCCATGATTGCGCGGAGTTTGACGTGGCTTAACGTTGCGGGCAGGACTCGACCTCTGATTGCAAGGACGCGACTAATTTCTTGAATGGCATGATCGAAGTCTCCGGTGATGTCCACCATCGCAGCGATAAGCAAGTTTCCTGTGCTGTGACCACTAAGGGAGCCGGATGCGCCCTCGAAGCGGTGTTGAAACAAGTCTGAAATTTGTTTTTCTGCATCTGCAAGTGCGACGAGGCAGTTTCGAATGTCACCGGGCGGAAGAATTTTTTTGTCGGAAACGAGGCGACCGCTTGAACCGCCGTCATCCGTTACGGTTACGATGGCCGTGATTCGGCTTGTTTTGGTTTTTAGCCCTCGTAGAAGCGTTGATAGACCTGTTCCACCACCGAGCGCAACGATGTTTGGCCCGACGGAAAGTGCTTGTCTTTTCATAAATGTGTTAATGAACTTTCCTTTGTAACTTGGATCAATTAAGAGCATTAAATCTCGAAATGTTTGTTTTGCACCGACAAATGCGATATATCCGCCGAGGATAAGAAGTGCACCTCCGCCGAAATGTTTTGCTGTTGGAATATTTTCGGGAGAAAAGAAAACTGCAAAAAGTTTTGAGACCCAAAAATCAACCCATGAAAGGAAAGGAAGTAAAAGAAAATTGGAAGAGAGCGCAATGCCTGCAATCAGTAAAATGATGCCAAACGAAAAGCGATAAAGGGCTTTACGCAAGTTTGATGCGTTTTCGAGCCACCGTTTAATTCTTCTTGGTTTGCTCATTCGCTTTGTGTAACAAGGGGTTTACGCAAAAGTCCGATAAAAATTCCAATGAGTACGCTGCCGACTGCTGCTGCGATCCAATCGTTTACTTTGAAGCCGAGATTTTGTTGACCGACCCACCACAAAAGCAATGCATTGATGACAAAGTGCATGAGTCCAAAGGTAAGACAATTCAAGGGAATGGTTAAGATTTTCAGAATGGTTCCTATGGTTGCGTGAACCAGGCCGAGTAGTGCTACTCCAAGAAACAGTTGACCCGGCTGATTCCAATCTGCTGAAAACCCGAGTCCAATTGCTGAGCAAATCGTTGCGGAAACAACCACGGCGATAACGCTGATGACCCAATAGAGAAGTAGCCGTACCATTTTGGGTGATTGTAGTCCGAATTGGTGCTTGACTTGGGATTTTGGCTTAGCCATACTTACCGGGTGAAGCCGCACACCCCGATGCTTAGGCAGTACTTTGCAACGAAGGAACGATATCCGGGTGTTCTGATTGCGATGCGCGTTGGGGATTTTTACGAGTTTTACGGTGAGGATGCTGAGGTTGCAGCTCGGACATTAGAAATTACACTGACCGGGCGCGAAGATGGTCCCAATGGGCGGATTGCGATGTCCGGAGTTCCTTATCATTCGGTCGAAAAGTACTTGGCGAGATTGATAGGTGCCGGCTTTAAGGTTGCCCTTTGCGACCAGGTGGAGGACCCGAAACAGGCGAAGGGATTAGTCAAGCGGGAAGTGACACGCGTTTTAACACCGGGCACTGTGTTGGAAGAAAGCATGTTGCCGCAGACGTCCAATAATTTTCTTGCGAGTGCGGTTGCGTCGGATGAAAAATCTGCAGTAAGTTTTTTGGATTTGTCTACCGGAGAATTTTTAGTTACCGAGGTTTGTGGTCCTGATGCGGAAGAGAAAACCATCCAAGAAATATTGCGATTAAATCCATCGGAATGTTTATTGCCGGAAGAGGCGGAAGAATTTTATGACGTTTTGAGCAAGTTGACCAAGGTGATGGTTACTCGGGTTCCCAATTTGCATTTTAAGGAACTTAGAAATCGGGTTTTGAAACAGTTTGGAACGCAAAGTTTGATGCCGTTTGGAATTGAAGATTTGGAAATTGCAACGCGCGCAGCCGGAAACGTTTTGCATTATTTAGACAAAAATTCGATTGAATCGGGACATATTGATAGCATTACCACCTATTCATTGGGTGAAAAAATGCGATTAGATTTTGCGACGTTGAGAAGTTTGGAGTTAACTTCTAATATGGTTGATGGAACTCGCAAACATAGTTTAATCTCGACTATTGATTTTACAAAAACGCCGATGGGCGGTCGAAATCTTAAGCGATGGATTGAAGAACCTATGCTTAACAAAGAAATCATTTTAGAACGTCTTGATTCTGTTGAGCATCTAAAAAGTAATGGTATTGCGCGGCAAGAAATTCGGGATGTTCTTGAGACGCTTTATGACATTCCGAGATTAGTAAGTCGTTGCGCAACCGGAACTGCAAATGCAAGAGATTTAGTTGCATTGAAAACCAGCTTGGGACATTTACCGGAATTGATAACTGCGACGATGAAAATTCCTGACGGAAGAATTGTGCAATGTCGAAGGGACATTGATGAATGCGAAGAATTGTTTGTTGTATTAGGCAACGCCCTTGTTGACGACCCTCCGCTTTCAATACGAGACGGCGGAATGATTCGAGATGGATATGATTATGAATTGGACGCATTTCGAAAATTGGTAAGGGAGGGAAAAGAATACATTGCCGGGTTAGAAACTGCTGAAAGAGAATCCACGGGAATTGAGAAATTGAAAGTCGGATTTAACTCTGTGTTTGGGTTTTACTTAGAGGTACCAAAATCAATGATTTCAAAGGTGCCTGATCGATTTATCAGAAAACAAACGACTGCAAATGGAGAGAGATATATCACGGCAGAGTTAAAGGAATATGAATCCAAAGTTATGGGCTCAGAAGAGAAAGCGTCCGAAATTGAGATGAATGTTTTTAGAAAGTTACGGGAAAAAGTTGCAGAACATTCATCACGATTGTTAAAGACCGCTCGAAGTGTTTCGGAAATTGACGTTTTGCAATCGTTGGGCGAAGTTGCAGCGAGATTTGATTATGTCAAGCCGAAAATTTCAGATGAATCGAAAATTGAAATCAGAGGTGGTCGGCATCCAGTTGTTGAAAGTCAATTCGGTTTGGGGAGTTTTGTTCCGAACGATGTTAAGTTAACCAACGAGTCGAGTTTTGTTGTTTTGACGGGACCGAATATGAGTGGTAAGTCGACTTATTTGAGGCAGACTGCCTTGATTTGCTTGCTGATTCAGATTGGCAGTTTTGTTCCGGCGGAATTTGCTGAAATTGGATTGATTGACAGAATTTTTGCTCGGATTGGTGCACGAGATGAACTTGCAAGTGGGCAATCTACTTTTATGGTGGAAATGACAGAAGCAGCGAACATATTGCACCATGCAAGTGAAAAGAGTTTAGTCATTTTAGATGAAATTGGAAGAGGTACAAGTACATTTGACGGACTTGCAATTGCGTGGGCAATATCCGAGCATTTATCTGAAAAGGGAACGAAAACATTATTTGCAACGCATTACCACCAACTTAATCATTTAGCAGAACAGTTGAGCAATGTCAAGAATTTTAGAGTTTCTGTTAGAGAAGAAGATGACCGCGTGATTTGGTTACACAAAGTTTTGGAAGGTGGAACCGATAGGAGTTATGGAATCCAAGTTGCAAGAATGGCTGGAATTCCGAGAACGGTTTTGGAGCGAGCAGGGCACGTATTGGCTGAATTGGAAGGAAAAGAAGTATCTATGCCCCGTGTTTCGGCTGAACCAAAACCGTTTCAATTTGCATTGTTTGAGCCGCAAGAGTCACCGATTATCAAAAGAATCCGGGAAATTGACACGGCGACGATGACTCCTGTTGAAGCATTGGTTATGTTGGATGAGTTAAAAAAGAGCACATCGGACAGCAAATGAAACGCATTTATCAAATTGCGCCCGATGTGGTTGGAATTGATAGTACTTTTACGTATTTGGCAGATGAGAATTTGCATCTAAATTCCGGCGATATTGTATTGGTTCCGTTCGGATCACAAAGTGTTGTCGGCGTTGTAATCGAAGAAACTATTGACATGCCCGATTTTAAGTTAAAAGAAGTTTATTCGAAAATTGAAGGCATATCGTTGCCCCCTGATTTAATGAAAACGGTTGAATTCGTGGAAAAAAACTATTTATGTGCCGCAGGAGCTGCCATTGCAACGGTTATTCCGCCGGGTATCAGAAGCAGATTGCAAACTTGGTATGAGATTGAGAGCACCGGAAGGATAATCAGTGAAAAAAACGCAATCAAAGAGGGAGCGGATAAAGCCACCTTAAAAAAATGGGTTGCAAACGGTGAAGCGAAACGCTTTGCAAAATTGCCGGAAAAGAAGACTCAACGAGCCAAGCACTTTTGTTTGGCGGATTTTTCGAAAGTTGATTCATACATTGAAAAGTACGCCAAAACTCGAACGGCACAGATAGCTTGTTTGATTTCCCTAAAGAACGCAGTTCCATTTGAGTTATCAAGCGAAGAAGTTCGGACTCTGACCGGGGTTAGCGATTCGACCGTCGTCAAATTAATTGAAGAAGAGTTGCTATTGCCCGTCAAATTGAAGCCCATTGAACCCAGCGATACCAAGTTAGAACTTACGAACGAACAGTTGAGGGCACTTAATGAAATTCAGATTGGAATTGACAAAGGAAATGGCAAGTTTTTGCTTCAAGGCATTACAGGAAGCGGCAAAACCGAAGTTTACTTGAGGGCGATTGAGCATGCAATGTTTAAAGGCAAAACTTGCCTATATGTTGTTCCAGAAATTTCATTAACGATTCAAGTGGTCGCTCAGTTAAAGAAACGATTTGGTGATTCGAT
This sequence comes from uncultured Fimbriimonadales bacterium, assembly GCA_964546835.1. Lineage (GTDB taxonomy): Bacteria > Armatimonadota > Fimbriimonadia > Fimbriimonadales > ATM1 > JAHCHL01. The sequence goes on from CAZJKW010000127.1 coordinate 5,244, forward strand.
TGCCATGTTGCATAGTTTGATGACGGATTCTGAAAGATTAAGCAGTTGGACAAGTGCAAGGACGGGTAAAGCAAAAATTGTTTTGGGAGCCAGAAGTGCCATTTTTGCGCCTTTAGAAAATATTGGACTCATTGTTGTGGATGAAGAACATGAAACGAGTTATAAGCAGGAAAACGTTCCACGTTATCATTTACGCGATGTTGCAGAGTTTAGGGCGAAGCAAGTTGGTGCGGCGTTGGTTTTGGGTTCAGCAACCCCATCGCTTGAATCTCGATATCGTGCGGAAATTGGCGAGTTAGAGCATTTGAGGTTAAATGAAAGGGCGACTCGGGCACTCCTCCCCGAGGTGAAACTGATTGATTTAAGAGATGGATTTTCTTCATTAATCAGCTCTGAGTTAAAAACAGAAATGCAAAAAGCGCTGGCACGTGGAGAACAGTCACTACTATTTATTAATCGTCGTGCGTATTCAAGTGCATTGGTTTGTAGGGATTGCGGAAAGTCACCTAAATGCCCGAACTGTACATTACCTTTAACCTTTCATCGTTGGAGTCTGAACCGTTGCATTCAAGTCCCGTTCCCCGGCACAAGTCACTGATGCGC
>CAZJKW010000128.1:0-5728 GCA_964546835.1 uncultured Fimbriimonadales bacterium
GGTGGCCGAATATGTCGGAAATTGTAAGAAAGTCCCACTCTTGCGTTGTAGTTTGCGGTCCGCCTCTTTGCCAAGGCGGAGGAACCAGGTCATCCGCAAGCGCCAATGAAGTAGAAACAGAAAAGAGTGCCAGAAAAGCACATTTCCTTATGTTAATTCTAAACATGATTTTTCTCCACGAGGCACATCCACACATGATGCAGGGATGCAACGCATGGTGCAGAAACCTCTAATCATCATTTGCTTAGAAAGAGCAAAATGTGACAAAGAAAATTGCGTCTTGATGAGTCGATCATTTATTCCATCGAGGAATTGGCGGACTAATGGGAGATTTGAAATCAATTACAAATTTTCGAAAGTCTCCGCTTTTTTGTTTTATGCGCACGATTTTTGTACTTGGAGTTTCGACTTCCTGAACCGGACCTGAAAGTTTCCAAACCACGGCACGACTTCTGAAATTCGGCTGTTGCGCAATACCAGTGACATACAAATTAAAAGAAAACAGTCGCTTGCCAATTCTATTCTTATCAAAAATCTGGACTCGTTCAAATGTAATTCCCGTTGCATGCGAAGAGTTAAAACCATATGTCTGAGGAAGGTAGGCGTGCAAATCTAACATTGATTCAGGAGTTCCCGCCCAAATTACAGCATGCCCAAAGGAAGCTGCCGATGCTTTTGCAAAACCAACTTGATAGATTCCCTTAACGCCAAAGCAACCGGAAACGCTGTGATTTCGCGGATTAAGGTTAACAATACTCTGTTCTGTCCCTTTCCATAAGCACGCTTTAAAATCTTTTGAACCCACTTGAGTCAATCCATCTGCAGCCCTTGCTTCTGAACTCTGAATTGAGTTATTGGTCAGCATCACAATTGACTCAGGAGTTGAACGCCACAAGCATGCTTCCATCCTATTCGAGATACTTACTTGACCAACTTGAATTCCGTCTGTAGCGCCCAAGCATTTTGCAAGCAGACAGTTTGGAGGACTTAAATCAACAAAATCCAATTCTGTTCCGTGCCAAAGGATTGCGCGGACTGCAAACATTTGACTGCCATTAACTTCAATCGTCTTCGTCATTTGACCGACTTGTCCATCTGCTGCAATTCCGTTTATTGTTGACGAATCTATCGGACCGACACGAGAATCCAATTCAACAAATGTTCCGTTACTGAGGTTCCATATTGCGGCATGCACGTTTGCAAATTTACGAACAAATCCTCCCACATAACTACCGTATGCGCAGTTGATTCCTGACACTGCGTATGATGCCGGATGCAATGAGATGAGTGATTGCGGAGTGCTTACCCAAAAACATGCACCGGAAGGAATCTGGCTAAATTGAGCATTTCCATATTGACGGTTACCGCTCGCTGCATTCGCTTTTGAGTCTTCGTCTCCCAAGACTGTTGCTGTCCAATTGAATTCTTGTGCTGTTGCAGCCAGGCAACAAGCATTGACAAATATTACAATCAACCATTTCATTCGCTAAACCTCCAAATCACCGATAACCGTTCCTTTGATTCAAAAAATTTTGTGCATGGTTATTTCTGCAAACTTTGATAGTGCAACGCTGAGTTAAACACCAAGTTCCACGAACCGTTGGTGATGCTTCGCCAAAATGGACTTGCAGAAAAAAGCAGGACGTTCCCTTTTCCAACCGGCTGAATTGCCGCTGCTACTTTGCCCGAGAGTTCTTCGCCAAACGCAAGCGCACCGCTGATTAACAGTTTTTCAGTTGCTGCAAATCGCAACAAAACTTGCATTCGCGCAGATTGCTGATTTACGAATGGCTGAGTATTTTCTTCTCCGGGAATGTTTTGAGGAGTATGAGGTGGCCGTCCTTGAATAACGTCGGGGTCATCCAGTCCTCCGCGACCACTTGCGCGGCCCGCCGGTTGATTTCCACCACGACCGCCTTGTCCTCCTTCACCCAATTGCAAAATGGTTCGACCGCGTGAAAAAACGGGAACCGTATCATCGTAACCGTAAAGCACCGGGTTATCTTTTGCCCAATTGTCTGTTAAGAAAACTCCTCCGGGTGCAATCAGTTGATTGGGAGTAAAAACCGAAATCCCGGAAACTAAACCGTAATCAATTGGAATTCGACAAGTGTTACCAAGACAAATCAGCAGACCGCCATTTTGCAAAAACTTTTGCAGATTCAACATTCCGGAAAGTTCAATTCCGCCACGAATATCATCGGTTGAATCCGGACCGCCTAAATTCGGAAATCCAGGGAGTGCTTTCCACGGAATGGGTTCGCCTGTTTTCGGGATTCCGTTTACAATGCTTTGTGCAGTTCCGTTTGTTTCGCCTAAGATAATGACGTCATATTTCGATTTTAAGTCGGAAATGTCTCGAATTGCGTGAACGGAAATGTAAGCGTAAGGAATTCCTAACCGGTCGAAAGCAATTCGACCCCAACCTTCGTCTTGGGTTGATTGCCAAGTGTGCACATATGCAATTCGCGGAGCAACGACAGGATGGGACTCCAATTTTAAGGATGCGATTTCTGTTTTGACGGCATAGACGGTTAATGAAAATTTCTTTGCAGTTTCATCAATTCGTTGTTTGTTCGGAGCATTAAACAAAATCGTTCCGGGCGAAAACGTTTTGTCAAAAACTTTAAGTTCTTTTTCAGTCGCAACCATTGGAATATCGCTAAGTGCAAATCGAAATTGGGCACCTGCGACATCGCCTCTTGGGTCTACGATGTAGGTGTTTTCGGTTGTTGTTGCTTCGCCTGATAACTCTTGAACACCGCCAGTTTCGATTTTTGAAATTAATTGCATTCTTTGGCTGAGAATTTTTGTATCGGTAACTCGATAAGTTTTTAAGTTGAAAAGCGGCCCGAGCGTCCATCCCGTATCGTCATAAGGCCTTGGGTCATTGGTGCTGTAGTATTGTCGGTCCAAAAGCATATCTGCCATTCGGCAATAGGGCTGATCCATTCGCACGACAAAACTTCCGACTTCAAATTTCAGGTTGTTTGATTCGAATGGAGTCATCAATTCATGAATTTCAACGCCTTGGCGCATCAATAGTTCGATTAACTGCTTTTGTTGGTTTTTTCTTGTTTCACTTGCGGGCAAAACCCATGCAGCGGGGCCTTCATTTTTTGCTTTTGCAACACTTCGTTTGGTTCTTGTCCAAAATTCTGATAAAACTTTTTCTTTATTTTCGGCAGTGTTATGAATTCCCAAAATCAGCGCCGATTGCATTAAGTTTGTGTTGTTGCGAATGGACCATCGAACGCGAGGGTATGGCGGGTTAGGTCTAAACCAATCGCGCGCCGAAGCATTGCCGGTGTTGATGATTGATGTATCTGCACCACTACCACCTTGTGTTTCGTAAAATCTTCCAATTGCGTTGTGACCATTTGCAGCATAAAAAGCGTAACTGGGCGACCAGCCGTCGTAAAATCCGTGCGTCCAAACACCGGGAACGCCGCGTTTTGTCATTTCACCGACTTCGTAATAGGCCATTTGGTGCCATTGATCAACGGTCATCGGATCGAGCCATGCATTGTAAGGACCGGTACCGGTGGAGATGTAAAGAAACGAGACAGATTCATGTAAATCGTGCATGATTTGCGGGCGATTTTCCAACCAGAATTTCATTAAGTTTTGACTTAAGGCAAGTGTGTTACCAATTGCGTCTCTATTATTGTCGTGTGCGACGTATTTGCCCCAATATACGAGCGGGATTCTTGGTTTATTCGGATTTGCTTTTCGATAGCGATAGGTGTCTACAAATCGGTCGCGTCCGTCCGGCTCAAAAACCGGAGTAATCATCACGACTGAGTCGTTTCGTATTTTTTGAATCATCGGTTCTTCGGAAACTGCCAACCGATACGCGAGTTCCATGACCATTTCGGGAGGTCCACTTTCGGGTGAGTGTAAACCTGCGGTTGCGTAATAAAAGGGTACGCCTTCTTTAATTAATTTTTGCGCATCGGCTTCGCTTAGATTTCTTGAATCGCTTAATTTTCGATTGATTTCTTTCAGTCGTTCGAGCCGTGCCATATTGGCTTCGGAAGTTACGATTACGCAAATGGACTCTCTTCCCTCTTCGGTTTTGCCAATGGAAATCACTTTAACTCTTGGGCTTGCTTTTTCTAATGCTCGCATGTAGCCATAAATTTCAGAACTTGTGTGAAGAATGTCTGGCGTTCCGATGATATGGCCGAAGTGCTTTAGAGGCGTTGGAACGGTTGAACTTGCCGGTAAATGGTCAACGATTTCCGTTAAGAAAAAGGGCTCGGTTGTGTATTCCTTAATTTTTTTGGTGTATTCCGAATCAACTCCTTGCGAATGGGCAAAAACAGGAATTAGGCAACAAAGGATGGCAATTTTGCGCATGAACGAGTGTAGCGCAATCCGATATTAGATTAGTTTCCGCCGATTGGCACGACCATCCCCGGAGATTGATTTTTCCCGTCGGATGATTTATTCGGCATTAAGACAAATCCACGAGTTGAGCCGTTGAAAGTTCCAATTCCCACAATGATTCCTGAGTTGCTGATTCCCCGTGCCGATTGCAACACCCAACCGCTGTTTTTGGGCAGGAAAGTGTTTAAGTCAACCATTTTGTTTGTTTGCCAAAGAAAGGCGTGAAGTTGGTTGAATGTGTCTTGGGACTCTCCGACGATTTGCCCGCTGTCGTTGATGGCAAAGGCATCGCTGTTGTTGCCGCCTAGAGTGCCAAGAGGTACAAGGCTCAAGCCGGGCCTGGCAAAGGCGCGGTCAAAAGCGGATGCGTTACGGGCAAAACCCACCGCCCATCCGGCGTTGTTGATGTCGCGGCATCGGCTGGTGGTTCCGCCGAAGGTGCCAACCGAAACGGTAGTCACGCCGTTGAAAACGAATCCGGTGGTGACGCCACCTGCGTCATTCCCGTAGCCGACGACGTGGCCCAAGTCGTTGATTCCGAAGCCCCATGCCAGGGTGCCGCCCAGAGAGGGTATTTCGGTTAAATTCCCTGCCGTCCAAATGAAAGTTCTATATTGGTTGTTCGGCAGTTGCGATGGCCCAGCCACTTGGCCGCTTGCATTGATGGCGTAGCCATAACTTCGAGGCCCGCCGAGGGTCCCGAGGGGGTTGATGGAGGTTGTAAAGTAGAAACCCTTGGGGAGTGTCCCGGCATCGTTGGCATATCCGGACACGATTCCGGCATCGTTTATTGCGTAACCCTCGCCTCTATCTCCGCCCAAAGTTCCGAGGTCGGTCATGATTCCGTTCTGCCATTTGAAAGCACGAAAGATGCCTGATGCGTTTTGAGCCCTACCGGTCACGACTCCATAGTAATTGACCGCATAAGCATTACTTTGGGCACCGCCGAATGTTGGAATTTCAAAAACTGAATAAGTGGCAGCACGGACTCCGTTGCAGATTCCTAAAATTCCTAACAAAATCGTGAGATTTTTACTCATCTTAATCGAATGTTACCCCAGTGATTTCTGGTACAATTTTGAACTTAGAGGCACCCTTTTTCTCGGATTTGCGTCTCTAACAAGCACCCCAATTTTAGGAGAATTCTTTTGCCCGAAAACGACGCCCAATTGACAGAAATTTCGATTCAGCAGGAAATGAGTCGTTCCTATGTGAACTACGCGATGAGCGTAATCATTTCAAGGGCTTTGCCTGATGTTCGAGACGGATTGAAACCGGTACAGCGAAGAATTCTTTACGCGATGCTTGAAGGCGGTTATACGGCAGATCGCGCTCG
>CAZJKW010000129.1:0-5721 GCA_964546835.1 uncultured Fimbriimonadales bacterium
CCAAAAAGGGTGTGTTGAGTTCAACAAATGCAACGTCGTCGCCCTTACGCATCGCATCGCTAACGCGTAGTAACAATCTTCGTCCCAGTGCCCCGCTTGGATGATACAGCGCATATTCCGTTTTAGAGAAGTTTCTTCCTTCCATTACAGCCAATGCAAGCGCATCGGATAATGCGAGCATGACCGTGGTGCTGGTTGTTGGAGCCAGGCCGTGTGGACATGCTTCAGAATCCACGCTTGCATCCAAAACCAAATCCGAATTTTTTGCGGCACTGCTGGTTGTTTTTCCGGTTACCAAAATTGTTTTGCATCCAATTTCACGAAGTGGCGGAAACAACCTTAGTATTTCCTCAGTTTCTCCGCTATTTGTAAATAGAATTGCAATATCGTTTTTTGTGACCATCCCAAGGTCGCCATGAACTGCATCGGCAGGATGCAAAAACAGACTTGGAGTTCCGGTTGAACTTAGGGTGCTGGACGCCTTTTTGGCGATGTCCCCGGCTTTGCCGATTCCACTGCAGACCACCCTGCCTTTACATTCGAGCATCCAGTTTGCGGCCGTTTCAAAGTTTTCGTCTAATCGAACGGCTAATTTTTCAATGGCAGCGGCTTCTTGGTTCAAAGTTTGGCGCATCGAATCCAACATGGCTCAAAGGATACCGTCCTGCTTCGGTATTCTCAAAAAATGAACGTTCCAACCCAAGTACAAGCGGCCCAAAAGTGGCTTGAAGAAAACGAACAAAGTTTGATTTCCGACACGCAAGCCATGTTGCGGATAGGGTCCGTTCAATCCGATCCTTTGCCCAATGCGCCATTTGGCAAAGAAAATCGCGATGCCTTGGATTTCGCTTTGCATTTGGGCTCGGAATGGGGAATGGAAACTAAAGATGTTGAGGGATTTGCCGGACATGCAGAGTTTGGGAAATCCATTCAAATGGTGATGGCACTTGGACATTTGGACGTGGTTCCGGTTGGTGAAGGTTGGAAACATGACCCATTTGGTGCCGAGATTGATGGGGAATACCTTTATGCGCGAGGTGCAATTGACGATAAAGGTCCGACGATGGCTGCTTTTTATGCGGCAAGAGCATTAAAGGAAACGGGTGCGGAATTGCCGGCACGGATTCGAATTGTTTTTGGTTGTAACGAAGAGAGCGGCTTCAAATGTGTTGAAAGATACTTTCAAACGGAAGAATCGCCAACCTTAGGATTTGCACCCGACGCAGGGTGGCCTTGCATATTTGCGGAAAAAGGAATCGCTGATTTTTTGATTGAAGCAAAACTACCGAAAGGTGAAGTTAGTTTAATTTCTATAGAGGGAGGCGCAAGACCAAACATTGTTCCCGACAAAGCGGAAGCCGTTTACGAAATTACCAATGGATACTTAAACATTGTAAAAGAAATCGTTGCAGATTATTGGGACAAGAATCTTGTTTGCGAATGGAACGGAAATGTTTTAAAGGTTAATGCAAAAGGAAAAGCTGCGCATGGCTCTATGCCGTTTTTGGGTGACAACGCAATCGAGCGAGCATTAAGATTGGGATTTGAAATCGCACCTTCAAATCAAAAAGAGGAGTTTTGGAGATGGGTTGAAATTGCACAGCCCAGCGGCACCGGATTGGGAATTCATGGTCGAGATGATGTTTCTGATGACCTGACCGCAAATCTTGGAATTGCAAAAGTTGCAGACTCTTTTGCATTGTTGACCGTAAATGTTCGTTACCCGGTGACATGGAAGGGCGAAGATTTGAAACAACTTTGCGAGAATTTCCTATCAAAATCGTGGGCTACCGCACGTGTTAAGAATTTCTCTGACAGTAAACCGCTTTATTTTCCAAAAGATTCGGAACCTGTCAAGTCCATTTTAGATGTCGTTGAGGCAGAATTGGGCACGAAAATGGAACCCGGAACCATGGGCGGAGGTACGTACGCAAGGGCAGTGCCAAATTGCGTTGCAATCGGAACAGGTTGGGAAGGAGACGGCCCTGCACACGAACATGACGAAAGAATTAAAGTGTCTCATTTGCTAAAAATGAGCAAAATCTATGCGCACCTGTTTTATAAACTCGCCCATGCGGCTGCACAAAAATAAGCCGTCAAAGATGAAATTGCAATTGATGAAAAATTGACGACATCATTCGTAATAAAAGAATAACCGGATATGAGGTTGCCCGATGGGAAGTCCGAAACTTGACCATTGCCGTCCCGGTATTTTGCTTGTAACACATCACCCAACAAACTGTCAAGTATGGAACCCAAAAATCCGCATAATGCAACGATAACGAACAGTTTCCAATTTCCAAGTGACGGAACAACAGCGGAAACTGCCAATGAACCTAACAATGAGGCGAATAATCCAATTATGGATACGGCGCCGCTTTGTCCACGAACAGATTTTCGAAAAGTCGTTATTTTGAAATGGGATTTTCCAAAAGTTGAACCGAGTTCGGTAGCCCATGTATCAGCATTCGCCACTGCGAAAGCCGAAATGCCTGCTATCAAACAATTTATTTCTCCGTTTACAAAAAACAAAACACCCCATATAGCCGATACACCGCCGTTTGCAAAAACTTGAACCCAATTTCTTGGACCGAGAGTTTGATTGGAGTTTCCTCCAAAAAAGTGTCCAAGCGCCATTGAAGTCAAGAAAAAAATCAACAGTGCAAAGGTAAAGGTCGCTTTGCCGGACACAAAAACAACGGTTCCAATCACGAGACCCATAAACGTTGCCGACGCCGTAAGTTTGTAACGCAACCAGGCAACGATTAACCCTAAACCTGCAAGAAACAAAGAAATCCAGTCAGTCCATCCGGGCATCGGCATATTCTACGCGCAACCCAATGGAAGTAAAATCAGTATTCAGAGGGAGAGACGTGCTAACGTTATATGTAATCACAGCGGTGATAGGGGGCATTTTGGTCCTATATTCAGTTATTGCTGGATCAGAACATGGCCAAGATGCGGATCACGATACCGACCACGACCACGGCAACGATCATGATCACCATGGAGGAGACGGTCATGAAGTTTGGATTCCATTTTTCAGTCTCCGATTTTGGAATTATGGACTAACTTTTTTTGGCGTAACCGGACTTTTGTTAACCCAATTTTCTGACATCGGTCCTTTGTTTACTGCATGGGCGGCTGGAGGTACTGGCTTTGTTGCCGGTCTTGGCGTTGCATACTTGATTCACTTAGCGAAAAAAACGGAGGCCTCTAGCGGCGCAGAAATTGCAGATTTAATGGGTGCAGAAGGAAAAGTGCTCGTGGCAATCCGGGAAGGCCAGCCCGGAAAGATTCGTTGTAATTTAAAAGGAGAGTTATTAGATTTGGTTGCGCTCTCCGATGACGGTACAAATTTGGAAGTCGGAAACAAAGCACTGGTTGTTGGAATAGACGGAGAAAGAGTACGTGTAATTCAGATTTCGGACAATTTTGAAGAAGCACTGATGACAAAGACAAAATAGGAAGAAAAAATGGATCTTTTTGGCTATCAATTAACTCCGCTTGTATTCGTCGCTGCAATTGCAGGATTGGTGGGTCTCGGACTGCTCTTACTTTTTGCGGCGATACGCAATTTGCTTTATATTTGTCCGCCAAACCAGGTCTTAATTTTTTCCGGACGCAGACACAGAATGCCGGACGGGACAACCCGAGGATATCGAGTTGTTTTTGGAGGTCGCGGATGGAGGGTTCCAATCATTGAATCGGTTGCTCGAATGAATTTAAACGTCATGGAAGTTCCAATCGCAATTCGGGGCGCTTATTCAAAAGGAGGAATTCCGCTTAATGTGGATGCGATTGCGAACGTTAAAATTTCAAGTCACGAAGTTACCATCGGAAATGCAATTGAACGATTCTTGAATCGAGACCCCGAAGAAATTCGTCGAGTTGCAAAGGAAACTTTGGAAGGGCATTTACGAGGAGTTTTGGCAAGACTCATGCCGGAAGAGGTTAATGAAGACCGGCTAAAATTTGCAAGCGAATTAAGCCAAGAGTCTGAAGAAGATTTGAGCAAACTTGGAATTCACCTTGACACATTAAAGATATTGCATGTTAGTGATGAAGTCCAGTATTTAGATTCAATAGGAAGGCAAGCTATTGCAACCGTTGTTAAGGAAGCGGAAATAGCAGAAAGTGATGCCAAAAGAGAAGCGGAATTGGTTGAAGCGGAAAGCCGTGGTCGCGCATCGGTAACGCAAGCGAATGTAGATGCCATGGTTTTACAAATGCAAAATGATTTAAGGAAAATCAAAGCCGATTTGGAAGCTAAAGTCCAATCAGAAGAAGAGATTACGAAAGCCGCGGCGAGGGAAGCCAGGGCGACGGCCGAACAAGAACTCCAAGTAACTCGCGCTGAACTTGCATCCATTCGACTTCAGGCCGAGCGCGTTTTGCCTGCAGAGGCAGAGCGAAAAGCACAGGAGTTTAGGGCCCAAGGTGACGCTGCAATTATTGCAGAGCGCGGTCGAGCCGTTGGAAAGGCACTTGAAAGAATTGAAAATGCTTGGCAATCTGCAGGTAACGATGCATTAAGAATTTATCTAATTGAAGAATTAGAAAAAATCTTAACCTCCATTACACAAGGTGTCAAGAAAATTCAAATCGAAGACTTGAGTTTAGTTGACGGAGGATCTGGGAAACTATTTTCTAACTATGTGGCCGCATATCCTGCAATGGTCTCTGCAATTTTTGATGCAGTTGCCAAAACAACCGGAATCGATATTCCAAAAGTGGTATCAGGCGAAACAAAGGAGAAAAAATAATGGGTTCGGCAATCGCGATTATCGGAACAGCACTTGGAGTTGCCTTATTATTCGGGCTCCTAAGTCTAAGAAAACTGATTTACATTTGCGCTCCAAATGAAGTCCTTATTTTCTCCGGCAAGAGAAGAAGAATTGGAGATCGAATTCTTGGTTACAAACTGATAAAAGGTGGAAGAGCATTTCGAATTCCGTTGGTCGAGAGGGTTGACCGAATGGATTTGACCAACATGATTATTGACATGACAGCAGCGAACGCTTATTCGAAAGGCGGAGTTCCGATTACCGTTCAAGGCGTAGCAAACGTCAAAGTCGCGGGCCATGAACCGGTTTTGAACAATGCGGTCGAACGGTTCTTGGGGAAATCAAGAATCGAAATTATGCAAATTGCAAAAAGCACCCTCGAGGGCTCGCTTCGAGGCATATGCGCAACCATGACACCGGAACAAATTAACGAAGACAAAATCCTTTTTGCGGAAAGATTGGTTCAAGAAGTTGAAGATGACATGACCAAGTTAGGTTTGGTGATTGACACATTCAAAATTCAAAATGTCCAAGATGACGTCAAGTATTTGGATTCGATTGGACGAAAGAAAAATGCGGAAGTTTTGAGAACAGCACGTATTGCCGAAGCAATCGCACACGCAGATGCAGCCGTCAATGCCGCTGAAAATCGGGAGCGAGAAATGAAAGCAAAAATTACCGCTGATACCGAAATCGCAAAAGCAGATGCGGCACGAAGATTAAAAGATGCCTTGACTCGCCGAGATGCGGTGGTTGCTGAAGAACAAGCGACCGTTGCCGCTGCGCTCGCTCAAGCAAAAGCAGAAATCGCCGTTCAAACTGCACAAGTTGAGCAAACCCGAAGCGGTTTGGAGGCCGATGTGGTTCAACCCGCAAAAGCAAGTTTTGAAGCAGCCGTCTCCGAAGCGCAAGGTCAAGCCGCTCCGAGCATCGC
>CAZJKW010000130.1:0-5659 GCA_964546835.1 uncultured Fimbriimonadales bacterium
AACAACAGTCGAGTTACGATAATGGTCGTCGCCGGTGGAATGACTTTTGGAATCCTGACTCTTTACCTAATCTTTACAAATGGCGCAATTCTTGGTGCTTTCGCTTTGGAAATGGCAAAAGTCGGCGGTCTCGGGCACTTTTTGGTGGGCATTTCGGCTCATGGTGTTTCAGAATTGGGAGGCATTTTCATTGGTTCTGCAGCCGGAATGTTGCTCGGTTGGTCAATGGTTAACCCGGGCAGATTTACTCGTGCTCAGTCCATAAAGAACGCCTCAAAAGATGCGATGTACCTCCTCGGTATCGGAATCGTTATGATATGGGTCGCAGCTCCGATTGAAGCTTGGATTAGTTTTGGAAACTCGGTCCCCGACGGATACAAACTCGCCCTTGCGGCAATCACATTTGTGGGGTGGATGTCACTGTTTATCTTTGCCGGAAGGACAAAATCGAGGGAAATCGGAACAAACGCAACCCAATCTTCTTTCTAATCGTTTGGAAATTTCGGGCGAGTGGGTAAAATCGCCCTCCTGCCGCCGAGTCCCGATCTCGGGTGCGGAGCGGCTCTCACGTAAAATGAAAATGAACTGCTTGACTTTGGCTAACTCGGCAATGCCGGGGGTTGGGTCGGGGCGTGGGCGCCTCTCTGGTCAAATCCGAGGAGGTACGCGGCAATGTTTCTGCTAGCGGGCCTTCTTGCCTCCGGAGTTTGCGTTGCCGCTGTTGCGTCACCGAGAACCAACCTTTTTTCTTCATTCATCAATTGGCTTAGAAATCGAGTTTCTCGGTCTCAAGCACTCGCTCCTGTACAGGTTGACAAGGGATGGACAGTCATTCCAAGCGATGACGAAAAACTGTTCGCGGACTGGATTCATGATGATGACTTCAAAAAACCGCAAAATCCACAGATTTTTCCCGCACTTGGAAGTCACTTGTTGGTAGAACTTTATGGTTGCAAAAAGGAAAAATTGGAACTTCAAGATACGGTTGAAGTCGCAATGCTTGACGCTGCCAAAAGAAGCGAAGCCAGCATTGTCACCAGTTCTTTCCATGAGTTCCGCCCCTATGGAGTTTCGGGTGCAGTCATCATCGAGGAATCTCATTACACGATTCACACTTGGCCGGAACATGGCTATGCCGCAGTGGATTTGTTTTACTGCAGCGAATCGGTAAAAGTAGACAAAGCGATAGAAGCACTTACCGAACATTTCAAACCCGCACGGACAAGGTTTTTGGTGGTCCGCAGAGGGCTTCAACCTGAAGTGGATCTGTAAGTAACTTGGTGCATGACTCCCTGAATGTGTCACCCTATTTTCACGCCTAAAAGTTTTTGGAGATAAATCAATGAGTTCCGGCAGAACAGGAATGTACATTTTTGAAACGCACACCGATGCGATGGATTGGGCGTTTAGAGTTTCAAAAATGTATACCGAAGGCAAAACCGTTTTTCAAACGTATCAAATTTGCGATATTCCGAGATTTGGAAAAACCTTATTTCTGGATTACGAAATTCAAAGCAGCACGTTGGATGAATTTGTATTTCATGAATGCATGAGCCAGCCCGCTATTACGTTGCATCCAAATCCGAAATCCGTTTTTATAGCAGGTGGGGGAGAAGGAGCAACTTTAAGAGAGGCCCTGACACACAATACGGTCGAACGCGTTGTGATGGTGGACATTGACCGCGAACTGATTGAAATGGTCAAAGAGCATATGTACGAATGGCACCAGGGCGCATTCGATGACCCGAGAGTGGAACTTTTGCACGTGGACGCGCGAAGATATCTTGAAGAAACCGATGAAAAATTTGACGTTATCTTAAGTGATTTGCCAAATCCAAACGAAGGCGGGCCTGCCATTTACTTGTTTACAAAAGAGTATTTTGAAATTTGCAAATCCAAACTTACAGACGATGGTGTTCTTGCGATGCAAGCCGGTTCAGCAAATATGAATTATCCTGACTGCTATGCTGCATGCATGAAAACCGTAGAATCGGTTTTTCCCATTGTAAGAGGATACTATGGAATCATGACAACTTTTTTGATGCCATGGGGATTTATTTTGGCAAGCAAAAAACATGACCCACTTCAGTTAACAGAACAAGAAATTGAAAAACGGTTTTTAGATCGCGGGGTCAAAAACCGATACTATACGCCTCGTTATCATCAAAGCGTTTTTACATTGCCAGATTACTTGCATCAAGCAATTGATGAAAAAGGATACGTAATGACAGATGAACGGCCTTTTATTTGGGAAGCGTAAATTAGAAAATTTCGCGCAATTGGTTTTCAAATTCAGTCGGAACTAAACCAACGACCAAATCGCCAACTTCCAAAACCGTTTCTCCGTCTACCAAAACACCTTCTTCGTTTCTAAGCAACCAAACCAAATTGCTTTTTGGAGGTAACAGCAAGTCTCTTACTTTTTTCCCAACAGCAGGGCTTCGATTGTCAAGAGTCGCCTCAACAACTTCAATATTTCCCATCTTCAAAGCACCCAGGGGTATGACGTTTCCAATGGAAATTTCTTGTTCAATCAAATGGTAAAGAACATCCGTAGCGCTTACCGTTCCCGAAATTCCCAAGTCCTTAAACAACCAAGTGTGACTGGGGTCATTAACACGCGCAATCGTTCGTTGCACTCCCCAAGTTTTCATCGCCATTTGACAAACAACCAGATTGTCTTCATCCTCTCCGGTAACAGCCGCAACAACGTCCGCCCTTTGAAATCCGGCGCGTTGTTGAGTCATGGCTTCACATCCGTCTCCAACCATAACCGAGTCTCCAAACTGAATCTTCAAAGCGTTTGCTGCCCTGGAATCCTTTTCGATCAGCAAAACTTCTCGGCCTTCATTCAAAAGTCGTTTGGTTAAATATGCGCCGACTTTTCCGCCGCCAACAACAATCACATACATAATTTAGTTGCCATCCTCATCTAGTCGGTTGAAAACGTCAATAGGTGCAAATTCTTCTCCCAATAGCCAGCAACGCATCATTCCGGCTGTTAACAAATTCGGAACGATACAAAAAACGCCGAGTTTATTGTATTCAGCGCCACGAGATGGGTCGTTGACTTTTGCGCAAATCATCTTAATTTTGTACCGTGTTTGTGCAATTTGGGCTGCCATCAAATTTGTGTTATCGCCACGAGTACAAGCAATAAATGCGTCCGCACTTTCAATGCCGGCATTTTTCAGTCCATCATCATCCAATCCGTCTCCAATAACCGTTTTACAACCGTGATTCTCGCCGAGCCGCTGTAATGCAATCGGGTCTTTTTCCAATACGGTGACTTCGTTTCCTCGTCTTGCCAACATTCGGGCAAGGGCTGCACCCGTCCTTCCACATCCAAAAATCAATACGCGCATAGAAACCGGGTCACTATACCAGGACGCTCAGACCACAATTCTTCCACCCAATTTCGCCTCAACTTCATCAGGCAAAATTGGAATGCCTATCGGTTTGTCCACGTAAAATCTTGCCACCGCCCGGTCGGCCCATTGCCCAATTCGCGCAATATGTACATTCCAACCAAATTCGGCAAGCATCTTGGTGATTCTAAAAGGCATACCTCTTCCTATCGGAGTTTCAATCTCCAATACACCAAGTGGACCCGGCTGGTAACGATAGGTAAACAATTCTTGTCTTTTGTTAAATTCCTTGCCATTAGAGTCCATAAGCTTTTTTAATTCATCTACGTCATCTGTACATTTTTTGAGTTCAGCAGATACGATACGGCACAGCGATTGTGGAAGTGGTAGTTTTTGAAATGAAATGTTTAGTGTATCAATTGCAATGGGTTCGGTTCCATAAGTTGACGCGGCGCGTGCAGAATGCAGCGTGCAATCAAGGGAATAGATTACGCCAAGAATTCTACTTAAGAGTCCGGGTTTTTCCAAATCATGTCGAACAAATGTAATTTCTGTGAGAGCGGTTTCATGCTTTTGATTAAATGAAACAACGGTTTCTCCGGTACGTGCTCGCCTAATGTATTCTGCATGCAAAGGAAAATTTTCTATTGGAGTGCTTAACAAGTAGTGCGTCGCCATGGATTCCATTAGATCTTTAACGGATTCATCACTATCCATTCGTTGCAACTTCCGCATCGCTTGTTCTCTAAATAGGGCTTCATCTCCTTTTAGCGAACCTGATTCCATAATTCCTCGGGTTCTTTCATAAATTTTTAGCATGTTTTCCCTAAGTTGAGGAGTCCAAGTTTGATCGCTTACACTTACAATATCTGCATAGGTCAATAAAAACAGCATTGCCAACTTTTCTGGTTTCTCACACAATTGACTTACAAGCAAATGTGTTTCAGGGTGGTCAATATCATGCGTTCGTGCAATTCGCGCAATTTCCAAGTGATTCAAAACAAGCCACTTAGCAGTTTCTACTTTTTCACCCGATACTCCCAATCGCACACAAACGTCACGAACAATCTTTGCTCCAATTTCAGAATGAGTTGGTTCATCAATCAATTTTCCTGCGTCATGAAGCAATGCTGCCAAAAACAAAGCGCGATAATCCGAAACTTCGTCCCACGCATTTCTAAAATCAGGATTTAATTTACTGGATTCAAGCGCCTCCATGACGCGAATCGAATGCTCACCAACGGTAAACTGATGAACCGAATCTGTCGGTAACAAGTACATGCAGTTTGTAAATTCAGGAGAAACCTTATTCATAACATTGGAATCTAGTAGAGCGCGAACATTTTTTGACCCCGATGTAATCACGTCAAACAATTTAGCCCCATCTCCAATATCTCCTGCTTTTTCCAAAACCGTTGACTCAAAACCAAGTTGAATTCCTTTAGAAATACCGATGGCTGCATCGCTCAAACTGCAATCAGTTTCAAACTGAATCTTGCCCCCGTTGCCAATGCAATTTGGTGAAAGAAACAAGGTAGAGGAATGAATTTTTTGGATCGAATCCGACAACAAAAGCGCATTCTGTTCAGCAGTTCTGAAAACGCCAGAAGCAACGTCATTTGCAGAAAGACCAACACAGTCGGAAATTTGACCAATTCTTGTTCTTACCATTTGATCGAATTTGCGATTGGTAACCAAGTGCAATGCGTTTCGTACCATTAGCAAGAATTCAATCTCGCCAGCAGGGTGATTCCATTCAATCCCCATCGCTTGATGAATCCACTTTGAAGCATGAAAATCTCTAAGTCCACCTGCCCCTTCCTTTAAATGAAAGTCAACAAACAAAGGTGTCGTATGCCATTGGCGATGCATTTCTTGGCGTTCTGCGATTTTTGATATCAAGAATTCCGCAACTGGAAACGTCTCCCAAAAGGCTTTGCTAAAAGTTGAAAAAATATTTTCATTTCCACAAATGAGTCGTGCATCAATTAATCCGGTTCGGGTTACGGGATCCAGTGCCGGGCAGTCTCCAATCAAGCGATACGCATAACCCAGCGAGACATCCAACTTAGAAAACAAATCAATCAATGTCCGAAACAGTTCTCGGACCAGTTTTTCATCCTCAGGATGTCCTTCTTCAAGCGCAACAAACGAAATATCTAAGTCGCTACGAGGCGCAAGTTCCTTTCTGCCATATCCACCCGTAGCAACAACGGCAATCGTCGAATTCGAATTTCCACCCGCCTTAGCAAACAATTCGCAAACAATTTCATCTGCAACGTTAGAGTGTT
>CAZJKW010000131.1:0-5645 GCA_964546835.1 uncultured Fimbriimonadales bacterium
TTACCGGAACGAAGTTCGAAGATTGAAATGGCACCGGGCAACGTGGTTGTCAAAGTTGAAAAACTCGAATGTTATCCATCACAAAGAAACCCAATCGACATTGAGTTGTTTTCAAATGAAATTGTCGGCTTTGGCGGCGTAGATGGAAACGGACAAGTTCAATTTGCGGAAACCATCGTAGGTATAAGAAAACCGACCAGCGGACGGATAACTGCCCCGAGAGTTTGTGCTTACATTCCTCAAGACCGGCAAAGAGACGGGCTCGCTCTTGATCTGACGATTTTTGAGAACCTGGCTATCCGCAATGAGGATGAGTTTTCAAATGCGTTAGGAGTTTTTCATCGCGGTCGTGCATCGGACTGGGCTAAAGAAATGGTTCGAGTTTATCAAATCAAGACAACTAACATTTTTGAAGTTGCAAACCGTTTGAGCGGAGGCAATCAACAGAAGGTTGTTGTGGCACGTGAATTGAATTCGATGCCGGAATTAATTGTTGCCGTAAATCCGACGAGAGGACTGGATATTAAGTCCACGCAATATGTTCATAGCCAGTTATTGAATGCCAAAAAGGCAGGGGTTTGTGTCGTTTTGTTTTCTACTGATCTTGATGAATTGATTCAATTGGCCGATCGAACTTTCTTTATGAATCGCGGTGCGCTATCCAGTCACTTTGAAGAGGCAATCAGGTGAATTGGAAAAAGTTATTTTTGATTCCATTTGGTTTGTTTTTGATTTTGATATTGTCTCTGGCGATTTTCGGGCTTCCGATTGTTGATTCTCTAAAATTGCTATATGAAGGCGCATTAGGGGACAAATATGGGATCCATCGAACTTTGGTCAAATCTGCGCCTTTGATAATGGTTGCGATTGGAATGATTGTTGCTTGGCGCGCGGGAATGTTTAACATTGGAGGGGAAGGTCAGCTTATCTTTGGTGCAACAACAGGTGCATTTGTTTTTAAGGTCATTGAACATACTCCCAGCAGCGTTCTTAACTTTCTGATTTTAATATCTTGTGCAATTGGTGGCGCGATTTATGCCGGTCTTGCCGGGTGGTTATATGTTAAACGCGGAGTCAATATCGTGATTTCCACGATATTATTGAACTTTGTTGCCCTTCATTTGCTCAGTTATGTCACTCTCGGTCCGCTTCAAGAAAAAACGAGATCCATTCCGCAAACCGATAGTTTGCCGAACGAAGTAATGTTTCAAAGGTTGGACTCACAAACAGATTTACATTCCGGACTATTTATTTGTGTTGCAATCGCAATTTTGGTTGGCTTTTGGTTGTATCGGACCAAAAGCGGTTTACGGTTTAGATATGTTGGTTCAAATGCGAATTCGGGAAGGGCGTTGCGTTTACCTGTGGGTGCGATTCAAGTTAAGGCAATGATGATTAGTGGCGCGATTTGTGGATTAGCCGGCGGCATCGAATATTTGGGAGTAAGCGGATATTTGTTTCAAGGGTTTTCTCCTCAATGGGGGTTTTTGGGAATTCCTGTTGCATTATTAGGCGGGTTGAATCCGTTCGGCGCAATTTTGTCGGGACTTTATTTTGGTGCATTGATTGCCGGCGCAGGAAATTTGGAAAAATTCGGCCAAGCACAAAGCTCGATTGTGTTTGTGATTCAGGCGATTGGAGTATTAGCATTTATTGCAATTGGATCTTTGATGAAAAACAGACCAAAGAGTGAGGATTCAGCTCATGAATGAATGGATGGGGATTATCGCTGCCATGTTGTCATTAGGCACACCATTGATCATTGCTGCATGCGGGGAATCTGTTTTGGAGAGATCCGGAGTGATTAATATTGGTCTTGAGGGAGTGATGCTTTCCGGTGCATTTACAGGATTTTATGTTTCATGGATAACCGGAAATGCGTGGCTTGGCGTTTTTTCAGGAATTGGAATCGGGGTATTGCTTTCACTATTTATCTCTTGGTTTTTGATTCGGCTGGCTGCTGACCAAGTTGTTGTTGGAACAGGAATCAATCTTTTCTGTTTGGGAGCTACTTCGACATTGGCAATTCTTATTTTTGGGCGGACTGGCAAACTAATTTCTGCGCCTTCCATTAGCAAGTATGGCGGTCAGCTTTCGTTAGATTTGTTGATGTTAGTTGCATTTGGATTGATCATTTGGACCTGGTTTTTGATTAAGAAGACGAAATGGGGACTGGTCGCCAGGGCGTGCGGAGATTCGCCAGATGCCGCTGAAGCAAACGGCTATTCGGTGGAAGCAACGAGAACGCAGGCCATATTATTTGCAGGCGCAACAGGTGGACTTGCCGGAGCGTATTTATCTCTGGCACAAACCAGTTCGTTTGTGCCAAACATGACATCAGGTAGAGGATTTTTGGTCATTGCAGCAGTAACTTTTGGAAGATGGATGCCGATTGGCTCTGCGCTCGCTTGTTTATTGATTGCACTCGCATTGGGTTTGCAATCCATGACCAAGGCCATGGGTTTGTCCATTCCTTACCAAATTTTTGATGCGATGCCGTATCTGGTTTCCCTTTTGATTTTAATGATTGTGGGCAAAGGCGCACAAATGCCCTTGTCACTTGGCATTCCAAGGAAAGCAAAGTGATTTTGACGCGTCAAGTCACTTTTTCAAGTGGACACCGCTATTGGAATTCAAAACTTTCTGAAGTGGAAAACCGAAACATTTTCGGAGAGTGGGCATCACCCTTTAACCATGGGCATAATTATGTTTTGCAAGCGAGTTTTTCAGGCAAAACAGATGATACGACTGGAATGGTAATCAACATTAAAGAAATTGATGAGATTTTGCAGAATCGGATTGTTTCGATATTTGATCAAAGGAGTATTAATGATGAAGTTGCCGGGTTTGATGTTGTTGCGCCGAGTTTAGAAAACCTGAGCCAGTTTGTTTGGAATCAACTTTTAGAATTACCAAACCGAATCAAACTCATAAAATTGAAATTGTACGAAACCCCTCTATTGTTTAGTGAAATAAAACTGATAGGAGAAGACAAAAAAGTGATACTAACTCGTGGATATGAATTTGCCGCTTCGCACCGCTTGCATATTGAGTCGATTGGTGTCGAAGAAAACCTTGAGTTGTTTGGAAAATGCAATAACTCTAATGGTCATGGGCACAATTACGAATTGGAAGTTTCTGTTTCGGGGCCGATTCAACAAAACTCAGGAATGATCGCAGATATTTCTGAAATTGACCGGATTGTACATGAAGAAGTTGTTGACCGATATGATCACAAACATCTAAATTTAGATATTGAAGAATTCAGGCATTTGAATCCTACAACTGAGGTTTTGACTCAAATGATTTGGAAGAGGCTTAAACAAAAGTTGCCCTGTAAGTTGGAGCGAGTTGTTGTCAGAGAAACAGCACGAAATATTTTTGAGTATGCTGGAGAAGACGAATGAACGAGACACTTGAAAACTTATACAGGAGCATTTTGGAGCAAGTTGGCGAAGATATCCATCGAGAAGGGTTACTGAAAACTCCAAAGCGCGCGGCCGATGCCTTGCGATTTATGACGAGCGGCTATCAACAAGATTTGAAAGTTGTATTAAATGATGCAATTTTTAATGAATCCAACGAAGACATTGTTGTCGTTCGAGACATTGAGTTTTTTAGTATGTGCGAACATCATTTACTGCCGTTTTTTGGTTATGCTCACGTCGCCTATTTGCCGAGTAAAAAAATCGTTGGTATTAGCAAAGTGGCTCGTATCGTCGACATGTTTGCAAGAAGATTACAGGTGCAAGAAAGGATGACTCAACAAATTGGTATGGCAATTCAAGAAAGTTTGGATCCGGTCGGTGTTGCAGTTGTTGTTGAAGGTAAGCATTTGTGTATGATGGCTCGAGGTGTTGAAAAGCAAGCATCAAACGTTTCAACAAGTTATTTAACGGGAATTTTCAGAGAAAACCAAGCAACGCGTAAAGAGTTTTATGATTTGTTGCGTAATTCAAGAAGTTATGCATAAATGAATCACATCTGCACCATTACCGGCGCATCGAGCGGAATCGGAAAAGCATGTGCGGTTTCGATGGCAAGACGCGGTTGTTCGTTAGTCTTGTCAGGCAGAAATCTCACCCGGCTTGAAGAAACCGCTTCCAAATGCAGGGAGTTTGGAGTTGCCGTTGATATTGTTGGAGGCAGTATTTCGGACCCGCAGGTTGCAATTGAATTGTTTGATAAAACAAAAGGCTTCTTTGACTCTCACGACTTTCAACCGGGATTGGGAATGGAAAACCTTACCCATCAACAATTTGCTTTCGGTGAACAAAAAGAAACAGTTAGTCCTGATTTGTCTGCTATTTTTGCTGCAGGTATCGCGGCAACGGGCGAAACTTTGGTCTTACCGGATTCGATTTGGGATGAAACCATTTCCACGAATCTAAGCGGCCTGTTTTTTTCTTGCCGAGAAGCAATTCGATTTATGTTGGAGCGTGGTGGTGGAAAAATTGTTAATGTTTTGAGCATTTCATCGAAAACGCCGTTTCCCAAAGGTGCTGCTTATGTTGCGTCGAAATTTGGGGGACTTGGCTTGAGTCATAGTCTCGCTCAAGAATTCAGAAGCAAGGGGATTCAAATTACGGCGTTCATGCCCGGCAGCGTCGACACGCCGCTTTGGGATCAAATGGAATGGACGCCGGAGAGGGCCGACATGCTAACTGCTGACGATGTTGCCGCGGCGATTGAAAATGTGATTTTTTCCGGTTCACACGGTGTATACGATGAAGTAGTTTATATGCCGAAAAAAGGTTTTCTTTAGCGAGTAAACTCCGTTATTCATGACAAAGATTGGTATTTTGGGAGCAGGCGGCATGGGAAGAGTTCATGCCAGGCATTATTCAAAATTTACCGACATTGAATTGCTTGTTTTTGACTCAGATCCAGAGCGGTTAACAAATTTTGTAAAGGACACAGGTGCCGTACCTGCAGTGAATTCAGAAACTCTTATTAAATCATCGGATGCGGTTGATGTTTGTCTGCCTACTCATCTGCATTTAGAATTTGCGTCAATGTCTTTAAGAGAAGGAAAACCAACCTTATGTGAAAAACCTTTGGCAAGAACCGTTAAAGAATGTGCCGAATTAGTTTTGTTGAGCGATACTTTGAAGGTTCCTTTGATTCCGGGACAAGTCGTAAGGTTTTTTGCGGAATTTAAGAAAGCAAATCAAATCATTAAGTCCGGAGCAATTGGAAGACCCGGTGCAATAAGGACAAGAAGAGGCGGACTTGCACCGAAAGGATTTGGAGGTTGGTTCGGCGATAAAAACTTATCGGGAGGAGTTATATTGGACTTAATGGTTCATGACTTCGATTGGATCCGATGGACTTTTGGTGAAGTCGAAAGAGTTTTTTGTCAGTCACTGATGACCAAAAATGTTCAAAACATTGATTATTCGTTAGTTACTTTGACAATGGACAGTGGTGCGATTGCTCATTGCGAAGGGACTTGGGCCGATCCAAGCGGGTTTCGCGTTACCTTTGAAGTTGCAGGCAGCGACGGGTTTTTGGAATATGACAGTCGGCTTTCTGCTGCCCTTAAGACAAGCAGCATTGACGGCAATTGGAACGAGAACCCTCTTGCGTCTGACGAAGACCCTTATTACATACAACTAAGTTCCTTTGTGAATGTTGTACAAAAG
>CAZJKW010000132.1:0-5639 GCA_964546835.1 uncultured Fimbriimonadales bacterium
GTTCTTCAAAAAAATCCTTGACAAATGGCTTTCTCGAGCACCTATAGAGTGGTTGACGTGAAAAATCGTCAATTGCGTACTTGTTGCGACGAGAGGGTGAAACTCCCTATGAACTTAACCAAAAAAGAAAGGAACCGGTTGCCCGGTCCCTTTTTGCCTGTCAGAGTTCCCCATCGGGGGTCCTCGCCTATCCCCTGAGGAGAGAGAGAACTGCTTGTGGTGCTGCGTTCGCTTGAGCAAGAACGGACAAGCCGGACTGCTGAAGGATTTGCAAACGGGTGTAGTTCGTGATTTCCGAAGCGATGTCCGCATCTCGAATCGAGCTCTCGGTTGCTGTCAAGTTCTCTTTCTGAACCGCAAGCGAGCGAACGTTGGATTCCAATACGTTGCGTTGGAAGTTACCGATGTCGCCTCGAGTTTTAGTGACTTGTGCAATCGCCGCGTCAATGATTCGGAGAGCGTTGTCTGCTCCGGCGGACGTCGTGACGTTGATGGTTGCCAGCGTTTCGCCCGGAACCACGCCCTGGCCGATTTGGCTTGAGAGCATGTTTCCAAGACTGAGACTGACCGTTTGACCGGCGTTTGCTCCGATTTGGAATTGAGCCGAACCGGCTTCAATTCGTCCGACAGCTGCCGCTGCTGCAACCGCGTTGCCTTGTTGAGTAAGGAGAATCGCATTGCCTTCGCCGTCGCTCAGTCGAAGACCGCTGTCTCCATTTCGGCTTCCGGTGAAGTTCACGCTTTGGACGCCGGCAGATGTGGTTACCGACACCGTTGCCCTTGCCTCAACGCCCGTAGCAGTTGCATACGATGTTCCGTTCAGGATACCGGCCGTATCGGTGAACGAGACTTTTGCGTTGGTGCCGTACTCGTTGCTGGTGAAGACGACCGAACCGCCGACCAAAGCAGCTGTGACGCCGGTTTGGCTGGATGCGTTGTTGAATCGAGTCAACAGCCCTTGAACGGTTTCAGTACCGCTTGATGTGAAACTGACGCCATTCAAAACAAAGTTTCCTGCTCCAAGGACGGTAGTTGAAGTCAATGAGCCAACCGAACCGGTGATGACGGCGCGAGTTGCGGCTTGCGTAACTTGGACCGTGACTGCGCCGTTCGAGTTGATCGCGTAACCGGCGAAGTTTCCGCTGATTTGGATGGCAGCATAGTTGGCTGCGTTGGTGACAGTGCTCGTGATACCGGCTGAACCGTCAAGAAGTTTCTTTTGTCCGAATTGCGTTTGCCGGCTGATTCGGTCGATTGAGTTAAGAATCGAAGCAATTTGGTTTTGGTTGGCTTGAATAGCGTTGCTGTCCAAGGCACCGGTGTTACCGGATGCTACGGCAAGTTTGCGAGCATCTTTTAACAGACGACTGACTTCATCAAGGGCGCCTTCAGCTGTTTTCGCAAAGTTGATTGCGTCTTGGTTGTTGGCTCCTGCTTGTTCCAAACCTCCGATTTGAGCTCGGAAGTTTTCGGAAATGATGAGTCCTGCTGGGTCATCCGCAGCGGATGTGATGCGAAGACCGGTTGACAATTTAGTAACCGACTTGCCGAATTCGGCTGAGTTGATTCCTAAGTTTCTAAGCGCATTGATTGCGCCAAGATTAGTGTTTACTCGGAACGACATGATCTCCTCCTTGTTGTCGTTGTCGAATCCCCTTGGGCTTTCGGTCCGGGATTTTCAGGCGGCGATTTCCCTTTCTTTCGGCACCGGGTTTCGGTTCAAGGCGGGCTCCAATCCATGGAACCCTGATACTTATGCTTGGTTTATTCCCTGTTAAGAATGCTGGCTAACCCAGTATTTTTACTGGGTTTTGATACGGGTAGACTCGAATATGCTGGAAGGACTTACCCTGCAATCAGGACTGCTGTTGGCAGGTGGATTCTTTCTTTTAAGTGTAATTGCCAGCCGTGCCTCTACCAAATTAGGAATTCCGGCATTGGTTCTATTCATGGCAATCGGGATGTTGGCGGGAAGCGACGGACCCGGAGGGATTCCATTTGAAAACTATCAGTTTTCAAAAACGCTCGGTTCATTGGCGCTGGCATTTATCCTTTTTGCTGGTGGTTTAGAATCGAACTTCAACGATGTAAAACCGGTTTTCTGGCGAGGTCTGTCGCTTGCCACATTTGGCGTGATTCTAACTGCCAGTCTCGTGTTCTTGTTTGCGCATTACGTAATCGGTGTTCCTTTGGTGGAGTCCCTTTTGCTGGGATCTGTTGTTTCTTCCACCGATGCTGCTGCTGTATTTGGTGTTTTGAGAAGTAGAAGGATTGGCCTAAAACACAATTTGGCTCCCCTATTGGAATTTGAGTCCGGTAGCAATGATGCCGTTGCAGTTTTACTGACAACCATGTTTACGCAAATGGCAATTCAAACTCATTTTAATTTTATTGATTATTTGCCACAACTTGTTTTACAATTACCGCTTGGTTTTTTGGTTGGAGTGTTTTTTGGATATCTTGCTTATTGGCTAATGAATCACATTCGGCTGGACAATGATGGATTGTATTCTGTTATTTCGATCTCAACCGTATGTTTATCTTTTGGCGTGTCACATTTAATTCATGGAAACGAATTTCTTGCTACTTATGTAGCTGGCATCACACTTGGTTCCAAGAATTTTGTGCACAAAATTTCGATCACTCAATTTCATGATGGATTGGCATGGTTAATGCAAATTTCAGTATTCGTAATTTTAGGTTTGCTCGCATTTCCTTCACGAGTCCTTGAACTGTGGATTCCGGGAATTAGTTTGGCTTTATTTTTGATGTTGATTGCACGACCAGTTGCCGTTTTTGTATCCTTGCTTTTTGTTCGATTGCAGAAGCGAAGCAAATTTTTTGTCTCTTGGGCAGGTTTAAGGGGAGCTGTACCCGTTATTCTTGCGACCTTTCCTCTAACTGCTGGAGTTGGTGGCGCGCAGCAACTCTTTGATTTAGTATTTTTTGTTGTTTTGCTTTCTGTAATTATTCAAGGAACCACACTTGGACGGCTTGCTAAAGTTGTTGGTGTTCAGTTGAAACAAAGTGACAATCTTGATCTAACTCCGGTAAAAGGTTCTGAACTGATTGAAGTTGTTATAGGCGCAGATTCTCCGGTTATTGGAAAACAAGTGGTTGAACTTGGTATGCCATCAACTGCATTGTTGGTTTTGCTTAAGCGGCAAGAACAGTCTTATATTCCGCGGGGATCGACAGTTCTTGAATTGGGGGATTTGTTGGTCGTTGCGACTCGCAAGGAAGACCAGGAGGAGTTACGACTTAAGTTAGCCGGCAAACAAAACAATAGGTCTAATTGAAAATTCAAATAGACCTATTGAAAAAAAGCCGAATTACTTGAGTTCGACTTTTCCGCCTGCCTCTTCGATAGCCGCTTTGATTTTGTTGGCTTCGTCTTGGCTGACGCCTTCTTTGACTGCCTTTGGAGCAGCGTCTACGACGTCTTTGGCTTCTTTGAGTCCGAGCCCGGTCAGTTCTCGAACGACTTTGATGACTTGGAGTTTTGCTTGTCCTGCTTCGGTAAGAACGACATCGAACGATGTTTTCTCTTCAGCAGCACCCGCATCGGTTCCGCCACCGGCGGGCATCATCATCATTCCGCCCATCGGAGCGGCTGCGGTTACGCCAAATTTGTCTTCGAGTGCGGTTTTGAGTTCGCTAAGTTCAAGGGCAGTAAGGCCCGAGATCTTGTCAACGATTTCTGCAATTGCCGACATGGTTATGATTCTCCTTCAGTTGATTCTGTTGTTTCGGTTATTTCTGTTTGTTCTGCTGTTTCAGTTGATTCAGCCGGGGCTGGTTCAGGCGATTCGTCTGTGGGCGCAGGCTCGGGAGCGGCTTCCGGTTCAGTTTCGGGTACGGATGCCGGTGCTACTTCTGCTTTTGGTGCAAGAGCAGGGGAACTCGACTTAACTTTCTCTTCGATTGCGCCGATGGCTCGAACCGGGCCAGCAAGTACTTCGTTGAGGATGCTGACGATGTTCGTCATAGGTGCTGCGACGAGTCCGACGATTTGAGAAAGGAGCTCCTCGCGAGTCGGGAGTTTCGAAAGGGAATCCACCTCTTTCGCCGTTAGCGGTTTTCCGTTTAGAAATCCGCCTTTGATTTGAAGCGCGCCATGAGTTTTAGCAAAGGTGACCACGGCTTTTGCACAAGCCGGTTCTTCTTGAAAGATGAACACGGTTGCGGTCGTGCCGTTGTGATACTCCTCTGGAATCAGGGAGATATCGTCTCCTGCCGCTCTGCGGAACAAGGTGTTTTTCACCACGTGGAATTCGGCGCCGATGCTGCGGAGTGATTTTCTCAACTCCTGCATTTCGGACACCTTGAGACCACGGTAGTCGGCGAAAATCAGTCCTGAGGACGCCTTGTACCATTCGGTTGCCTTTTCAACTGTAGCTACTTTTTGTTGTGTTGCCACGTTGTATCCATCCTTATAAAGGGTTAGGGGGTCTCACGCTGAAGTCCGTGAGACCCCCTAACCAAAAATCGGTATAGGCAATCATTCGAACCCCTCGGTCGGCTTGAGGTTTAAGCCAAATGGCGCCGACTGTCTCTGGAGACCGACGACATTATGACAGATTTGGATGTTTTAGAAGTGTTTCGTCAAATCCCATGCGGTAGTTTCCCAAGAATCTTTGGGTTTTCCGATGGGAACCCAGGGAGGGAGTTCAATGGACATTCCTATTGATAATCCTTCCAAATACGGCTCGTATTCTTTGCGCAGTTTGCATAAATTTTCGTAGCCGCTTATGGTTATGGGTGTTTTGTGATTCCAAAGTTCGTGTACAAGCGAATCCCAAACATTTGGTGGGAGACGATCGATTTCAGGATTGGTCGGTTCGATGTTCGTTATGTATGCCAAGTCGACGGCTAAGTGCCGTCCCATAGCGAAAGTTAATTGCGCTTGCCGGATGAGAGATTTTCCTTCATCCGATTCATTTTTGTATGAGCTTTGGATTAATGCAGAAGCATCGAGAATTGCCGTTAAACAGGAAAGCCATGAGAGTTTTTCATGTTGTGAACGGTACATAGCCAGCATTGGATACGAAAGAAAACTTTCTAACAATGATGAACACCACCGTTCATATTCCGATAAAATTTCTTCAAGACCCTTGCAATCTTGACCCGAATATCTTCTTAATAACTCGCCACCTGTTGGAGGAGAACCTGCACGAGCATCAAGCAACAATGCTGTGCTTTCACGTTTTGAAAATGCTTGATATAAGACGGGCAGATAACTAATTACCAATGCAAGCATCGCAAATCCGGTTCCCGCTTCTAATGTCACAATAAACCTTCCCGTTGGATATGCAGGAGTCATATCTCCATAACCTAATGTAAAGAAAGTAACGGCACTCAAATATAAATAACTTGCAACATTTGAATCTTCCATTCCGCGCATTGGTGTATTGAGTCCCCACAGAATCAGTGCGTATGCGAGTATCAGCAAAAAAGCCCAAATTGCAATGAGGAAAAGAAGAGATGCCGGACCAAGTTTTGAAAGAACCGATTCGCGCATGTTTGGTCGGTTTCGATAGAATTTAGCCATCAATCGAGACGCTTTCCAGACTAAATTGTAATATGCGGTTGTAAGCCCCAAAGGGCGTGAAACCGATCGTGGCTCAATAATTGTCACA
>CAZJKW010000133.1:0-5635 GCA_964546835.1 uncultured Fimbriimonadales bacterium
CACTGTCGAGGTTTTGGGAATATCCTGAAACACCAAAAGCAACCAGTAAGATGATTGCAATACCGACCCCTACCCAGAATATCATCGAAACACTTTTTACCTGTTAAGTGTCAAAATCAACCTGTGCTGATAGCCGCAAGCGTTTTGATATTGCAAGTTGGCCAAAAACCGATTGATGCTTTTGTGCCTTTGGTTAAAGAGTTTGGCAAAAGTCGCCCAACGGCAACACCCAACCCGGTGGTTAGTAAAGCGATTGATTTAATGATTTCACACGTTTATGATGGTGCAAAGTCTATTGCCAAAGTTGATGAAGCGTGGTGCAAACGCCGGGTTTCCGGATTTGACCAATTGCTTGATAAGTTTGGAGGAGAATTACCAACCGACTTTTCGTGGGTGAGTACATCTGTTGCTTCTCAAGGTAAATGGCGCGCGGTTTCTGTTAATTTGGGACCCATTTGCAGGACGACTGTTTTTGGGACTACAGGAAAGCCGGTTGTTGGCTTGGAGTCATTACGTTGGGTTTTTGGATTTCAATTGAAACCACAATTTGAACCCAGCGGCTCCATTTATCTGACCGGTGAAAGTGTCCAAGACGCGGGAATGATTTATCAAATTCGGTTGGATTATTTGACCCTAAAATCCGGAGTTTATCAAGTAAGCAAGCCAGTAATTCGAAAAGCCATTTTGGATGACGCGGGGTCTATTAAGAAAATTGGAACGAAGTTTGAAATTGAAAGTATTGACGAGCCGAAATCGTTTTCATTGCCATCAGCGATTCCGGCATTATTAAAAAAAGAGACATTTGTGGTTAAAGATGCTCAATTGGTCAATGTCGGAACCGTTGATGAATCCCGTGCATTGAGATTTTTTGACAATTGGTTGCTTGAAACGATTCGTTCAACTGCCCCGGATGCGGTTCAGAAAGCCGCATTAAAAGTTTTGCCGGATGAGAGAGTCGTGCATAACCTTGCAATTTCCGAATCAAACAGTGCAACAACTCTTATTTTGGAGTTTGAAGATGTGACCCTAAGAGCCGTTTTGCGTCCTGCCGGCAACGGTTGGATTGTAGAGCAAGTTACTCGCGAATAGTATCGTTTAGAACGATTCGTTCTTCTCCAACTCTACGAGTTAAGTGAATTTCGTCGAAGTATTGAAGCAATGGCAGCGCGAATTTTCGTGACGAATTGGTTGCATCTCTAAATTGTGCCACGGTGAATTTTGGGGCAAGGATTTTCACCGCTTCCGATAACTTATCTAAAGTAATTTTTGGATAGATCAAATTGTCCGGGATTTTTTGAAGATGTCCCGATTCCAATCCGAGCCGGATGATTTCTTCAATCGCCGGAATTGGAGCACCGACTTCACCTGCAAGGGATTCGATTGTGGGAGAAAGTGCTCCTGCAGCATCCATGGCTTTAATGACTTTTTCCAACAGAAGTTTCTGTTTTTCGTTGAGATTGATTGAGTGGTCAGGGTGTCGTATGTTTGCATCCTTCGCATTTATTTTTTTGTCGATTGTGAGTTTGTTTAGCAATCGGTCAAGCGGTTTTCCTGTCCAAATGCTTGGTAAATATTTGGAAAGTTCCAATTTGGATACATAGAGCGAATCCGGGTTCTTGGCATGAATTTCCAAAAGAGATTTACGAATCAGTGTTGTTAGGTTCTCAAGCGATTCCGGCGTTAGCCAGTTTCCAGCAAAACCCATAACTTTATTATTTTCTTTGAGATTTTCAATTTCGTTTCCAATCTGCTGCGGGGTTTGTCCAAGTGACTGACAGATTTGTTCGGTTGTTGTTCCGTGTTCATTGTTTGCAATGAGGTCAAAGATTGAACCTGTGGTTTTCGCATTTGGAAGTTCATGCTTCTTTTGAGGTGTTGCGATTGGAGTAATGATTTCGCCACCGCCCAATAAGATTGGCGGAGAGTATTTTCGAATCACCAATCGTTGTCCCTTTGCACATGCGACCGGAGTTTCAAGACGTAATTGCACTAATTCGGGATCTTTGTCGAAAAGAAAAAGTTTTCCAATGGTTTCATCTGCTCCAATGTGGACTCGCACTCTTTCTCCGTGCCTTATTTCTTCAATCAATACAATTTTTGAGTTAAGACAAACTGTTTCATTTAGACAGTTTGGTGCTCCGATTGCTTGGCCGCGATGGATTTCTTCCTTTTTGATGCCGACGACGTTCATTGCACATCGTTGTCCTCTTTCAACAGCCGTAACGTCTTCGCCATGAGATTGAACACTCCTAATTCTGACTTCGATTTTGCCCGGCATTAATTCCGCAATATCGTTTCTGTTGACTTGTCCCATTGCCATTGTGCCTGTGACAATGGTTCCGTGTCCGGACAGAGAGAAAACTCGATCAATCGGCATAAACCAGAGATCCGATTTTTCCGGCTCTCCAATTTCCAGTAGAGTCGTTTCGATTGCATTGGTTAAGTTTTCTAGTCCTTCGCCCGTTTGCGCCGATACCGGAATGACTTCAGATCTATCGTACTTGGAGCCATGTAACAATTCTCTGACTTCGGAAATGGACGTTTCAATTGTTACGTTGTCTGCAATGTCAATTTTTGTCAAAGCGACAATGATTGCTTTCGCTTCGAGTAATTTTAGAATTTGAAAATGCTCTATGGTTTGCGGTTTGACAGATTCATTTGCGTCAACGCAAAGAAGCGCAACATCAACGCCGGATGCTCCTGCAAGCATATTTTTGATAAAGCGTTCGTGTCCGGGAACATCCACGATTCCAACCCTTCCCAGTTTTGGAAAATCCAGAAATGCAAATCCGACATCAATTGTCATGCCTCGCAGCTTTTCTTCTGGCAATCGGTCAGCATCAATTCCAGTCAACGCTTTTATCAGGGTTGTTTTGCCGTGGTCAACATGGCCGGCGGTTCCAATCAAAAGTGACACTAATTAATTCCCGGAATTTGGTGGCTGGAAATTTCGCCGTCAATGCAGACCCACGCAGTAAAGCCGTCTTTTGTAGCGGCGGCTCCCCAATCTCCATCTTTTGTTACACCAAAAACTGCCGT
The DNA here is from genome assembly GCA_964546835.1 of uncultured Fimbriimonadales bacterium. GTDB lineage: Bacteria > Armatimonadota > Fimbriimonadia > Fimbriimonadales > ATM1 > JAHCHL01. Next base: position 3,040 of record CAZJKW010000133.1, read on the forward strand.
CGTTTCATTTCTTGTTTTTGGGTAACGATTCACCATGTTTTTGATTGCTTCTTGGCATGAATCTATTGCATTGATTCCCTTTCTCATATTTTCTACAACGCGTCCGGACAAAAGAAAACGCCATATGTCTTCGCCGACTCCCGTGGCGCCTGCGGCTCCGGCTTCGTCATCTGCATAATATCCAGCACCTGCAATTGGAGAATCACCGACTCGACCCGGAATTTTCCACGCAAGACCACTTGTGCTACACGCAGCAACCAAATGACCATTGTTTTCACGACCTACGATAGTAACTGTGTCATGAACTAAATGCGAAACTTGTGCGGATGTAGGATTTTTTTGCCATTCGCGATATTCGCTTAAACTCAATTCGGTGTGGAGAGTCTGAACTTTGTAGCCGTAAGATTCAGCAAATCTCCGGGCATTTTCTCCAGCCAGCATGATGTGATTGGTGTCTTCCAGAACTTTTCTCGCAACCGAGATGACTGGAACGATTCCGCGCATGGCGCAAACGGCGCCAACTTTCAGGGTTCTGCCATCCATTAATCCCGCGTCCAATTCTTGCTCGCCATCTGCGTTAGGCAAACCACCAAAGCCGACTGCTTTTAGTCGCGGATCGAGTTCAACTTCTACCAGTCCAAGCTCGCAAGCCGTCATTAGGTCTTTCGTTTCTTGGTAGGTTTCCCATGCTTTTTTGACGCAAGGTAGGCCGGCATCTTTCCAAGTGGAGACAAAAACGGTGGACATTTCGGTGCCAGTTTAGCCGTTGGCGGTAGGATTTAGAAAGCAAGACTTCAACCCGTCTGCTTTTTGGAAAAAGAGGTGTAAGTATGGATATAGAAATGACGCTTGAAGAAAGACTTTCAAGACTTGAAAAGAAAAACAAAAATTTGACTCGAATCTGCGCTGTCCTGTGTGCGATACCCGTGTTAGCGATTGCCGGTTGGACAGCAGGCAAAACGGTTCTTGATACGGTGAGTGCCAATCGTTTTGAACTTTTAGATTCATCAGGAAAAGTGCGCGCTACATTGGATATGCAATCCAATGGCCCGAGTTTTCAAATGTATGATTCTTCTGGAAAGCAACGTGCTTGGGTGTCTGTATTGCCGAGTGGTGATTTCAGTTTTGCAGTTCGTGACAAAGCTGGTGAAAAAACTTTAGTCAGCATGGAAACCAATGGAGACAACTACGGACTATACGTTTGGGATAAAACCGGTGGAGAACGAGCATCCATTACGCAAAGAGGCAACCGGTATGGAATGTTTTTGTTTGACGAAGCGGGCAAAGAGCGCGCTTCTGTGAAGAACGTAGATGATGCCTTCGGTTTACGGATATATGATGCAACCGGAGCGGAACGTTCATCGGTGAAAAATTACAAAGACATTTTTGGTTCTTTTCTTTATGATAAACAAGGAAAAGATAGGGCGTCTATGATGAATGACGGTGATGATATTGGGTTCAGAGTTCTTGATACAAAAGGCGAACTCAGATTCTGGGGCGGAAGTTACGGCGATGATTACGGACTCGGCGTAAACGATGTTGACGGAAAAGAAAGAACTTGGTACGGTTATTTGGCAGAGTCCAAAACCTTTGGAATGTGGTTATACGATGCCAAGGGAAACAACAGTACGAAGTATTCAATTGGTTCGGGATTGCCGGGTCTGTATTTTTATGACGACAAGGGCAAAATCACGTTCCAATCGCCACCCAAGTAAACCTAATATTGTTCGTGCCGTTTGACCACCAGGCGGCACGAACTCTTTATGATGCCTATTGCGTCCATTGAACCTGAGGATGGCGAAGGTACTTTTTGTTGGGCTGATTAGTTTGTTTTTTGGTGTTTCGTACACCCAAAAACCACCCCAATATCCTGAAGGTGTTGATGTTCCCCGTTACTTAACGCGAGAGGAACGCGCTTGGCTTGAACTCCATCCCTTAATCGTTCCTGACCTTGCTTCCCCTCCGACCGGACCAATCAAATGTGCTTCCGAGTTTGATCCAATGGATGGGATATTGGTTGCATGGGAGGGTTCGACAAACCAGAATGCGATTATCGCTTCGATGTCGCCATACATTACCGGAGCAAACGGAAACGCAAAACTTTATGTTGTAGTTGACACGGTTTCAGAGCAAACGTCTGCGACAAGCACTTTGCAATCTGCGGGTGCGAATATGGCGAAAGTCGAATTTATCTTAACCACCACGGATACGATTTGGATTCGCGATTACGGCCCACGATACATTTACGTTGGAGGGTGCCGGGCGATTGTGGACCATACCTATAATCGGCCGAGGCCGAATGATGACAATTTTCCATTTATTTTTGCTGCGCTAAAAAAACAACAGATTCATTCAATCCCTTTGGTGCATGGTGGCGGCAATTTTCAATTGGATAGTGCAAATCGCGGTTTTGCAACAAGATTAATTAACAATGAAAACACCGGATTAACCGAATCCCAAATCATTAATAATTGGTATTTATATCAAAATTTGAATACAACATTGTTTACTCCCTTTCCGACGACCGTTGATTCGACGCAGCACTTGGATATGTGGATGCAAATGGCAAGCAACAATCGCGTTATTATTAGCGATT
>CAZJKW010000134.1:0-5593 GCA_964546835.1 uncultured Fimbriimonadales bacterium
GGCACCTCGGCTCGCTACCGTAAGCCGACCAGCTCTGTCGAAACCGGTCGCCCCCGATACATTCAATATTATTGAACATTTTCGGGTGGGTTATGGTTCCCGGTTATTGAAAATCTTCCATAATTTTACAAAGTTTTTGTTCAATTTCTAAGAACTCAATCGCGTTCTGGTTGTTTATTGCAATGATTTCATTGAAAAATCTTGTTTCTCGGGCGATTTCCAGAATTGCTTCATGGCTCCTTCGTTTTTCAATGTAGGCATTTAACCGTTCTAAGCTGGATTGCAAGTTTGAATATTGCAAAGAGTAAGGCATTGAAGCAATCCTTTGCAGGCGGTTGTTTTCAAAGGCTCCGCTAATCAACATCGAAGAAATTCCTCACAGTTTTCTAAAAGTCTGCGCTTCCGGGTACTCGATAAAATGGAATGACGTCCCGAATATTTTTCATTCCGGTTACATACATTACCATTCTCTCTAAACCAAGTCCAAAACCAGAATGAGGAGCGGAACCAAATTTTCGCAAATCTAAATACCACCAATAAGGTTCTTCCGGCAATCCTGCATCGCGAATTCTTTGAAGCAAAACATCATATCTCTCTTCTCTTTGCGAGCCGCCGATAATTTCACCAACTCTGGGAACCAATACGTCCATTGCTCGAACGGTTTTGCCGTCTTCGTTCATGCGCATATAAAAGGCCTTAATTTCTTTTGGGTAATCCGTGACGATTACCGGTTTTTTGACTTTTTGTTCAGTCAAGTAACGTTCGTGCTCGCTTTGCAAATCACAACCCCAATAAACCGGAAATTCAAAATTCTCACCGCTATTTTTTAGCATGTCAATGGCTTCCGAGTAGGTGATTCTTTCAAAGGGTGTGTTTGCCACATGTTGCAATGTGGACAAAACCGTCGGTTCGATTCTCTGATTAAAGAATTCCAAATCGGGTTGGCAGTTATTTAAAACATCCTCGATGAGGAATTTCAGATACTCTTCCGCCAAATTCATGTTGCCTTCTAAATCGCAAAATGATTGTTCGGGTTCAATCATCCAAAACTCTGCCAAATGCCTGGCTGTGGAACTGTTTTCGGCTCGAAAAGTGGGTCCAAACGTGTAAACATTAGTAAACGCCTCGGCAAATGATTCGACGTTAAGTTGTCCCGAAACGGTTAAGTACGCTTGTTTACCAAAAAAGTCTTGAGAAAAATCAATGCCGTTTTCGTTTTTCGGCATATTCATTAGATCAAGCGTCGTTACACCGAACATCTGTCCGGCGCCCTCGCAATCCGATGCTGAAATTATCGGTGTATGAACATACATGAACCCGCGTTCTTGGAAAAATTTGTGCGTCGCATAAGACAAACGGTTTCGTATGCGGAATACTGCACCAAAAGTGTTTCCCCGAACTCTCAAATGCGCGATTTCCCTTAAGAATTCAAATGACGCACCTTTTTTTTGCATTGGATATTCGGTTGGGTCGGCTTCGCCATAAATATCGACAGCTTTCGCGTGCAATTCAACCGCCTGCTTTTCACCGGGAGATGCCACCAAGTCTCCGTCAAAACGAACACATGAGCCGACGGTGATTTTCTTAAGCAAACTATCTTCAATGACACCGTTAGGGATTACGACTTGCAAATCTGCAAAACAACTGCCGTCATTTATCTGGGCAAAACTAACTTCTTTGCTATCCCTTCGGGTTTTCACCCAACCATATGCAGAAACATCCTCTTGTGGAGAGGACGTGAGCAAGTCCTTCAAATAAGTGCGGCGGTAGTCCATTAATGCAATTTTACCAAGCGGAAGCGTGCCAGACCGTGCGGAAATCAACAAACGCTTCAATTCGTTCGTATGAGCCGGTTTTTGCTGAAAAATTTCGGATCCGTTTAACGGAGTTTGCTCCAATGGCAAGTCCCTCATCCTTTCGCAGACTGCCTGACAAATCCAACCCGTCGATGTCTTCATGACCCGCCAAATGCGGAAGCAATTCTGCTTCACTTCCGGTCAAAAAGTTAACAACGCCGGCAGGTAAGTCACTGGTAGCAATTTGTTCTGCCAATTCCAATGCGGGTAGTGGATTGTTTTCGCTTAAGATTTGAACTACCGAATTACCGATAACGATAGGAGCTAAAAAAGACTCAACCACTTCGACCAATGATGGTCCGGAAATAACTCCGATAACACCACTTGGTTCAGGTGACGTGAAATTATGGATTTTTCCTGCAACCGGGTTTACCGATGAAGAAATTGCAGAAAACTTATCGGTCCAACCGGCGTAATGAATCACTTTGTCAACCGCATCCGCAGGCCAATTCGTCATCATTTCTGCAAGCCGATATAGAATTTGTCCTCGATTGTAAGCGGTTGCATTTGCCCAAGCCGGTTGCGCCTTTCTTGCAGCCATAACCGCATCACGCAAATCTTTTCTTGACGCTAAAGGCACATTAATGTTTTTGACTTTATAAGTTCTGCCAGATTCGCTTCTGACAAATGCACCGCCAATCCAGAGTTTGGGAGTTTTTGGTGTTGATTTGCTCATCCTGTAATCTCCACGTATTCACGCAACCCATGCACACCACCTTCACGTCCAAATCCGCTTTCTTTAAAACCTCCAAATGGAGATGCAGGATCAAAGCGATTAAAAGTGTTTGCCCAAATGACTCCGGCTTTTGACAATCTTGCAAATTCCAAATACCTGCTGCCCTTTTCAGTCCAGACTCCGGCGCTTAAACCATATCGGGTGTTGTTGGCTTTTTGGACGGCTTCGGCGGGGGTTCTGAATTTGAGAATGGACAAAACAGGACCAAAGATTTCTTCCTGCGCGATTCGGTGTGATTGTGCAACTTTGGTAAAGAAAGTTGGCTTAAACCAGTAGCCCTTTGTGGGTATTAGGCAGGACGATTGGTGGATATCGGCGCCTTCGGTTACGCCACTTTGGACCAATTCTTCAATTCTTAGCAATTGGTCCTTTGAATTGATGGCTCCGATATCTGTGTTTTTGTCGAGCGGATCGCCCAATCTTAGCAATTGAATTCGGCGTTCTAACTTTTTTACTACAGTATCATGAATTGACTCTTGAACCAGTAGTCTGCTTCCTGCGCAACAAACATGGCCCTGATTGAAATAGATTCCATTTATTATTCCTTCAATTGCTTGATCAATGGCCGCATCTTCAAAAATGACATTTGCCGCTTTTCCACCTAATTCTAAACTCAACTTCTTTTTTCCGCCGACAGATTTTTGGATTATTTTTCCAACTTCAGTTGATCCAGTAAAAGCAATTTTTTGAACGTCCGGATGTTCAACCAAAAATCGCCCTGTATCACCTGCTCCGGTTACAATATTTACAACGCCGGGCGGTAATTCGGCTTGCTGAAAAATCTCACACAAAAGTAGCGCTGTTAACGGAGTGGTTTCTGCAGGTTTCAAAACAACGGTATTTCCACATGCGATTGCGGGTGCGATTTTCCATGCAGCCATTAACAGCGGAAAATTCCATGGAATGATTTGTCCGACAACACCCACAGAGTTCCATTTTCTTCCCGGGAATGCAAAGTCTAACTTATCGGCCCAACCGGCATGATAGAAAAAGTGAGCGGCGGCCAGAGGAATATCGACATCGCGTGATTCTCGAATCGGTTTTCCGCCGTCAAGCGATTCTAAAACTGCAAATTCTCTACTTCTTTCTTGCAATAGTCTTGCGATGCGGAACAGATATTTGCCTCTTTCGAGCCCACTCAGTTTGTTCCAAGCAGGAAACGCTTTTTTTGCGGCTAAGACTGCTTGATTTATGTCGGATGCAGTGCCGTTTGCAACTTCCGTCAAGATTTCTTCATTTGCCGGATTAATTACTTTGATTCTCGACTTGCCGGGCTTTTCAAATTTTCCGTTGATAAAATGCCCATATTCTCGGGAAATGTTTACGATAGAACTGGATTCCGGAGCTGGAGCGTATTCCCATGCTTTTTCGGATTTTGTTTTGAGGCGAGTTGCCATGGCTCTATCTTACCGGCAGGGATTTTGTCCCGATTTTGAAACCAATCTCTAATGAGAACAGTTATACTTCGTACCTTCAATGAGCGTCGCCCAAGTCACCAACCTCACGGTCAAATACGGCGAAAAGATAGCGGTTTCTAACCTATCTGTTTCCGTACCGGAGGGTTGTATTGGACTCCTTGGACCAAACGGGGCAGGCAAAACCACACTCATAAAGGCGTTGTTAGGTTTTGTCGAGCCGGCGGCAGGCACCGGGTCAGTGCTCGGTTTTGACATTCTTTCACAACCGCTCGATATACGTATGAATGTCGGCTTAATGCCCGAGTTGGATTGCCATATCCCGGGAATGTCTGCTGTTGAGTTTGTCGCGTATTCGGGTGAACTTTGTGGAATGCCACGAGAGCAAGCAATGAGAAGAGCACATGAAGTTTTGGATTATTGTGCGTTAGGAGAAGCCCGTTATCGCAACTTAGAAACTTATTCAACGGGAATGAAACAGCGTGCAAAACTTGCACAGGCATTAGTTCATGGACCGAAATTGTTATTTTTGGACGAGCCGACTAATGGTATGGATCCGGCGGGCCGAGATGAAATGCTTTTTTTGATAAAGGATGTTTCACATCAAAAAGGTGTAAATGTTATCGTTTCATCGCACCTCTTGCCTGACATAGAAAAAACTTGTGATTACGTCATTGTGATGCAAAACGGAGAAGTCAAAACGCAAAACAGTGTGGTGGCGATTCGAGAAGTAAGCGCAACGCAATGGGATATTGAATTACGAGAACCTGTAAATGCTTTTGTTGACGAGGTTAACCAAATAGGCGGAAAAATTTTGCACCAGTTGTCGAACCAGTATCGGTTAGAGTTTTCAGGAGAATTAGCGAATCCGGCAAAATTGGTTTTCAAGGCTGCTGAAAATTGCAATGCACAGATTCGCTCGTTTTTACCTGCACAAAGATCACTTGAAGATGCATTTTTGGAGGCACTGACATAAGCACGCAAGGACCCATTGCTGATCTGACCTACCGAAATTATGATGGTCCAAAGGACCTCGGCAAGTTTCGTTGGTGGGTCATCACTCGAAGCGGAATTAAAAGTTCAGTTAAGAAAAAAGGATTTTGGGTACTTGCGGCATGCGCCATGATTCCATCGTTGTTGGCAATCATTTTTGGAGTCATTTCCAACCAAATTGCAATGAGGCGTCCGGAAATGGCAGAACAACTTCCGAATATGGTCGAATCATTGGCAGCCGTTTATGGCGCTTGGTATTGGGTTTTCTTTATCTCTTTACTTGTCGGTGCGGCTATCATTTCTGCAGATAACCGTGCTAATGCATTGCAAGTTTATTTATCAAAACCTATCACGAAGTGGGACTATTTGATCGGCAAATGGATGACGGTTTTTATCATGGTTTACTTGGTCGGTCTTGCTCCTTTGCTTTTGTCTATACTTTATGGTGCGTTTAACTTGGGATTGTCCGATTTCTTTTCACATCATTTGTTACTCGTACCAAAAATTTTGATTCTTCCCGCAATTCCCGCATTTGTTCACGCGAGTCTGTTGTGCGGAATCTCTGCATGGAATAAAGCACCATGGGCAGCAGG
>CAZJKW010000135.1:0-5542 GCA_964546835.1 uncultured Fimbriimonadales bacterium
TCAGCGCCCATGCTCAGTGCCCGGTCTACTTGGGCAACGGTTTCGCATTCAATTTCAATTTTCAGCATGTGAGGTCCCGCTTTCCGAACTCTCGTTATTGCCTCCATGACCCCGCCTGCGGCCCTAATGTGGTTGTCCTTTATCAATATCCCATCACTCAAATTGGTTCGATGATTGTGTCCGCCACCACAACGCACGGCATACTTTTGTAAAAGACGAAGATTTGGAACCGTTTTGCGAGTGTCCAAGATTTTGACCAGTGCCTTTGACGGCCTCAACGAATCTCGCAGTTAAGGTGGAGACTCCGCTTAACTGCATTAAAAAGTTAAGAGCGGTTCGTTCATTCCTTAACAACTCGCGAGTGTTTAGTCGCCCTTGCAGTACTTTCGTTCCTTGCTTGATTTTTGCCCCGTCGATTGTTTTCCATTCAACGTACTCATCGTCGCCGGCTTCTCCAAGGGGTACCAAAAGGTCCTGTGCGAGTCCGATACCACAGCATATGCCTTCTGCTTGGGCCTCTATGAACCAGTTTGATTTGGCTTCTTCAGGCACAGCAAAACGAGTCACATCACCCAGTCCGATGTCTTCAAGTAGCGCTGCCTCCAGCACTTCTGCCCAACCAATAGGCTCTTCTCCCAAGAATGGCTCCACGGAACATAGGATATCTGAGGAATCGGTTACCGTGCCGCCTGTGACCGTTAACATTCCGCTAACAATCCGATAACAGTCGCCTAATGAATCACCGGTGAAATCAGCACCATCAAGAGCACTTGATATCCGGAGGAACAAATGACGTCATCTTTAACCAAGTTAACTGCAGTCAGTTTGGGTGCTGCAGGATTGCTTGTTGCAGGTTCTGCCGCCAGCCTTTCAATTCCAGTCAAGCAAATTGCGGAAACCGTAAAAAGTCAACAAATTGACCAAAAATCGAATAAGGAAATTGTTGGCAAGAGACTTTCTGAAAAGATGTCCGAACTTGACAAATTAAAAGACAAAGCAAGCGGTGTTACTAAACAGATTGCAGATTTGGCTGCAAGAGGTGATTTGCCTACAAACGAATCAGGCATTAAATCTCTTGAAGAACTCGTGCAGGAGATGAAGCAAGTTAATGAAGCTCTCAAAAAAGTTCAGGAAGACATTGAGGGAATCTTGGGCTGGATTGAAGGACAAACCGAAGGGCTTGCAGTTATGTCAACCGATATTGTCCAGCTAAAAAGGGTAAGCCCCGGAAATTATGTTCAGTTTCAATGGGCAGATACTGAGGAAGATACCGGGCAAACTACAAACGACGGTTTTCAGATGCGCCGATTCCGGATCAGTCAAACCAACAAAATTGATGACAAAACATCGATGAAATTGTCTTTTGATGTTGCGACCGGCTCAAACCGACTTGGTGCAGAACTGAAAGATGCCATGTTGATTTATGATGTTATTCCGTCAGTTGAAGAAGTCGGATTGCAGCTAATTTTAGGGCAGCAACCGGTTCCGCTTGGATATGAATTAGAAAGATCGTCAGGAGAACGAGAGTTTCCGGAAAGAGCCCGATACAACACAACCATGTTTGCGGGCGAAAGAGATCGAGGAATTTCTTTCAAATACGGAGTTGGTAAAGGTGTGTTTATTCATGGCGGCATGTGGCAAGGATTGACAGTCACCGATCCTCAGCAAAGTCCCGTTTTTAGAGATTTGGATCGCGAAGTGGCATTTCACGGAGGTATTCGATTCCACGGAACTCAATATGATTTCGGAGTCAGTGCGTTCTTTGGTGATAGACCCGGGACGCCGGCAGCAGTCAATACAACTTGGAGAGATGCGAATGGTAACGGCGTGATAGATCCAGGTGAAGTTACAACCGTTAATATTCCAGCGACAAATCCTGCAGACAGAAGATTTATCTATGTGGATGGAGCTTACGTTGGATTGTTTGTTCCTCAATTAACGGTTCGAGGAGAAGTCATGTGGGGTAAGGACCGCAATCCGACCTTACGAAGCGACGGAAGGCCGAGATTTTTGTCGCAGACTGACATGATGGGATACCAAGCACAAATTACTTACAATTTGAATGCAAGTAACCAGTTCCATGTCCGTTATCAATTTTTTGACACGAATGTGGATTCTTCAACTGGTGATAATGGATGGATTAATGGTTGGGGATTTGGGTTCACTCATTACTTAAATCCTGGAGCAAAAATTACCATTGCATATGAGACGTTCAACGAACAAAACAACGAGATAAAAAATAACGTGATTACGATTCGTAGTCAAATTAGGATCTAACAAAGGAGAAAAAAATGAGCATCATTTCCGCATCAATTGCCGCTTTCACACTTGCCGGTTCCGTTTCGATAAAAGGTTCAGACACATTGCTGATTCTGAATCAAGCATGGGCAGAAGCTTATGGAAAAGTAAATTCCAATGTGAGCATTGCTGTGACCGGCGGCGGATCAAGTATTGGCATTACAGCGTTCATGAACGGTGTGGTTGATATTTGTGCTGCATCTCGTCCAATGAAAAAGAGCGAAATCGACAAAGCAAGAAGTCGCGGAGCAATCGCAAATGCAATTCCTGTTGCTTTAGATGGACTTGCTATTATCGTGAATGATAACAATCCTGTTAGTAAACTTGACATGGATCAATTGAGGCGAATTTATGTAGGTCAAATTACGAATTGGAAACAGGTTGGCGGAAACGATTCTCCAATTGTGGTATTCAGCAGAGATAGCAACTCAGGCACCTATGGATTCTTTCAGCAAAATGTTTTGAAAAACCAAAATTGGGGTAACGCTGTTCGATTTATGCCTTCAACAAGTGAAGAAGTACGTGAAGTAGGAAGAACTGACGGAGGCATCGCTTATGGTGGAGTTGCTTACTTTAAGGGCAAGCGAAACATAAAAATTGTTCCGATTGCTCCAAAGGCAGGAGCGGCACCACTCATGCCTTCTGAAGATAATGTACGTAGCAAAAAGTATCCTATTTGGAGATATCTGTATTTTTATACAAATGGCGCGCCAAAGGGAGAAACAGCAAAATTTGTCAATTGGGTCTTGTCTCCGTCCGGACAAGGCATTGTTGAAAAAGTTGGCTACTATTCCGTGAAGTAATCAGTTCCTGTTGACTGAAACTGGCTCTCAGGAGGAGGTTTCCTGAGAGCCAATAAACTATGAATAGCAAGCGATTTAAAGATTGGCTTATGGAGAGGCTCGTATTCATATCGGGCGGCATAGTTGTTATTTTGATTGGCGCTGTCTTTTATTATTTGATTCACGAATCTCGGTATGCATTTGATCAAACTTTCAGTTACGGATATAGATTTGCTTTGCAGTCCAAAGAGTTAAAACCAGACCCGTATACCAATCAAATCGTTGATGACTTAACGTTAGATCCATTTGCAACTTTGCTAACTGCGAATCCTGAGGGCGCAGATGGATTGGACGAAAATGAAGAAGCTGTTCAAATACTCCCAATGGATGAGTTAAGTGGTTCGACAAGTTTTGTAACGGCAACTTCCCTCGAAACCGATTTATCAAAAGTTCAGCAGCATGAGTTGTATCGTGACAATTGGACACAACCAAAACATGCAAACAAAGGCACTCGCTATTTGTTATTTGCTTTTGCAATGCCAGATTTTAATGAGCAAACAATGAAATTGGCATGGGAACCGGATGCTTCGTTTTTGCCAAGCATTGCCCCTTACGACATAAAGTTAAGATTAATTCAAGCACCCACCGGAGTGTCAGTCAATCCGATTGAAGTGGACCTAAAGCAGAATCCACGCGGGAAGCTGGAGTTGCCTGCTTGGCATGCAAATGCTGATAAAGAAAAAATCAACGGATATGTTTTTGAAATGCTGGTCACACCAAAAACTAACAACTTTTTCGCTACGATTGGCAATTTTTTCAAAACGGATTGGGCGCCCACACTTCAGTATCCGCGATTTGGATTCGTACCTATTTTTCTTGCAACCATATTAATGGCTCTGCTTGCACTGCTGTTTGCAGTTCCGGTTGGAATTGCGGCTGCAACTTGGCTTAGCGAGTTGGCTCCAAATCGCATTCGAGAATGGGTGAAGCCAATCGTCGAAATGCTTGCAAGTGTACCGACGGTTGTACTTGGCTATTTTGGACTGATGATTGTTGCTCCAGGAATCATTGCCATTTTTGGAAAGGCATTTGTGATGGAATCCGGCCGATGCATGCTAACTGCATCCATCGTTCTTGGGTTCTTACTCTTGCCAACAATCATTTCAATTAGTGAGGACGCTCTAAAATCCGTTCCAAATTCGCTACGAGATGGCGCGTTTGCATTGGGGCTAACTGCAAAAGAAACGATAAAAAGAATCGTAGTTGTAGGTGCCAAACCTGGAATCGTTGCCGCCGTATTGCTGACATTTGCACGAGCTATAGGCGAGACAATGATTGTGTGGATTCTGAGCGGAGGCACGGTGAAAATGCCATCCATCAATCCTGTCAACACACTCGTTTCATCTACGCGAGGAATGCCCGATACAACCATGATTGAAATGGGCAATGTTGAGTTTGAGGGAGTACATTATGGTCATTTGTTTTTGATCGGATTGGTTTTGTTTTTGTTTTCCTTAGCGGTTAATTTGGTCGGCTATCGTTTCGGGAGGAAAAAACTATCTCAGGTTTAGTCATTTCTCAATTTAAGGAGTCTCTGGAACTAAACAAAAGAGATTCTAAGAGACTTTCGCAATCAAAGGGTTATGCGATGGCTTTGGGATTTGCCGGTGTCATTACCACTGCCTCAATTGCTTTGGTGATTTTTACAATCATTATTAAAGGCCTGCCTGCATTTTCTTGGGACTTTTTTTCAAGTAATCCTCTTGATAATATGAAAGCGGGTGGTATTTGGCCGATGTTAAGGGGATCATTATTGCTGATGTTTGGCACGTTGCTAATTGTTTTGCCTGTCGGAATATTGGCAGGAATTTGCTTAGCAGAGTATTCCGGTGAGTCAAAGTTCACTCGTATTATGAGGTCTTGCGTAGTCGCGCTTGCCGGAACGCCGTCTGTAATATTCGGGCTATTTGGAGTGGCAGTTTTTGTAATGTTGATGGGTTTAGGTGTGAGCCTGGTTGCGGGTTGGTTTACACTTGCAATATTTGCATTACCGGTCGTAGTTTTAACTACGGAGCAAGCAATCAAGTCAGTACCAGAATCTTTTGTTGAAGCAGGGCTTGCGCTGGGCTTATCCAAATGGCAGACCATTCGAAAGGTAATTGTGCCAAACGCAATTCCTGGAATTGCTACCGGATTGGTATTGACTATTGGAAGAGCAGCCGGAGAAGCACCTCCAATTTTTCTTACTGCGGGAATTTATTACAGCACAGCAAAGCTTGGATTTGATTGGGAGACACTTAAGCAACCTGTAGCCAATTTGCCATATCATTTAGCAGAAGGATATAGGCAGGGCACAGTCATTCCGGAGAAGATAATATGGGGAACTTGTCTAACATTGATGCTATTGGTCTTGTTGATCAATTTGACTGCAATTTTGTTGAGAGCCAGAGTGCGGTTGCGAC
>CAZJKW010000136.1:0-5298 GCA_964546835.1 uncultured Fimbriimonadales bacterium
GTATTTACATTTTGGAACAGCGCGATGTTCATCATCATGCAAGCCATGAATGGAGGCGGTCGCCAGACAGAACAAGGCATCGAAACCATTCGCAGTTTAAGTATTCAAGGGAGCATCTCAGGTCTGGGATTCAATTTAATTGGAACTATGCCACGTGAATTCATACGCACTCACGAAAGATTTATGCCTTCTTGGCCGCCGATGTTTTTGCTGCTTGCAATTTTGTGCGCCATCGGAATTTGGATGGCCTATTCCAGGATACGCGCGGTTGAGGTGGTTCAAGGATGATAGAGATTCAGCAAGCATCTCGTTGGTATGGTCCAGTCATTGGTCTTAATGACGTTACGTGCTCCGTTGGGCCCGGAATCACAGCATTACTCGGCCAAAATGGCGCGGGCAAATCAACCTTGATTAAATTGGTTACGGGACAAATGAGACCGACAACCGGTTCCATTTCTGTTTTGGGAGAAATTCCTTTTGCAAACCCTCCTCTCTTTTCGAAAATCGGATATTGCCCGGAAACAGACTCGTTTTATGAAAACTTGACCGGCAGAGAATTTGTCGAATTAATGGCAAGAATGGGTGGGCTGGAAGTTTCCAAAATTCGCAATTTGACCTTAAACGCACTCGAAATTGTTGGCATGATTGACCGAGCAGATACAAAAATTGCCGGATTTTCAAAAGGAATGAGACAGAGAATCAAGTTAGCGCAAGCAATCATTCATGACCCGCAAATTCTAATTTTGGATGAGCCATTAAATGGTTTGGATCCGGTTGGAAGACGTCATGTTGGGGACTTGTTAACTGAATTTGCAAAGAATGGAAAGTGTGTGTTAATCAGTAGCCATATTTTGCACGAAGTCGAACAATTAACGAATTCAATTGTGCTTTTACATCGGGGTCGACTCCTTGCAAAAGGGGACATAAAAGAAATTCGGTCACTAATTGATCGGCATCCCCATCGCATCAGAATCGAAGCAGAAAAAGCAAGAGAAATTGGTCCGACACTCTTGTCATTTTCATCGGTATTGTCAATCAAATATGATCGGTTCAACCCAAAGATTATTGAGTTGGAAACCCATGAACCCGATCAGTTTTATTCGAGTTTTTCGGGAATTGCAAAATCTCAAGAAGTTGGATTGAAGAGTTTCTATTCGCCGGACAACAATCTTGAGGCAGTTTTTAATTATTTGGTGAATGGATGACATTTGGCGAGCTGTTTCTATGGTCATTGCGCGACGCGTTGTCGCCGAAGAGATTACTTGGGCTAACGACAGTTGCCGCCGTCGGCCCATTACTGGCAATACTTGTCAAATTTTTAGGTTCCGACGAATCGGGTTCCGGCACATACACCATAGTTATGTCGGTTGCTGTTTACTCTTTTGCGTTAATTCTTGCCGGTATTTTGTCAGGATCAACCGTTGTATCCAGTGAAGTTACGGGGAAGACGATTTCCTTCTTGTTAACAAGACCAATTAATCGCCAAAAACTGTTTCTTGCCAAGTGGTTAGGCGCAAACGTTTCCGTAATTCTTGGTGTCCTGTTTTCAGCAACATTGGTGGCGTTGATTTGCTACGGTCCATCCGCATTTTCGAGAGCCGATTACTTGCGTGATGTCATGGTTCTGCCCATTGCAGCAACTTGTTACACGGCTATTTTTGCAATGCTCTCTGCATTGCTTTCACGGCCGGCACTTCCCGCAGTCATTTACTGTTTTGGTTTTGAAACATGGATATGGACAATTCCGGGGGAATTTCCAAAGTTGTCAATCATGACCTATGTTAGGACATTATCCAAACATGCTGCCGTTGGAGAATCGGATGCGGCATCAGAACTTTTACGTGCTCTAAATCCAGTGCAAATCTCAACGACAACGGCTTGGAACACCGTGATTATTTTGACGGTTTTGGCGTTGGCAATTGGTTCGTTTGTGTTTAATCGTGGCGAATACGTTCCTAAAGAGGAAACTACTTAACATCCCAAATTGGTAAAGAGTTGTTTGGCACCCGGATATTCTGGGTCATGATGAAGTAAATCACTTAAGACTTCGTTGGCTTTCATTTTTTCGCCTAGTGCCAACAAACATCTTGAATAATGAAATTTTGCGTCCAGATAGTTTGGATTGCGCTTCAAAGCTTTTTCAAACTGAATTTTTGCATCGCTTGGCTTTCCCAAGCCCATTAAGGCAAGCCCATATTTACACAATACATCTGCAAATGTTGGAGTAATCGCAAGTGCTTTTTCATATTCTTCTATGGCAAGTTGATATTTGCCACGTCTCATCTGCGAATCACCAAGTCGGACATGGACCATAGCGTCTTCTGCGTTTCGATAAGTGACCGTCTCCAAAACACCGACAGCCATTTGAAGATCTCCATTTTCAATCAACTTGATTCCCCATTCAAATTTCTCGCTACGAATGGACTCATCTAACTGAGTGGCCTGTTTGATTCGTGTTACGCCCCTTTCAACCTGACCCTTTTCAAGCCAAATCAGCCCTTCGAGCAAAACGCATTTGGCATAACGTGGATTAATCGCAAGAGCTTGCTTGACCGATTCCTGCGCCTCATCGTTTTTGCCCAACTTCCACTGCGCATATGCTCGGCCGTAATGTAAGTCCGGGTAATTGGGTTGCAATTCAATGGCTCTGTCAAGCCATCTTAATGTTCGTTCGTAATTGCCACTTTTGAGGGCGTTATGCCCCAACTGCGAAAGCGACTCATTGACATAGAAATTCGCAAGTCGCTTGGTTGCGGGGTCTTTGGTACTTGTCAAACAGGACTCAAACGCTTCAATCGCATCTTCAAACCGACATTCGTCAAATGCCCGAATTCCTTCTTCATAAGCCCCGTCGCGCTTCACGTTAAACCAGTCAAATAGTGCCATAGGAGTCCCTTAAGCAGATTGTCGGCATTTCAGGCGAAAACTTAAAGTGGTTTAAGAAGGAGGGGAGCGCCGAAGCCGCACGACGCTCCCTGTGTTCCATCCGGGTAGATAAAATTCGTTACCCTCGCATCCTTGCGGTGCAGGTTCATATGGGGAGACGCAACAGATTAAGAAAAAGGCGCAGAATTTTTAGACTTCAAAAATAAATCCGTCAAATCCAACTTGAATGCCATACGGATTCAAATACCTTTCCAGTTCTTCATGAGTGCCATTTCCGGCATGACTGTGATGCGTGGTGCAAATGAAAGTTTCATTGTTGAAGCAACCGATTTGGTGCAATTTTTCCACGACTCTCATTAGTTCATCGCAACTCAAATGTCCCCAGTAGTCGCTTGGCGCAAACCCTTCGCTACACTCAATTACGCATGCGTCAACAGGATTGCCGGACAAGAAACTCCACGTCTCTTCTTGATAGATTCCCGTATCCGTTGCATACAAAAATCGCTTGCCTTTTTCAAAGATTAGATTCAAACTATCTTCGTCTAACTTATGATACGCTTTTATCGGCGTTAACTTGTAATCACCCAACATCGATGTTTCAAAGCTTTTTATCAGGTGGGTGTCAAGGTGAATGGATTCAGAAAATGCGGACTTGATTCCATCCAAAATCACTCGGTTGCCATAAACAGTTGGTCTTTTGATTTCGGCCGGCAAGAAAGGCGGAAACAGATATTGCAATTCTTTCGGCGCAAAATGGTCATCATGGCTATGGGTAAAAACGATTTGCTCCCACTTAGAAGGATTTAGACCCAATTGATTGCATTGACCAAATGTGTCAGGACCGAAATCAATTCGAATCTTGTCGTCTATTACAGCCGACGCCCGTGTTCGAATATCTTTTCCGCCGTTGGCTCTTGCATATTCCGAAACTCGGTCAGTTCCAAAAAACCCCGGAATTCCGTCAGCTCCGCCTGTACCGGTCAATTGAATCTTCACTTATCTGAAATCCGCCAATGACCAAAACACCAGTCCGCTAAGAAGTTTTGGATAGTAAAAAGTAGACTTTTGGGGCATTTTTTCGCCGCTTTCGGCAATTTGCCTCATATCAAAAACCGAAGGAGGATTTGTCAAAATTGCAGCCGCCGCTCCTTTATCAACCCAGTCAATTGCTTCTTGTGCGTCTCTCGTATAAGAAATCCTATCTAAACCATTGATGCCCATGCACTTTTTGACAATTACGTCGTGAAGAATCGTCACATCTAACAACTTCAATAACTCGCTACCTTCGGTATCAACCCAATCAAGCGCGTCTTTTGGATTGTCAAGTGTCGCGACCCAAGAAGTTTCGTCTTGGGTAACAATTCCAAATGCCCGCGTGTCATCCGCGCTTAAACTCAATACTTCGGATGCAATTTCACCCTTTGAGCACTGGCGCAAGTTAAAATATTTCTGCAAATTGTTTTTCAACTCAATTTCGGAAATGTCCAATTTGTCAATTACTCGATGGGTTGGCAATAACAACAACCCGGGGTCTCGCATACTCGAAAGTGCAATCATCATAAAGTCTTCCGGTATTAGCCCTTCCTTTTCACCTTGCTGCGCTCTAAACGTGCAGGCAGTTTCATAACGATGATGTCCGTCGGCAATCCAAATTCTCTCATTTGCCATAGCATCACAAATCATCTGCAATTGAGTCGCATCTCTACAAACGCTTAATTTCTGCTTTATTCCATCCTCAGTGACAATTTCTGAAACCGAATCGAAACGCGCACTCTTAATGGATTCCTCTACTGCGGATTGATCATCAGCATATAACCCATAAATACATTCCAAATGACTTCTTGTCGCCTCAAGTACTCTTAACCTGTCCTCTTTATGTTTCGGAAAAGTCTGCTCATGCGGCAACACAACACCTTTTTCATATGGTTCCGTTTTTAACAAAACAATCATTGCGGTTCGACGATAGGTTCCACCCGAAACCGGGTCATCAAAAGTTTGCTCATACAAATAAATTCCCGGCTTATCGTCAATTTCAAGAGCACCTCTTCGTCGCCATTCGGCAAGCCTGCTTGCACTTCTCCCATAACGCACAAACTGGCTACGATCGTCGCTGTTTTTCTCGGGCAAAGTAATCCATACCGTGTTGTGTTCGTTTTTCGCCGCAAGCGAATTTCGCTGGTCTTCTGATAGCACGTCATAAGGCGGAGCAACTAAGTCTTCAAGCCGTCCCGCATTTGGGCTGAATCGTTGAGCGATAAAAGGTCGAATGGTTGCCATTTTGATGCGGACTTTACCTATATGACGCTATATTGCTCGGTGGGTCAAGTTGCAGCGGATAAACTGGGACTTGTGGACCTTCTGGCTTTTATGAACGATGCCCGTAATCGTTATGACCTGCGACTAAGCCAAATA
>CAZJKW010000137.1:0-5238 GCA_964546835.1 uncultured Fimbriimonadales bacterium
AAAGTTCAAAAACAAGGTGATTTTGGTCGTAAACGTGGCAAGCAAATGTGGACTGACTCCCCAATACGAGTCCCTCGAATCTCTTTACAAATCCTACAAAGAAAAGGGATTGGTTGTGCTGGGATTCCCTGCAAATGAATTCGGTTCGCAAGAACCCGGCACCAATGAAGAAATCAAACAATTTTGCACCTCAAAATACAACGTTACGTTTCCAATGTTTTCAAAAATCATCGTGAAAGGAGAAGGAATTCATCCATTGTATCAATGGTTAATCAAAAGTGCACCTTATCACGAAGAAATCGAATGGAATTTCGCAAAATTACTTATTGACAAAAATGGAAAAGTGGTTTACCGTTTCACACCAAAAAACAAACAGGACGCACCCGAAATCAAAAAAGCAATCGAATCGCTACTTTAAAGAACAATCGTATTGCTCAAGGTTCCCAATCGGTCAACGCTTAATTCCACAACGTCTCCAACATTTAAGTACGGCCCGCCGCGTTCTAACAAGCAACCACCCGGCAAAGTTCCGCTTGCAATCAGGTCTCCTTGCATCACTTTCGATCCCTCACTCGCAAAAGCAATCATTTCTGCAAACGTCCAATACATTTCTTTCAAGTTAGATCGGCAAATTTCTTCACCATTTACCGTCGCCGTTGCTTCTAAATTGTAAACTTTGCCACGTTGATTCTCTATCACGCGACTTTCCAATTCATCCGGCGTTACCAAATGCGGACCAATCGAAGTTGCAAAATCTTTGCTTTTTGAATAACCCAATCCAACTCTCGCTTCTCGCCGCTGGATATCTCGCGCTGTCCAATCATTCAGAATTGTAAAACCCAAAATAAAATTGTCAGCATCTTCTGGCAAAATGTCACTTCCCGTTTGAGAAATCACAATCGCAACTTCCAGTTCAAAATCCAATTCCTTTGTAAACTCGGGCATTTTTAGCGGAACGTTTGTACCAATCAAGTTCCCCGTATGTCCATAAAAAAATGCCGGTGCTTCGTACCATTCTTTTTGAACGCCCTCTTTCCCAAATTGTTTTCGCGTGTTTTCAACGTGCTTTTCAAACGCCATGAAATCGCGAAAAGTCGGCGGCATCGAAACCGGTGTTAACATCCGAACATCATCCGGTTTGTGCGTACCTAATGCATGCTCGCCGTCCGTCTCAAAAACCAAACCGTCGTACAACAAGCCGGTACGAACCGACGGGTCATCTTGCAACCGAAATCTTAGCAGCCGCATTGAACCCTACAAAGTCCCGCGCAATTCCTGTTCCCTTTCAATCGCTTCAAACAATGCTTTGAAGTTTCCTTTTCCAAAACTCTTCGCACCGTTACGCTCAATGAATTCATAAAACAAAGTAGGCCTGTCTTCTACCGGTTTGCTAAATAGTTGCAAGAGATAACCCTCATCATCGCGGTCAACCAAAATGCCTAAGTCCGAAATCTCTTCAAGCGTGTTATCAATTTCACCAACTCTTTCAAAGACCGTGTCGTAATAAGTCTTCGGTACTCCCAAAAATTCCAAACCTCGCGACTTTAATTCCCTTATCGTGTGCGGCAAATCGCTCGTGTGAATCGCAATGTGCTGAACACCCGGTCCACCATGAAATTCCAAATACTCATCAATCTGACTTTTCTTTCGTCCCTCGGCAGGTTCGTTGATTGGAAATTTCACTCGTCCATTTCCGCTTTGCATTACTTTTGACATCAATGCCGTGTATTCCGTACTGATATCTTTATCATCAAACGTCGCAAGCAATGAAAACCCAAGAACATTTTCGTACCACTTCACCCATGTATTCATTTCGTTCAGTTCAACGTTTCCAACACAATGGTCAACAAATTCCAATCCAATCGGATTCCCTTTGCGGTTTACCGGCGCAAAGTGCGGAAGAAACGGCCCGCTAAATCCATCGCGATTTACAAAACTGTGCAAAACATCGCCATAGGTCTTAATCGCCGCCAGGCGAACCTTTCCGAAACTGTCCTCAAGCGTCATCGGTTCGTATCCGACTTCTGCTCCGCGCCCGGTTGCGGCCTCAAATGCCCAATCCACATCATCCACTTCAAAAGCGATATCTCGAACAAAATCACCATGCTTCCCAACCATCGAAGTTGCCGGATGCGTTGGCCTTAAGGGTGCAGCGAGCAAAAACCGAACATCCCCTTGTGTCAAAAGCCAAGCGGCTTCATCTTTGTTACCGGTTTCCAAACCCGAATACGCTTCAATATCAAAACCAAAAACGCGGTGATACCACTCAGCGGATTGCTTTGCGTTTCCGCAATAGAACTTGATGTGATCAACTTTACGAATCGGAAAAATGTCTGCCATTTCTGTCTCCTGGATGGTTCTTTAATTATACGGCTAAAGAGTCAAGGCCGGATTGCGAAACCCGGCCCTTGTTTGAGAGGAGGAGAGGAGTGAAAAACTCGCTAACTTCGACTAAATCCAACAGCACTTGTGAGCTGTAAGTTCCCTATATGGACTGCATTTTTCTTTTCCCAATCTGCCAAGAACTTGCGTAATGCTTTATGCGTTCGGTGAAGTCGGCTTCGGATGGTTCCGATAGGTGCACCGACGATATCCGCAATATCTTTATACGGCAGCTGCTCCACGTCCGCCAGCAACACAATTAATTTCTGGTCAGGTGACAAAGAATCAATCGCTGCTTGCATCTCATCACCCAGAGTCCCGTTAAACAGTTTTTGGTCGGGGGTTTCAGTCTCGTCTGCCTTGTCGAAAAAAACCTCATCGTCTCCATCGCCCTGCAGCGGCGCATCGTAGGAAACCGTCTGAACCCGTCTGCGCCGATGCCTCAACAAGTCAAGGAACAATCGCGAAACGATTCTGAAAATCCAATTTTCGAACGGCTTGTCTCCTTCGTACGAATCATAACTTCGCAACGCTCGGAAGTACGCCTCTTGGGTCAAATCTTCGGCGTCACTGGCATTGCCGGATAGCCGATATGCCATGTTGTAAACCTTCTTGTAGGTTCGTTTCATCTGCTCTTCAAACGATTGATCGGTCTTTTCAAAGGTGATGCTATTTGAGTTCATGATTCTCTTCTTTCGGGCAGTTTTGCCTGCCCGCAACCTAAAACATTCTTAGCGTGGCAAAAGTTCCATCATGAGGATTTTATTCTTCAATAGGTTAGACCATATTCTACACTTCTTTCATAGAATTTTTGCAAAACCTAAGATTTTTGGGTCTGAAAGGTCGTGCCAGAACCGCTCAACTTTGCCGGTTCGGTTCCCTTCAATTGTCTGAATGATTCCGTCCGCTACCTTCTCCACGAACCCGACATGACCGAAAGGACCCGCCGGATTCCCTCTGCTCCAAAAGACCAAGCAACCGGGCTGAGGTGCCGGAATGAGGAGTTTTAGGCGGCGGGCGGCACTCATCAGCCCCTTAGCGGAAGGGTTTGGAAGGAGCAGGGCCGTTTTCGACGCCTGCCGGATGCACCAGGAAACAAACGCAGCACACCAGGGTTGAGGCGGAAGCAATCCGCAAACCGCAAGGTACTTCGCCACATAAGGGCCGGAGTTGTTTCCTCCAATCTCCCGGGCACCTTGTCGGAGTTCTTTCTTAGCGACGCTTAGGGCGCCGAGTCCAAGATTCTTTGTCATGCTTAATAGGTCTCGGCAGACCCATTTGTCAAGGATGATTTTGAAGAACTGGTAGAAATACTGGGGAACTTCAGTTTTTTGAGGATTACGCAGTCTCAACAGGGGGACCCGTTGAGAAAAAAGGGGAGAACCCAATAAAACATGAAGGCGCCGGGGGTTGGCCGACGCCTCCAGGGAGAGGTAGGGGTTGGGGACGCTAAGCGTCCGGGTTGATCAACCCCTGAGGACATGCTGTTCATTTCGACGCATTCTCTTGGGCTTCGTTTCGGGGTTTTATGCCACGTATAATCAAATAGGCCTAAAGTCATGCAACCTGTCCTATCCAACCGAATCGTGTTTGTCCTTGCTTGTGCGGGGCTTTTTATCGCTCTTTTCGTCGGAATCCTTCACTATGCAAACGTCAGTTTGCCCTGCGGTCCCGGCGAATACACCGGCTGCGACGGCGTCCAAATGGACGACTGGAGCAAATTTTTGGGATTGCCGATTGCATTTTTTGGTGCCGGGCTTTATCTTTTGGTGGCACTTTGCGCTTTCTCACGAGAAGTTTTGGGACTTGAAAACACACCAAGATTGGCTTTTTCAATTTGGCTTCTGCTGGCATCCGGTGTCGTTATCAGTATGCTTTTGCTGGGAAGGGCTGAATTCACGTTGCATTTAAGATGTAATTGGTGTTTGGCGTCCGGCATCACAATGGCGCTTGCGTTTTTGATTCATACGCTTGGAACCGTTGGCAACAGACCCATTGAGGGAAAGCGGCTTCCTTTAATGGTTCCGGGAGTTCTTTTATTGGTTAGCATTGGAACGGCATGCGTTCTGGCAAACATGGAAATTGGAAAAGGAAGATTACTTTTTCAAATTAAGGAAATTGCCGCAAGTCCAACGATGGTTTATCGTCCGTCGAATCCGGTTTTTGGTGAATCAAGCGCAAAGACTGTTGCGGTTGCGTTTTCGGATTTGTTTTGTCCGAGTTGTAAAGAAAATCACGCTTGGATAAAATCAAAATTGGAAGGAGAGTTAAAAGGAAAAGTTAAATTTGTTTTTCGCAATTTTCCATTGCCGACGCATCCCGGCTCCTTGGATGCAGCGTTTTATGGAGCGTGGGCACAACGCCAGGGCAAATTTTGGGAATACGCCGACGCCGTTTATTCCAGTAGTCCCGAAGAGTTTCAGGACGACGCGAGTTTTACAACGTTGCTTGGCGGAATCGGATGCAATCCTCAAGAAGCGCAAAAAATTGCGACGGATGAAAATTTGAAAATCAGTTTGTTGGAACAAGTGCAAAAAGATTTGGTAGACGCCGCCGCTTTAAAAGTAAGCGTGACGCCAACTTGGTTTGTGGTTTATCCAAACGGAAAAGTGTTTACAGCGCAAGCGGGCGGAATCAAAAACTTATTAAGTTTGGAGAAACTCAAAGAAAACGGCGGATAGCGCAACCAAAAACTTGCTCGATGCCCCGTTATGGTTTTGGCCTTAAGAACCAACTCTTTGTAGTTGAATCGTTCTTAAAAAAGTCCATTAACATTTTTGCAACTTTGTCAGCCCCCAATCTTGAAGGATGCGTACCATCATTTCCAAAATCTGCCGGTGACCATTTTGTTTGATC
>CAZJKW010000138.1:0-5223 GCA_964546835.1 uncultured Fimbriimonadales bacterium
GTACTCGTTTATTAGTCGAGAATTTGCAAAACGTGCCACGCTTTGGAGAAAAGAGACTGCCCCATACGCATGGGAATCAGGCAGAAAAAATCAAGACGTGACTCCGGTCAATTTTCGCGAAGCGATCCACATCAATGGTTGGGTTGCATGGTGGAATGAAAGAGCATATGCCCTGGGGTTAATTGATAAATCTAGACTAAATGCAATCGTTAATTCGGTAGACGTGTTCTTTAGAAGTCGCTCATCCCGCAATGAAATTCTAAACGTTATTTCACCCGATGAAGGCAGGCTTCGAAACAACGATCTAACAACCAATTTGTTGGCTTCATGGGTATCCAGCAAAGCAGGCAAACCCAAGGAATACAAACTCTCTAAATCGGCAGATGGGATACCGCAAACCTATGACTCTGATTCGCAAAATGGATATCAACAAACAGCGGCACTCTTATCAGTCTTTCCGATGGAATGGGAATTTCCGGAAACAATTCAAAAAGCAATGTTCCACCGATATAAGTCCCTTACCTCAGAAGTCGGACCTGCAATGTCTGATTCGATTCACTCTGTCATTGCGGCACGTTTGGGGTTTAACAAGGAGTCATATGACCTTTGGCAAAGATCATGGAAGCCGTTTACTCAATCAGGCTGGCTCATGTATGCTGAAAAGCGGAAATCTGAGGGGGAATACTTTCTTACCGGTGCATCGGGGAGTCTCCAGTCGGTAATCTACGGGTTCTTGGGAATTCGTTTCGTTCAAAGCAAAGGAAAGCCGCCCTATCCGTCGAAACAGTTGGTCAATGGATACTGGCTGACCGTTCGACCCAAACTTCCCCCAGCGTGGAAAAGCATCACGTTTAAGGGCGTTCAATTGCCAACGGGAAGAGTGAACATTCGGGCTTCAGCAAGCGGAGTGACGATACAAGATGGAGGATAGAAAGATATGCAAACTGTTGCCTTGACGGTGGACTGCAAAGCAGCCCACCATGACAGATGTTTCACCGGGGACATCATCAACTTAGCCGAAAAACATTTCGTTCCGATTACATGGCTCATTCATATTTCAGAACTAGATCCTTCCGCAAATACAAATCTCTATTACAAAGAGTATTTTCACAAAATCCCAAGTTGGCACGAAATCGGAATGAACGTATATTTTGAAAATGATCGTGGCTATGTGGAAGACGAAAAAGAACGAGGCAACATCATTCGGATCGCAAAAGATGTTCTCAAATCGCATCGGATAAAGCCGACCAGTTTCCGAGCCGGGTGCTTTGCATTAACTGCAGGCGATCTAAAATATCTTGAAGATGTCGGAATCTTGGTGGATTCGAGCTCTGTTAGCGGAAGCGATTACAAAATGTTTGTGGATTGGACCGGCGGTCCAACACAACCTTATCACCCATCAAATGATGATGTCAAAAAAGAAGGTGACAGCAAGATTCTTTCGATACCGGTCACCGCCTCGGATGGGAAATTTGCTTATCTCGATAAAGGTTTTGATGAAGCAAAATTAATCGTTGATGCGGTTGGTAATGCGGAAGTCCTTTGCATCGGAATGAGAGATTATATGGACTGCATTGACCATTTGGACAATATGGTCACTTATCTTCGCCAAAAGGGATGTCACTTCAGTACATTAACTCAGACAGCCAGCGAACATTACGAACACCACGGACGATAAAAGCCAACTGTTGGAGCAGCAACTTGTTTCTGCTCCAACAGAACCAAAATTACTTAATCGTTGCCGCCAAATCGCGAAGTTCTTCGATGCTTAATCGAGTAGAAGCAATTGCGTTGGAAACGTCCCCTCTTTGCCATACTAAGATGTTAATTTTGAACGGCACTGTTACGGCATAAGATTTCGCCATAGAGATTCTTTGATCTTCAACTTTTGTGGGCTGCCCAAGCATGATAGGTCCAATTGCTGCTTCTGCTGGGCGATTCTTTGCTTGAATCAGTGTTACCGTTTCGCCGGTTCTTGGGTCAACAAAATCGGTTTTTGCGGTTAATGTGGATTTGGGATCATTGGCTGCTGTGCCTGAAACAGCCCCAGAGTTGCTTCGATCGGGAGTGCTACCAGCAGCAGTTTGGACGCCTGAAAAAGTTGTAAGGGTTACGTCGCCTCCCATTGGCATGCCTTCAACTTGGATTTGGAACACGTCTTCACCGCTTCCACCACCGGTTCTAAAAATCATGACTTGGCGAGCAACACCTTCTTCAGCAAGTTGGTTTTGGCGGCGATTTTGACCGCTATTACCGCCGGCTTGATTGTTCGAGCTCCCATTGCTTACACGATTGATTTGGCTTTCTCTAAAATTTGTTTGGGCATAGCCAAAAGCACTACTTGGATTTAATGTCTTTGCCCAAGGTTGATTTTCAGGCGCTTTGCTATTTATTTTTGCAATGTCACTTTTCAATTCTTCGCGATTTCGGGGCTCTGGAACCCGCAAGAGAGTTTCTATTGAAACAATTCCTCTAATTACAACTGTATCTTTAGCAGGAACGAAAATTGTTGAAGCTGCTGTACCAAATTCAATGCTTGTGATTTCTCTTTCATAACTAAGTTTGCCAGAAAAATAATCTTGGATTTTCATGGTTAATCCGGTTTCTCGGTCAATCCAAATTTTTTGAAAATCCGATGCAATAGAATCCGGTCGGTCTGGAATATTAAGAACTAAGCAGTCCCTTTCAGCAATTTTTTCAGATTTCCCGATGAGTACTCGCTTGTTGAGTGCTTTTTCGATTCCTTTTACATTAAATTCTAAATCAGCCCTCGAAAATTTGGGTCGCCCAAGAAAATCACTTGCATTGAGTTGGGATGGGTAAGGCAATTGGAGCGCATACTTCTCTTTTCCGTCTAACCAAGTAAACACACCTTTTGATGTAATCGTCTCAATTCTCGGTACACCGTTGAGAAGCCCATTGATTCCTTGTGTGGTGCGAACCGCCAAATCAGATCCGTTTTGCGAAACTTTGTATTCCCGGGCGTCACCGCCGGATTCAGACTCTTTGACCATGGCAGTGATTTCCGATGGGTTCTTCCATCCTTGTTGAGCAAATGCCGGTAAGCAAACGATGCACAGCAGAATTCCAGTCCAATGCAGTTTCATAAGTCAATCTCCGAGAGGCCAGCACGGCCCCATCCTAAGTACTAACGCTTATCCAAGCCGGAAGAGTTGCCGAATTCTCAAAAAAGTGATATTGGCTACTTCAATTTTGAGGCCAACAAGACCATTTCTTCCGCCTTTAAACCATTGGAACATAAGGCCAATCGAACCTCTCCCTTTTGCCACGTCAGGATTCGTAAAGGGAATGGGCTCAATACTGAATAGAATCCTGCATTTGACAACTTTTGATCCTTGAGGATTTCTTTTGTTCCCAATGGCAATGGGCCCAGATATCCTTCAGCCGGTGCTCCGTAGACTTGGAGCAAAACCAGAATCTGACCTGTTTTTGGATCCACGAATTCACTTTCCGCTACGTAAAACGTCTTTGGTTGATTCGGTCTGGTCGTTGTAGTCGTAGCTGGAGAGCCACCCGTTTGAACCATCTGAATTTGACCGTTTTGCCCCTGATTGATTTGATACTCTTGAGTTTGACCGTTTGACTGGGTAACCAAATTGACAGTTCTTGAGCCGTCCGGATTGCGAGTAACCTGCATTTGGGTGTTTCCGCTCTGCATCAGCTGCCTAAAGTCGGTTAACTGGTTGCCGCGTTGGCCCTGATTTCGGCGGCTGTTGTTAGATTGTGCCGGCTTTGCGGCTACCAATTCGCGGTAGTTTGTGTTGATGTAAGCAAATGGGTTTGCAGTCTCCAAATATCCGGACCAATTTTGCGCGGGAGCTGATTTCGACCCATTTATCCGCTCAATATCGGTTTTGAACTCAGAAAAAGACTTAGGTGAAGATAGTTTTTGTAAAATCGATGCCCCCACCGGTCCCCGAATCACTAAGGCATCGGAATCGATTCGATTTTCACTGGGCAAATCAAGTTCAAACTTAAGGTCAATTGCTACTCTTTGATAGGCCAATTGGCCGGCATAGTAGTCCTTTTGCTGGAGCGTGAGCCCGGTCTCGCGGTCAATCCAAAGTTCCTGATAATCTGAACCGATGGAATCCGGCCTCTCTAAAACAAAAATGGCAAGACAGTTTCGTCCTGCGACGGTTTCCGATTTTCCAACGAGTACTCTCTTGCCAAGTGCACGTTCAATTCCTTGCAAATTGAATTCAAGGTCAGCGCGACTGAACTGAGGCCTACTCATGTAATCGAGGCTATCGAGCGAGGTTGGAACAACAAGTTGAAGCACGGTCCTCGGCGATCCTTGAATCCAAGTAAAGATTCCCAGGCTGTTGAGCAATTCCACCCGCGGGACACCTTCAAGTTCACCATTGATTCCGGCACGCGTTTTGATTGCAACCGATGTGGGATCCTGACAAATTGTAATCTCGCGTTCCGGAAGGTCGGCAATTCGCTCCAAAAAGCGAATCTGAGTGTTGTCTGGTCTTTTCCAACCATCTTGAGGAAAACAGCTCGCGGTTGCAAAAACCGCTATCAGCGCAGAAATCACTCTCACTTTTGTCAGTACCTCTCAATCTAACTTACGCAGATTTCTGTCCGAAATGCGCCAAATGAGTAAAGACCTGACCGGTATACTCCGACGTTTCTTAAGAGGACAAAATGCGGATTTCTATTTTTGGTCTAGGATATGTAGGTGCAGTAACGGGCGCATGCCTTGCCAAAGAGGGTCATCAAATTATTGGAGTTGACCCGGATCCACACAAGTTAGATTTGATTCAATCAGGCAAGAGTCCAATTGTGGAAGAAGGTCTTGATGATCTGATGGACCAAGCTGTGAAATCTGGAAATTTATCCGTCTCACAAAACTATGTCGAAGCAGTTTCAGAAACGGATTTGTCCCTGATTTGTGTCGGCACTCCTTCAAGACCAAATGGTAGCCTGAAGACTGATTTTGTGGAAAGAGTTTCTACGGAAATCGGTCAAGCCATCAAGAAAAAAGGGAAGTACCATTCCGTGGTAGTTCGGTCAACCGTACTACCGGGCACAACCGAAAATTTAGTAATTCCGGCGATTCAAAAGGAAGTTGGTGGTAGTCCAAATGAATCATTTGGAATTAGTATGAACCCAGAATTTTTAAGAGAGGGTGTTTCAATTTATGACTTTTACAATCCACCCTATACGGTGATTGGAACGGACTCGCAAACGGAG
>CAZJKW010000139.1:0-5150 GCA_964546835.1 uncultured Fimbriimonadales bacterium
AATCATTGCCAAGAACGAAAAGAGAATTGGAAGGATTACCTTTTTCATGATGCCTTTGAGTTTACAAGAAAAAGCCCCCGAGCGAAATTTTCGCTCGGGGGCAAATGATGCAACCTAAAGCGATTTGACTCGCGTTACTTTAACATCATCAATTCGCATTGTAAATGCGGTTGTAGAAGTTCCTGCTCGCACAAGACGAATTTCCACTTCTCCGTTAGGATCAAGGTAATTACCCGGATTCATCATTGTAAACACTCGAATGCCTTCGGAAGTACCAAAACTCCAAGCACCCATCGAATCCCATGAATTGGTTGAAAGGTTTTTCATATATCCTGTTACAGAGCCCGAAGCCGACAAATGCCCTTCAATTCGGACTTCAAGTCCAACGGTTGGAGTTGGTCCAAACTTCACCTGGGATTTGAAATACAAATCTACGGTACTGACGCCGCCGGATACAACGCTGGTTATCTGGTACCTGTTGTTATCGCTTCCGATTAAACTTGCATCGTTGCCGCCAGCCAGGGTTCCAATGTTGATAATCGCCTTCCAAGCGACATTCGAAAATCGGTCAGTACCTTGTGGCGCTCCGTACAGGGCTTTCAATATGTTTGCTCTTCCTGCACCAGGCGCCATCCAACCACCAACGTAGTCGGTCCCTGCTTCCAACTTTGCTCGAATAAACTGAGGCGTCACCAGTGTTCCGTAGAAACTCCAAAGCAGACCAAGTTCACCCGCTACATGTGGACAAGCCATCGAAGTTCCGCTCATCGTGGCATATCCGGAATTCAAGTAGGTGCTGTAAATGCTTGATCCCGGAGCACCAACGTCCACCCATTCACCATAGTTGCTGAAACTACTCTTTGCATCAGCACTGTCGGTTGATCCAACTGCAATCGAATTGATGTAACCAGCTGGATAAAACATCGAAGCGGAGTTATTGTTGCCAGCGGCGCATACCACCGTAGCACCAACAGATGTCGCATAGTCAACCGCCGATTGAGTTGTTGCTGAACTGCTTGAGCCACCCAAACTCAATGAGATAACTTTGGCTCCATTATCAGCTGCCCAAGTGATTCCGTTAGCAATGGCCGTATTGCTTCCTGAACCGCCTGAATTCAAGACCTTTACCGGCATGATTTTGCAATTGGGTGCAATTCCGGCGATTCCAATTCCGTTATCGGTAATGGCGGCTGCGATACCTGCGCAGTGCGTTCCATGTCCATGATCATCCGTTGCATCGGTGTCATTATTGACAAAGTCATATCCGGCAACGATTTTTGCTGCCAGATCCGGGTGGGTCAACTGAACCCCTGTGTCGACGATTGCAATCGTCACTGTATTAACGCCAAGCGTAACGTCCCAGCCCGCTGGTGCGGACATTTTTTGAGGACCATACTGCTGAGCAACCAAATCGTTCGGTGTCCAAACAACCGAATACACATAGTTCGGCTCGGCAAACTCAACTTCTTTCGAACTTGAATAATAGCGAACGGCCTGTTCAACTGAAACCCCGGGTTTCAACTGAATGCGCGAAAACCCGATTGCGCGGTTGCGTTCGATCTCTCGGGTTCCCAGTGCTCGGATTGCGGCTTGAATCGCAACTGGATTCGATGATTTGAACTTAACAACAACTTCGCCCGGCAAGTACTCCGAACCCTGGGCAAACCCAACAACTGAAATCGCAAAAAACGCGATGACGGCACCAAATCTGAATTTCAACATGTCCCTCCGGAACACCAGGCAACTCCCCCTGGTTGATTCACGAGTATAGACAACAAATTTCGTTAAGAACGTTCGGTTTTGTTGAAATGACCAAATGCCAAGCAGGCCAAAACGATGACTGACAAACCAACAATGGGAGCGGCCGGAATTAATTGACCATCCAACAATCGAATCCCAAAAAAAGTCCCAAGGGCTGCCGTAGTCAAAGTTACAATCAGATAACCAATGGTCCGATTCTTTGTGGCGATCACAACTCCCATAGTCAACAGCAAGTCAGCACCCACGGCACTAAACAATGAGACATAACTGCGGGATGATAAATACCCATAAACACCACCGAACAAAATGGCGGCACCAAAAAAAAGAATGACAAAATCAAGCCAAGTCAACTTCATTGATTTTTCAAACTCTACCATCTCCGGCGGCAAGCGCAAGCACAACTAAGCCAAAACAATAAACCAGCATGCTAATCCAAACCTCTTTCTTGTGCTCTTCTATCCTCACTTCCTTGAAAATCCAAACCCCCCATCCAATCGCGATCAAGGTGCTCAAATTGCTCACTGGCCAACTAATAGACATTGCAACATGGAGCATTGCTAACGTTCCACAAATCTGAGCGGTTGACCAAATCACTCCAGCAATTGCCGTTAATTTTAATTCACGATATTCCTGCAGTTTCGGAAACATTTTTCTTTGCGAAATCCAGTAGCAAAACACTGAAGTAACGAACACTCCAATACCAAGCCATGCGCACGCGGACAATGCACTCAAGCCATCTCTCAACGATAATTTTAACGGAACCGAATAAGCACCATAAAATGCGGCAGTAGCAAAAGAGAAAACCCAACCTTTTTTGTATGCTGCTGCTCTTTCTGCATCACTTCGATTAACATCATAAGCAAATGCGCGCTCCGATTTGGGTGCGCTCGCCTTTCCTAACACTTGGGCCGCTACTATCATCAAAACAGTGCCGGCCACAGCCAAAAAAAGCGATAACGGATTTGTTAATGAGTATTCTCTAAAGAGCAAAATTCCATAAATTGATGCCCACATCGGCGCAAGATTCTTAATTGGGGTGCTTCTTGCAACTCCAATATGATCAACGGCTTGTGCATAGCAAATTGAACCAAACGCCCACAAAGGACCGCACAAAAATGCAAGTGCAATCGCATTGAAACTACCGGAAAGGTTTTCACCAAAAAGAAAAGCAAGGATTAACATAAAAGGTGCCACCGATGCACCTAACCAACATTGATACTCAAGAACCGGTAAGCGACTTAATTTTCTCGGCAAAATATAGGCAGCAAATGGAATGGACGCAATCACTGCAAGCCAAAATCCCAGCAGCTGATTTTCGTTCAAAAATCATCTCCCCAATCCCCTAAATAAAGTACTTCCTCTTCAAGTAAAACTCCAAACTTTTCAAGAACGGCTCCCTTGATTCTTTTTGCTAAATTGCGCACATCGGATGCACTGGCTCCGCCCAAATTGCAAATAAAATTTGCATGTTTTTCAGAAACTTTTGCTTTGCCAATTTGCAGTCCCTTTAATCCGCACAGCTCTATCAAAAAACCTGCAGGAACAACACCTGCCTGCTTCATTTTTTCAGGCAGATTTTTCAGACTTTCAGCAAGCTTTTTGTCATAAACATTCTTAAAAAAGGAACCAGCGCTGGGATGCGGCGGCTGCTTTGATATTCTCTGCCTTTGATATTCCCTCGCCTGGTCATAAATGTGTTTTGGGTCACCCTTTATCAAATGCATCCTAACGGCAAGCAACGAAATCTTGGGTGCGTCGCCAGACCTCAATAACGAATCCCGATAAGAAAATTTTAAGCACTCCGGCTCAACCCATTGTCTTTGACCATCTTTCACCCATTCAATTTTTGTAATTCGGTCCGAAATGTTGGCGCGATATGCTCCTGCATTACTTACCAGTGCACCACCTAAAGTTCCGGGAATTCCGACTGCAAATTCAAGACCGGTCAGCCCTTTTTGTGCCGCTGCCAAAAAAACGTCTTGAAACCAACAACCGGTTTCTGCATACGGCTCATCGCTAAACGAAATTCGCGAACACTGGTTGATAATCGTTAATCCCGGAACGCCATTTTCACTCGGCAACACGTTGCTTCCGGAACCTAAAACCGTGTGATTAATTCCTAAACTTTGACACAGGACCGAAACTTCAGCAAAGTCGTCAATTTTGCGACAAACCAACAGATATTCGGCTTTGCCTCCGATCTGAAGGGTCGTAAACGATTTGAGACCAACACGCTCCCTCAGCTTAAGATTGCGAGGCAACCACTTCTGCAACTCAACAATCTTTCCGTCCATAAAATCATTCTAACACCTGGCGATAAGGCAATTTTGGCTCACTGATACTGGGTTCCAAAATGTAGTTCGGAACTAACTCAAAGTGCTCGATCAAGTTCAAACAAGGCCAATCGGCGTTTGCCGCGTCGGGGAAAACGGGCTGGCTGAAGACCGAGCCGTATCCAACGCATTCAAGGCGCGAAGCTGCTTCTGAATCAACTAATGAAACGGCTTGGTTCTGTACCGAACGGTACAGATAAACGTCCTTACGACAAGGAATCAGAACGTCTTTCTGACTCGAAATCAAATCAAATGCAGTAAACCCCGCGCATTTCTTGCCTTCGGAAAATCCAAAAGTCTTTGCAAGCGTAACGCCTACTTTGACCCCGGTGAAGGAACCCGGTCCAATGTCTGCGCCGAAAACATCAATGTTCTTTAACGACAAACCCAACTCGGCAAGTAATGCTGAAAGCATGTCCAAACTGACGCCGGAAGCATTTCGGGGAGACAACAAGGACTTTTTGTGGACCGTTTCGTCCACAAAGACCGCTACGGACACCACGGGTGAACTCGTGCTGAAGACGACGAGGTTCAATGTAGCTGATACCCCTTAACCTTACGGCCATCTCTCTGGAACTCAATCGCTATCCAAAAACTGCCTTTTGGCAGAAGTGATTGCGCACGCTCCGGCCATTCAATGAGGCAGACTGAACTTTGGTTGGGTTCAAGAATCCCTAAATCCAAGACCTCTTGAGGCGACGTCAGACGATAAAGGTCAACATGAATCAAAGGCGGGTCTGTTGGGTATTCGACCACCAAGTTAAAAGTCGGGCTTACCACTTCCTCGGCGAACCCTAATCCTCTCAAGATGCCTCGTGCCAGAGTGGTCTTCCCGGCTCCGAGGTTTCCCTGTAAAGAAACGATGTCTCCTTTTCGCAATTGGGTGGAAAGTTGTTTCCCAAGTTCAATCATCTCTTCTTCTGACCGGATTTCAAGTTCAAAATCGGCTAAACTATCGGTTCTTACTCCCATGTCAAAAATCGTTTTTCTTCCTCTGAATGTAGCCGAGCCGTTGCGCCCGGCATATGGTCGTCAATTTTCCCATTATCTCAATGA
>CAZJKW010000140.1:0-5097 GCA_964546835.1 uncultured Fimbriimonadales bacterium
AATGTAATTGTTGTTCAACGTTCTGGCTTCGTCATAAGCCAAATCAATGACTCTTTTTGCCCGCGGCGTAAGCGTCATTTCTTGTGCAGGTTTGCTATCTCCACGCGGAAGCTGCTTTTCAACCTCTGAGCGGATGCGACTCAGACTAATGCCGATTTTTTCAAGCACACGCGCTGCTACGCTGTCCGGCTCGCGCACCAATCCCAATAACAGGTGTTCGGTGCTGACATAGCCCTCGCCGAATTTCTGCGCTTCTTCTTGAGCGTAGAAAACGACTTTTCTTGCACGTTCGGTGAATCTTTGCCACATAGTTTTGCTTGGTTGGTTTCGGAAATGAGACTACCCGACCCTAACCGACCTCTATTGATAGTTATCGGTTAGTTGGTGGCCCATTCCAAAGCCATTGTTCTGAACCTCTTTATCAGATTTGAGCGCCGTTTGTTGGTCGCTTCTTCGTCTTCGGCGCCAAAGCAGACGAGCGACAGGAGAGCATCTAATCGGCGGGGGTCATCATTGACAATACCGCGCAATGCAGCAAGTCGGAGCCATCCAATACACCGGATAGCGTTCTTTAGACTTAAGCCCTCAGGGGCTTCAATGAAGGTTGTTGTCCCGGCAACACTTGTTTCGACGCTTGCAGGGTTTAGTCGGTTCCGTGCTTCGCGTTCCTTATTCATGAGAACAAGGATTTGGTCCCGAAATATCCCAAATTCCTGCTGTGTCGTTGACACTTGAAGAAATCCGGCAACACCTTCACTCTTCTCTCCAAAAAGGCCTCTTGCACTGATATTCAGTGACTCCAAACCGTTTAGGATGACTTCCATTTGACCCTCGGCGGTTAAAGCCGGCAAATGCATCATTGCGCCGACCCTTTTGCCTTCTCCCAAGTTGATGATAGACGAGTTGAGAAAGCCAAACTCTTCATCTTTGACAAACTGCAGAGCGTCGCCAAGTTGCAATTCAACTTGGTCGGCAGCATGATTCGCAGTTTCCAAAGCGAAACCGGCGACCACCGATTGAATCCTTAAGTGATCCTCTTCATTCACCATGATTGCGACGTCTCGATTCGGACTCAACAAAACGCAACGTCCCGGTGAATTAACATCGAACTCCGGCGAAATCAATCGGCTACCCACGAGAACCGTGCGCTCGGCTTCGCTCAGCATCCGCCGTTCTTCAAAACCCTTTGCCGCTTGGATGACTTTGTCTTTGATGGCTTCCAGTTCCCCCTTTGTGCACTTATGCGGGAACTTGAATCCCTCGAGACAGCGCGCAACACGGACTCGGCTGGAAACCACAACATCGTGGTGCGGAGCGTCGCCGATTAGCCAAGCCGGACGCTTGTTGGACTTTAGGACGGCGTCGAGCCAAGGGTCGAAATCATGCGACATGGGGATACCGTATGGACGGATGTCTCAATCGTGTTGTCGCTATCTATCTTATAAGGCCTCGGCAAGCCCGTTTGTCAAGGATGTTTTTGAAGAACTGGTATTTATACTGGGGTAGAAGGAGGTCAGTCCTTTTTTGCCGAAAAAGGTCTTGCCATGAAAAAATTGTGGATGTGGATTGGATTAGGAATCTCTTTGATGGGATGTAGCGGTAGCGGCGGAGGAACTCGTTACGATTTGCAAAGTTTGAGCGGGAAAATTTTGACGGGTATGAGCGAATTTGAAGCGGTGAACAGCGCAGGACCTCCGACGGAAATTAAGACCGACGGAGACGAGCGCCGTTTGTTTTATCGCGCGAAAGAAGGGGATGAATATATTGAGGTGACACTTAAAGGCAACGTGGTTATTGATGTGACGAGGAAGTGAGAACGTGTTTATTGAAACATTTCGATTTCTATATCCGTTTTGTCGGCGATGGTTTTGGGGCGGACAGGAATCATCCATTGGTCCACTATAACGTCAAACCAGCCGGCCTTGACTGCGGGGTCGTTGTTTGCTAATTCTCGCGCTTCATCCGGTCCGACCAGATAAAGGCTCATTCCTCGAATTTTTGGATCATCTTTTCGTTTAACCGGACCGTTTGCCAAAATAATTCCTTTGTCCACAAGATTTCCCAAATAAGCAATGTGTTCCGCTTGAATCCTTGCGTCATCATCCGAATCCGGAGGTATTGGTTCCCGAGTTATTAATCGCACAATGGTGAGCAGCTGAAAAGGTCTTTTCGGCATCTATTTGTTACTGTGTCCGGTTTTGATTTGTTACCGTTGAGACAACATTCATCCCAGAATTGCTTTTAATTCTGAATCACATTATGTTTTTAGCCTCCACCCGGAGCGGGCGGAGGCATCGTCTGTGAATTTAGTTTGATTCGAGCCAATGAATTTCGGCATCACCATTAAACGCTTGCACGTAATTCAATTGCCCGCAGTGATAAAACATGTTCATCACCGCATTTCGTGCGTAATCTGCGTAGGACATTTGTGCGCCCCACGGAGCTGTTGCAGTTTTTTGCAAATCGTCGTCATTGAGATTTTCGATTGCACTTGCGAGCGCATTTACGCTGTCGTTTACCGCTTGAATTGCAGCAGCCGACGTGGATGGACCCGATGGCTCATCGCCGTGCGAGGCGTTTTCTGAATTACCGCGCAGTGCATTTGCAACCATGTGATTGAATCCAATTACTTCACCCGTGAACTCGGATGGCGTTCTACAAACACCGCCAAGACATTCGGTCATTTTCTCATCAGGGATATATTTTAAGTCTATTGAATACAGGGCGCCTGCTTTTCTTACCCAGTTTGCGATTTCACTTTGAAGTTTTGGTTTTTCTGCTGTTTCTGACATTTTAGTTTCCTTTTTTTTGATTTTGGCTATTTGATGTCCCAAGTGCGGATGGTGTAATCCATGCTTGAGGAGTACGCTTTTTTGCCGTCGGGTGAAAACAGAACCGTTGTTACCGGTCGTTCATGTTTTTCTTGTTTCCAAATAATGCTTCCGTCGTTCACGTTTAGCAAAACCACAAAGTTGTCTTGCGTGCCGGCGAGCAGTTTTGTTCCGTCTGGTGAAAATGCAATCGAGTTTGCTTCGATTTTTCCTGTGCTGAAACTCGCAATTTTGGAACCTGATTGCGGGTCCCACAAATGAATTGGGTTTTCGCTGCCGCCAGATGCGAGCAGTTTTCCATCTTTGGAAAAGGCAACCGTTCGACATTCGTTTCCATGCTTCATGGTTTGGATTAGTTTCAAAGTGTTGGCATCCCAAACTTTTACGTTTCCGTCGCCATCGCCGCTTGCAAGCAGTTTTCCGTCAAATGAAATTGCAACGCATTTAACGTCGTAATCATGTTGCAATTTAGTTTTTGATTCGTTTGCGATGGTGATCACTTGGATCGTGTTGTCTTCGCTACTTGCGAAAAGTTTTTTTCCATCGGCACTAAAAACGATTCCTGTAACGCGAGCATCAAAACCGTCGAAAGTTTTTAGCAAAGATTTCGATTGAACGTCATAAACGCGAACTTTCTTATATTGTTCGCCGGTTGCCATTAATTTTCCATCGGCCGAAAATGCGATGGCAAGAATCGCACCGTCATGACCCTCGATAATTGCATCCGACGCATTGGACGCCGTGTTCCAAATTCTTACCGTCAGGTCTTGACTTCCCGATGCAAGCAACTTACCGTCTTGCGAAATTGCAAGCCCGTAAACTTCTCTTGTATGACCTTTAAGTACAGAACCGGATTGGAAAAGGGTTAGGGTTGCGGCTATCAATGGAAAAAGCATTTTTTGAATATATCACAGGATTGCAGTATTGATGCGGCGAATACGATAGACGATGGATACGTTAAGGACGGGCAGGACCTTTTTGGACATGAACCGGTACCAATGGACGGTTTTGTTTGCGGCATGGCTGGGATGGGGATTTGACGTTTTTGACGGGTTGCTTTTTAACTTTGTCGCTCCTAATTGTGTGCCGACTTTGTTAGGATTAGAAATCGGAACACCTGAAGCAGGTGCGGCTACAAAAGAATGGATAGGAATTCTTACTGCGATTTTATTAATTGGTTGGGCGGCGGGTGGAATTTTGTTTGGCAGAGTTGCAGACAAAATTGGCAGGACCAAGACGTTGATGTTAACGATGATGCTTTACGCATTTGGAACTGCGGCTTGTGCTTTTGCACCGAATATGACTGTCTTGATTTTATGTCGGATTATTGCTAGTTTAGGAATTGGCGGCGAATGGGCAGCGGGTGCTTCGATGGTTGCGGAAGTGGTTCCGGAGAAAAGAAGGTTGGAAGCGGGTGCACTGCTTTACACATCTGCTCCGCTTGGTTTATTTTTGGCGAGTTTTGTTACTTTTCAAATTCAGGGTGTTCATTTTGCGGATTCACCGGAAAAGGCGTGGAGATACGTATTTCTTTTTGGTTTAATTCCTGCGGCAATTGCGTTTTTTGTAAGAATGTTTGTAAAAGAGCCGGAGCGCTGGAAAGAAGCATCGTCAAACCAAAATCCGCCAAGAATCAGCGAATTGTTTACGCCGCAATTTAGAATGGTGACGATTAGTGGACTGTTGATGGCGACGGTTGCCATGTTAACTTGGTGGAGCACCAACGCATTTATGCCAACGATTTCGAGTGGATTGGCAAAAATTGCCGGCAAGCCCGGTGAAGCAGAGCAATGGAAACAGTTTGCAACAAACTTATTTAATTTAGGCGGATTGATTGGAACCTTGATTACCGTTCCGATTGCAAAAATCTTTGGACGCAAAAAAATGTATGCGGCATATTTCTTTATGTCCGGGCTTGCCGTGATGCTTGGGTTTGGTCTTGATTTGTCGCCGCATGACCGGCTTTATATGTATTTTCCGATTGGATTAACTGTTTTCGGGGTGTTTGGTTCGTTCACTTATTATTTGCCGGAACTGTTTCCAACCCGTTTGCGCGGGACCGGCGCAGGATTTTGTTATAACGCGGGTCGGGTGATTGCGGCTGCAGGTCCGTTTATTGTTGGTATGGTTGCTGCCGGGCCGGACGCAGTTAAATCGGCAATGACTGCATTGTTTTTTGTTGGGTTTATCCCGCTTGCGGGATTGTTGCTGTTGCCGTGGGTCATTGAGACTCGCGGACGCGAACTATTGGAGTGATTGAAATGAA
>CAZJKW010000141.1:0-5062 GCA_964546835.1 uncultured Fimbriimonadales bacterium
ATTAGACTTGACTCAGTTGTTTGTGGAAGTCGATATTACGAATCAATTGTTTGATTTCGACAAAAATATGCAGGTTTCGATAGAAGACTGCTCTGCCGTGCTTCAAAACACAGATTGCCCCCCAATCAGAATTGGCCCCCATTGCACCCGAGAACCTACGTGCGAATTTTGGGAATTTTGTACTCATGGTGGTATTGACGATGACCACATCCTCAATCTCCCATTTGTCTCAAAAATTTATTCGAAACTTGAGCAAAACCAGATAACGAGTATTTCCATGATTCCGGACGGCCTCATTACCGACAATCGGCAGAAATTAGTTGCAGAATCACATCGAATCAAATCTCAAATCATAAAGCCCGAACTTGCCCTCTCTCTTAATCAATTGCGATTTCCAACCGGATATCTTGATTTCGAAGCCATTATGCCTGCAATACCCATTTTCAAAAACACCACTCCCTATACAACGATTCCCTTTCAATTCTCATTCCACATTGAACACGAATCCGGCCAAATTGAGCATTTTGAGTTCTTAAATCAAAATGAATTGGATCCCCGAACCGCGCTTTTTTCAACGCTTTATCCGCTTATTCTGAAATGTAATTCTATTGTCACCTATTCGAGTTATGAAAGAGGCATTCTAAAGAACTTCACAAAAATCTTCGACCAATCGGCAACTCATATGTATAACCACTTTGCAGATCGTGAATTTGATCTATTATCAGCTCTTAAATCAAATTTTGCAGATCCTCGATTAGCAGGTTCTTACTCGATTAAAGATGTGTTGCCTGTTCTCGTTCCTCATCTCAGCTACAATCATTTGGCTATCGCCAATGGTTCAGATGCCCAACATGCCTACTTAGAATTGGTCAATGCGCAAACCGACCCGATCGCAAAAATCCAAATCAAAAATGAACTCCTTGAGTATTGCAAACTAGACACATGGGCAATGGTTGAACTTGTTCGCACGCTAAAAAACCATTTTCAAGCATAATCAATTCGTGAACCCAACTTTAGGACGTTTTGGCAAATTTGGAGGGAGATACGTACCTGAAACTTTGATTCCTGCACTCGATGAATTGGATGTCGAATTTAATAAGGCGTGGAACGATGAAAACTTCCAAAAAGAATTAAACTATCATTATGCTCAAACGGTTGGAAGGCCCACTCCGTTGACTCATTGCAAACAATTGAGCAAACAAACGGGATTAGAAGTTTATCTAAAGCGCGAAGATTTGTGCCACACGGGCGCGCATAAACTAAACAACGCCATTGGTCAAGCGTTGCTTGCAAAACAAATGGGCAAGGAACGTATTATCGCCGAGACAGGCGCAGGACAACATGGTGTGGCAACAGCAACCGTTTGTGCATTGCTTAACTTGCATTGTGTTGTCTATATGGGAGAGGAAGACGTCGAACGACAAAAAATAAACGTTTTCAGAATGAAATTGCTTGGTGCAAAAGTAATTCCAGTTTCAAGCGGTACAAAAACGCTAAAAGATGCAACAAATGAGGCCATGCGAGACTGGGTCACAAATGTTAATAATACGCATTACATTGTCGGTTCATGTGTCGGCCCTCATCCTTATCCACAAATGGTCAAGCAATTTCAATCCATTATTGGTAAAGAATCACGACAACAATTTCTTGAACAAACCGGATGTTTACCGGATGCTGGAATTGCATGCGTAGGCGGTGGCTCAAATGCCATCGGGTTTTTCGATGGTTTTCTAAACGACTCAACGGTAAAACTCATCGGTGCAGAAGCTGGAGGAAAAGGCCTGGAAACCAAAGACCATGCGGCTCCACTTACAGCAGGAGAACCCGGCGTTTTACATGGTTCTTTTTCTTATTTAATGCAAGATGACGACGGTCAAATCATTCCGACCCACTCGGTATCCGCCGGTCTTGATTATCCGGGAGTCGGCCCTGAACATGCGTACCTAAAAGATTCAAATCGAGTCGAATACGTAGCCGTCACCGACAAAGAAGCCCTTAATGCCTTCTCATGGCTTGCAAAAACCGAAGGAATTATTCCCGCTTTCGAATCGGCGCACGCAATCGCCGTTTTGAGGAGTATTAAACTCAAAGAAGGTGCCAAAGTCCTTGTCAACCTAAGCGGTCGCGGAGATAAAGACATGGAAATGGCAACTAAATTCTTCGATTTATGACGATTGTTTGGCATCGCGCAGATTTGCGAACTCATGACCATCCCGCTTTGTCCGAAGCATGCAAAAGTGGCGAAGTATTGGGTGTCGTTAATCTTGACCCAAACATCCTAAACAAAACTTCCGGTCGAAGAAAAGCATGGTTTATTGAAAATGCAATTCGATTAAAAAACTCATACAAAGAACTCGGCGGTACACTCACCATCGAAGAAGGCACTCCCTGGGAAGTGTTACCTGCTATCGCAAAAAAGCACTCCGCAAATGTATATGCAATCAAAAGTTACACTCCCTATGGAGTCTTTCGAGACCAAAAAGTCGAATCGGATTGCAATATCATATGGTTTCCCGGAAATTATGTCCAAGAACCTGGTTCAGTAATTAAACCTGATGGAAAACCATACACCGTATTCACTCACTATTACAATAAATGGAAAACATTAGCACCACCCACGATTTTGCCACCTCCAAAACAAATCACATCGCCCAAAACGATTTCAGAAGATTTTGATGTTCCGAATTCGGAAATTCAACTGCCTCCAACCGGCGAAAGCAGCGCGCAAAAAGCATTGCAACATTTCTTAAAAAATAAACTTAGCAATTACGACACCGGCAGAAATTCGCTGGACTCATCAGGGGTTTCTAAATTATCCTACTATTTCAACATTGGGGTTCTTTCCCCTCGACTCGCAATGAACCAAGCCAAAAAAGCAAACCCAGCGGGTTCAGAAAAGTGGATTGCAGAAATTGCGTGGAGAGATTTTATGGCAGACTTACTGTTTCACAATCCAAGAATGCTTGTTGAACCGTTTGACGCAAAGTGGAACAAATTTAATTGGAATCAGGACAAGCAACTATTCACAAAATGGAAGGAAGGAAAAACCGGCTTTCCCGTAATAGATGCATGTATGCGAGAACTAAACGCAACTGGCTGGATGAGCAATCGCGGCAGAATGATTGTTTCGCAATTCTTAACAAAATTGATGTTAATTCCTTGGCAGTGGGGAGAAGAGTACTTCAGACAGCAACTTCTTGATGGGGATACATCCCAAAACGTAGGCGGGTGGCAATGGAGCGCCGGACTCGGAATCGATGCTGCACCCTATTTTCGAATCTTCAATCCAATCTCACAATCGAAAGCACACGATCCAACCGGTTCGTACATCAAAAAGTGGGTTCCCGAATGCAACGGCAATCCCGA
Source organism: uncultured Fimbriimonadales bacterium (assembly GCA_964546835.1). GTDB lineage: Bacteria > Armatimonadota > Fimbriimonadia > Fimbriimonadales > ATM1 > JAHCHL01. The sequence goes on from CAZJKW010000141.1 coordinate 3,367, forward strand.
ACCCATGAAAAACGCAGTAATCAACATCCAAGAAGCAAGAGCAAGATACTTGTCTCTTGCTTCTCAAGTATAGTGAAAACGTGCTGTCTCTCGGTTCAAAAATTGAAGAACTAAACACGCTCATTGCAAATTCAAAATCAATTTTGATTGCAACGCATCTGCATCCGGATGGGGATGCAATCGGTTCCTCACTCGCACTTGCTGAAGGATTAGAGCAATTGGGAAAACAAGTAGAAATCATTTGTGCAGATCCAGTTCCGCACAATTTGCAATTTCTCAACAACTGGCAAAGAGTTCACGTCTCAAGAAACTGGTATCCATCGAAAGAAAGCCCTGACCCGGATTTGCCGGACTTTTTCAAAAATCCCGATTTGGCAATAATGGTGGATCTTTCAGCTTCAAAACGCCTCGCCAGCAATTTGCCTCTAATTCAAAAAGCAAATGCGCTCGCAATCATTGATCACCATGAAATTGGAGACGATATTCCAAATGGACTATGGTTAATTGAACCCGAACAACCTGCAACTTCCATGCTGCTTTATGATATTTTTCCCGGAATGGGAATCAAAATTACAAATACAATGGCGCAATGTTTGTTAACTGGCATTGCAACGGATACGGGATGCTTCCGGTTCCCAAACACCAATGCTAAATGTTTGCACGTTGCTGCAGAGTTGTTAAATCTCGGCGCAAACCTTTCACAAATTAATGAAGAAGTCTGGGAAAAAAGACCGCTCCCGGCAGCAATCCTCTTAACAAAAGCACTTACAAGAGCAGAATTGCACGCATCTGGAAAAGTTGCCGTCAGTTACTTGATTCCGGACGATTTCTTGGAAGCAAACGCAATCGATGAACATACGGAAGGCATTGTCAATGAAGTCGGCCGCGTGGACACGGTTACGGTCTTTGCGCTCTTTCGCGAACCAAAACCGGGGAAAATTCGAGTTAACGTTCGTTCTCGCGGCGACATTGATGTTTCCTCCATCTGCCGAAACTTCGGTGGCGGCGGTCACAAAAATGCGGCTGGATGTACGTTCGAATCCGACATCCATTCTGCAATGAAAATGCTGCTCCCGGAACTTGAAAAGGCAGCACTTGCTGACTAATCGCTACGATTTCTTGAAATGAAGTGCGGCCGAATTGATGCAATAACGCAACCCGGTCGGTTTCGGTCCATCGGTAAACACATGACCCAAATGTCCGTCGCATCTTGCACACAAAACCTCGACACGCACCATTCCTAAACTGCGGTCATCTTTCTTTAGAATTCGATTCTTACTTACAGGTTGATAGAAACTCGGCCAACCGGTACCACTGTCAAATTTGGTTGCCGATGCAAACAACTCAAGCCCGCATCCCGCACAAGAATAAATTCCCTTTTCGTGGTGATCCCAGTACTTACCGGTAAAAGCCGATTCAGTTCCCTTCTTTCTAAGGATTCGATACTGTTCCTCGGTTAATGTCCGCTTCCATTCGGCATCCGATTTTGTAATTTTTTGTATTTTTGGCTCCGAAGATTGACTCTGACCAATTCCCGCCAGGCCAACAATTGCCAAAACACAAACAATGAAAGCGGTGAATCTCATTACCTTAACAAACGAATCAATGATTGAAACGGTTCCTTGCATGATTACTTAAGTTGTTTTCACTGAATTACGGAAAGCAATGCTTTGCCCACGCCATATGCCGGAACCAT
>CAZJKW010000142.1:0-4931 GCA_964546835.1 uncultured Fimbriimonadales bacterium
CCATCCTTTCCCAAATGCTTTTTCTGCTGTCGATCTAGCTGAATCATCGAATGTGGATTCCATTTCATCCATTAATTCCTTTGCTTGCCTTAATGTTGTTTTTTTTGGCAGGTTTCCATTCCAATTTTCTTTTAATTCCTTGCCCATTTTGAACAAGTCATCTTTAATCTGTTGACCTGAATCGCCATAATAAATACCAAGTCCAATTCGCGATGTCATGCTTGCGCCGGTTGCTAAGTAGTCCGTCCCAAATTGGACTCCTCGTTGGAGTTTTTTGAATCCTGACTTTGCTGCATCCAACGTAGCACTTCCAAGCGAAGAGACAGTTTCGATTCCAGTATCTAGCCCAGAACGAAGGGTTTCGACCGCTGCAGAATAACTGCTGTTTACATCTTCACTGTCTGCATAAGCGACACCAAAAGTGAGCAATTTTTGTTTGAGAGTGACTTTTGGTTTTGCTCCCAAACTGCTTTTCAACTGTTTGTTGTGATCTTTAAGTGCAACTAAAAACTTTTGAGTAAATTCAAGGTCTTTATTTGTAAATGTGTCGTTAGTCTTAATCTTTGTTGCAGCAGATGACACCGAATCTATGCGAGATTGAATTGAATTGACTACTGCATGAGCAAATAGCGTGTCAGCGGTTTCGAGCTGTTTAATTCCGTTTCGAATTTGGCTGATGCTTGACGAGATTTTTTCTAATGTAGTTTTCCAATCTTTGAAATCTTCTACTGATTCAATCAAAGACTTGGCAGCATATTTGAGATTGTTGTTTGAATTATTTTCTGCAATCAGATCTGCAGCAGCAATCTGTGCCAATGTGTTTTCAAACAATTCAAGCGAACGACATCCTGCTTCGACTGATTTGTAGACAGTCAATTCTTGCATCATAGCTTTTGAAAAAGGTTCTTCGGGAATTGTGATTGAATCGGCAACTAATCTCGCCGTTGTTGATTCAACTTCCAATTTCATTAGAATTGATGCCGCAACGGACACCCCTTTATTCGAATTCTTTTCTTCTTTTCTTAACACATCTAAAAATTGATAATATGCAGAAAGTGTTTTTCTTGCAAGTTGGGATGTTGTTTCAGTGAGCTTTCTCAGTGATTCCGACATTGAAAGCAGTTGACTTATTTTTTCTGATCTGGCTTTTTCGAATTCACTTGCCAATCCACCGGGAAGTTCATTTGCACCCCAATAGAAGCGTCCCGAAGCCACAATCATAGAAATTGAATCTGCTTCCAGATATGACGCAGTAGAAGTTTGGTCTAATTTGAATTTCTTTTCAAATGGGTTTGCTTCTACCTTGTTCGTTGCGCGATTGCCAAAAAATAGCCAAACGCCTGTCAAACCAATCAAACCTAATACAATCAGAGCAACTGTTTTTTTCATTGCTATGACAAGTATATGAGATTCAAACGTGAATTGAACACGTTTTTTTGGTTTCTTAGCGCACCAAAGATCACTAATCTGAAAAAATGGCATGAAAATTGCACGCAGATTGCTTAACGACTTTGATCCCTTGCGATCGCTGCCCGAAACGTGAGGGAGGCGTGGGCACGTCTCCCTTTCGGGCTTATTTGACTTTTATCCATGCCATGTCGAACCCAAGCGGGTCTGACTTTCTTCCCTGCGGTTGAGCGATTTGGGCATGGGTTACGATATGGCGGATGGGGTGTCGGTTCAGGATTTCGCTAATCAGCTTGTTTAAAGCATCCACTTGTTCATCGGGATAAGGGTCCCATCCATTGTTGCGGTTAACCAGTTCGATTCCAATACTGAAGTCATTAACCACTTCTCTGCCTTCCGGCATCCGTGAAGGACCCGCATGCCACGCTCGTTTCGCCTCTTTGACGTGCTGAACCACGGTTCCATCGCGGTCAATTGTGTAGTGTGCCGAAACACGGTAACCGGGGTCTTGGAATCGCTTGATGACTTCTTCAAGGGTGTTCAAAACCGTTGCATGCAGAACAATCGTGTCAATAACGGTTCCATCCGGGCGGTTGTCGAAGTGGGGCGAGGGTGCTTCCATCTATACTGGGCATTATGGCGGTGCATATGTGCCTATTTGGTGTTTGCTACGTCTAACAGAATCGGAGCCAAAACGTGATTTCGACCCTAATAGCATCCATTGCCCTAAATTTTGTGCCTGTTGCCAATCCGCGAATCGCGATTGTGATCGAAGGCAGGGGTCAGATGGTTGCCGAACTTTATCCTGAGTCGGCTCCCAAGACGACTAGTCGAGTATTGGAATTAGTGAATCAGCGGTTTTATGATGGCGTACGATTTCACCGGGTAGACAACAATCCGAGGCCGTTTATTGTTGTAACCGGCGATCCCTTTTCGAAAGGAGACGGGCCCTTAACCGACCCGAAAATCGGCACCGGCGGTAGTGGAAAGAAGATTCCATTTGAAACCAATTCCGTTAAATTTTTGAATGGCACTCTTGGAATGGTGCGGGACCAGCGCGACAAGAACACGGGTGGTGACTCGCAGTTCTTTATTTGTAATGGCAACCAAACGTTTTTGGATGGAAATTACGTTGCATTTGGTCGAGTTGTTGAAGGGCTTGGAATCATCCAAGAAATCCGGCTCGGAGACCGTGTGGTTTCGGTTAGGGAACTTAAGCCATAGGGCGGTAGAATCGCAACTTGGTGAACCGGTTGCGAATTTTGATTGCGGACGATGACCCGATTATCCGTCTTGACCTGAAACAGATGCTACTCAACTTGGAATATGAAGTTGTTGGCGAAGCAGGAGACGGAGAAGAAGCGGTTTCTTTGGCTTTTAGTAGAACACCTGACATTTGCATTTTGGACATTAAGATGCCCCGCAAGGATGGTATTTCGGCTGTATCGGAAATTGTTAGTGGGGGCATTGCTCCTTGCATTTTGTTAACTGCTTATAGCGATAAAGATTTGGTTGAGCGCGCAACGAGCGCAGGTGCATTTGCTTATTTAGTAAAGCCATTTAAGCCAAATGATTTGCCCCCAGCGATTGAGGTTGCCGTTGCGAGATTTGCGCAGTACAAAATGCTTAAGGATGAAATATCAGATTTGCAAGAACGAATTGAAACGCGAAAGATTTTGGATAAAGCGAAGGGAGTTTTGATGGAACGTCATGGGCTTTCGGAAGCCGATGCTTACCGCAAAATTCAGCAGTCAAGTATGAACACGCGCAAAACCATGAAAGAGGTTGCGGAAGCGATTTTGTTGGCTGAGACCGTTTGAGAAATGGAGAAAACATGAAAAACAAAGTTTGGATTCTTGCTGTTGCAGTTTTGCTTGGGTGTTCCGGAGGAAAAACGGAATCTTCCGTGGAGCCGGACGCCGGAGTGCGGGGTGATAAGACCGCATTTAAAGTTGCGTTGGTTACGCCAAGTGAAGTCAATGATTCCGGATGGTCTGCGATTGCTTTTGAAGGACTGAAAGGAATTGAGGAAGAGTTTGGAGCAGAAATACAAAATGTTGTCGCTTCAACACCACAGGAAATCAAGGATGCGTACCGTTCTTATGCTCAGAAAGGATTTAATTTGGTAATTGGACATGGATATGAATATAACCAGCATGGCATTGAAATTGGGAAGGATTTTCCAAACACGGTTTTTGTAAGTAGTAGCGGAGATAAGACTGCGAAAAATGTCGGATGTTTTCGTTTTTATTTGGAACAGGCAATGTACGTTTTAGGAATGGTAGCCGGAAAAATGACCCAATCCGATGTTGTGGGAATGGTTGGCGGTCCTGAAGTACCCAGTATTCAGAGTACATTTGATGGATTTGAAGCAGGCGTTAAAGCGGCGAATCCGAATTGCAAAGTATTACGAGCATTTACGGGGTCTAACGACGATGTTGGAAAAGCAAAACAGCAAACTTTAGCGATGATTGACCAAAAAGCTGATTTTATTATTCATCAAGCGAATGCGGCGGCGAATGGCGTTTTTGAGGCCTGTAGCGAACGGGGAGTTATGGCATTTGGAACTAATAGTGACCAAAATTCGGTTTCACCCAAAACGATTTTGGGAAGTGCCGTTATCGTTGCAAAGCCCGCATTTAAGTCACTTGCAAATGAAGTGATGGACAAAAAATATGTTGGCAACGTTTCTTTGGTTGGCATGGATTCCGGCGCCGTCAGTGTTATTTGGAATCCAGAATTGCAATCCAAAATTCCACCCGACGTAATGAAACTCGCAGACGAAACGATTCAAAAGATACGTCAAGGTGAAATTCAAGTTCCAATGAGAAAATTCTGAACAGTCCTTTGTTTGAAGCACAAAACATAACCAAGCGGTTTGGAGATACCGTTGCACTTGACGATGTGTCGTTAACCTTAGTTCCGGGCGAAATTCATGCTGTACTTGGACAAAATGGAGCCGGAAAATCCACATTAGTAAAACTGATGTCCGGTTCGATTGAGCCAGACAAGGGTGACCTGTTTCTTGATTCTGCCAAAGTTTTTTTTTCAACACCTGGCGATGCCGCAAAATTTGGAATTTCAATTGTTCATCAACACTTTGCGCTTGTTCCTACGTTTACGGTTAAAGAAAATCTTGAACTTGCGCTAAAGAATTCATCTGAAATGGATGAAGTTTTTGAGATAGCGTTTGAACTTGGCTGGGAGATTGATGAAAAATCCAAAACCGGAGCACTTGGTGTTGGTAGTCAACAGAAAATTGAGATTCTAAAATCAATCGTTGTCGGGAAGAATGTAATTCTTTTCGACGAACCAACTGCAACCTTATCGCCTACTGAAGTTGCCGATTTGTTTTTGGTAATGAAAAAGCTTGCTAAAAGCGGTCGCACGCTTGTTCTGATTGCTCACAAATTAAGCGAAGTGTTGCAAGTTGCAGACAAAATCACCGTATTGGATAAAGGGAGGGTTGTTGCTACGAATATTAAGAGCGATGCGACTAACGAAAATGAACTTGCTCGCATGAT
>CAZJKW010000143.1:0-4908 GCA_964546835.1 uncultured Fimbriimonadales bacterium
TCTTGGTATTGGAGCGATTGCTGCAAGACGTAAGCGAAAATAATCAAATTCTAAACTGAATCCAACACCCGAGCGAATTGCTCGGGTGTTTTTTTATTGGATACCAATCTCGCGCCATCTTCCCGGGCGGTCTCTCCAGCGATCATCAACTTTTACATGGAGACTAAGAAAAACTTTATTACCAATTAGTTTTTCGATTTCTTGTCTTGCCGCAGTACCTATTTTCTGGAGCATGGTGCCTTTCGCCCCGATTAGAATCGGCTTTTGGGAATCTCGCTCGCAAAAAATCGTTGCTTCAATCTTTGTGATCGGATTTGTATCTACAACATCTGGGTCAACCCAAGAGTCAATCCTAACTGCAATTCCATGTGGCACTTCTTCACGTGTGTTTTGGAGTGCTTTTTCCCTAATCAACTCGCCGACAATGTCGCGCATCGTTTGATTTGTGTAAAAGTCCGGGTCATCATAAACCGGCTCTGACTTGGGGAGTTTTGGAATGATGAGCTTTAAAACTCTGTCCAAGTTTTCTCCAACCATTGCATTGGTATACATCACTTCCGCATTTTTTGCCAATTGTTGATATGCATTGTAATGGGCTTCGACATATTCGGGCCTTAACCGGTCCATTTTGTTGAGCGCTAAAATAACGTTTGGGATTTTGTTCTCCGAAATGATTTTTGAAATCTTTTTGTCTTCTTCGTCGGGCGCCTTTGAAACATCCACTACCCACAATACAACGTCGGCATCTAACAGCGATTGAATAGCAGCATCAACAATAACTTTGCCGAGTTTTGTGTGTGCTTGGTGTATCCCGGCGGTATCTTGGAAAAGTATCTGCGCACCTTGAATGTTTAGAATTCCCAAAATCGGCAATCGAGTTGTTTGCGAGCGTTGCGAAGTTATTGCGACTTTTTCACCGACTAACTGATTCAGAAGCGTTGATTTGCCGACATTCGGCTTTCCTATTACAGCAACCACTCCGCAACGAAATGACATTACTCTTTATCTCTGAAAGTGAATCCCAACGAACTTGAGTCGGATTTCTTTTTTGGCTTCCGTTCTTGTTTAGGTGCGGCTAATTTTCGTTCGCGTTTTCCTTTCGGTTTTGGTGCCAGTTCCTCTAACTCTACAAATTCGGAATCAACTGAATCGGCTAACAATTCAAGAAAGTTATTGGCATCGGGCAATCCGATTAGAGGCAACACATCTGCTTCGGCGTGTTCTTCAGGAATTTCCTCTTCTTGAGGAGGAATTTCATCAAGGTGTAGCAATTGATTTGGTTCAATGTCGGTTAAATCTTGAACTTGCCTTTCTTCTCCAACGACGAAAACTCCTGTTGCGCCATCAGTTGCTTGGCTGCTAAAGTGGGTTGCATCTGCTCCCATCATTTTTCCTTGAATCAAATCGTACGCGTGCCATCTTTCTGGAAGTGTAGCGGTACGATGTCCCGTTCCCGAATAGTGAACGCTTAGGAACGGTTTTCGGACATGAACAACATCGCCGTGATAATTCCATACTTGAACGCCAGCCAAACTACAAAGACCGCGAATGATTCTTTCATTGATTAAAGGTTCGCCAAGAAACACGGATCGCCATTTTTGACCCTCGTTTTCTTCTGATTCAATCTCGCGAATCATGAACGACGGCAGGCCGGTTTGCGTGTACTCTCCCAACACAGTGCAACCTGATTCAGGAATAGCAAAATAACTTGGTTCCAGCTGCTCTACGACTGACAAAGCGCGTTCTTCAAGTAATTCGGTTAGAGGGTGTCGCCGATTTAATATCGTTGTTCCCGCTTTACTGTTGAATGGCTGTGCCCGTAATGCAATTCCCGTAACTTCGCGAACGCGCTCCATTGAATCTCTACCATTTTCTAATAGGCCTGCTGCATAAACCCAAAACAAAGTTTTGCCATTTCTTTGCAATCGGTTTTTGATTGCATTTCGCACTTCTGGTCTCATGTCCCATGCGTTTAAGAAAATGTAAAGCTTTGCGTCCGGAAAACGAACTCTGTGCGCTAAATCACTAAGTAGATAAAACCCGGCTGAAACGCCCGCTCTTAGTACGGCTTCGCGAGAGTCTTGCACCAGCTGTTTGAATGCTCTTGAATCGCTTAAATACGCAAGACTTCTTTCATCAATCAAAACGGCAACGTCTGGGTCGGATTCTTCGGCGACCAGTGAACGGCAGAGCGTGTCCTTGATTTTTTCAGCCCGATTCCAAATCGCCGGAGTATCAAGCCATCCGTTACCCCAGAGGTCCATCCAACAGATTCCGGTTCCATGCGCGATTGCTGAACCCAGGCCTCGCCAATGAGCTGCTTCAAGTGCTTGCGGAGTAGCCATGACAGGATTAAACTCATCCGGCTCTGTTGTTTTTGAAATAGGAGTTTTGAAATCCTCTTCACTTACATACAGTTTGTTGTTAAGGGCAAAACTATCAACCGGTCCCGGAAATGATGCGGCACCACCCATTTGACGGTCCCTGTAACTCGGCGGGCCGGCAATAATATCTACATCTTTTGTACGCAGCAGTTTTCCGAGACTCAAATGGCCATTGGCAGGATGCGCCCATTCAAACGTGTAACCATAACTTACTGCAACTAAGAACCATCCTTCACTTGCACGCTTTACAACATTTGCTAACCTTTGAATTCTTAAGACAATTAAGTCTGATAGAAACAGATGATAATCCACCCACTTTCTTTCTTTCCTGCCCGATCTCAAAAAGTTTTCACCTGATATCGGCAATTCGGTGTAATCTGGAACTTTGACATTATCAAATCGCACACGACCATCAAACCATGCTGCTTGTAATGCAACTAAATCGTTTGCATACCTATGTCTTGTCCAATCTTGAAACGCTTTTTCGCCCGATAGACTTGTGTCATAACCCCAACCTTCAGCAAAAAACCATTCGCCGCGATCTAAATGAAGACCCAAAATCCTGTTTGCTTGTTTTAATGACCTGAGCCCTTTTACAAAGCCGCCAAGAAGCCGCTCAGCCTCAAGCCAAAAGTCTTCATCTCCAAAACTGGGTTCCGCCAATGATCCATCAAGTAAACGATAAGCCGCATTGGAGTACTTTTTGTCCCAATTAGGCCCGCCTGCAAACACAACTCGAAACATAACCAAAGCGTTTTGGTCAATTTTCAATACTTCTTCCAAAAGATATGCGGCCAGGTCAAAAGAATGCTGAGCAGCTTCTTCATCAACATGAAATTCAATCATTAAGGAATGAACATGAACTCCGGCTTTAGCGGCTTTATCGACTTCTGAGAGCACCGTTTTTGCTCGTGCTTCATCGCTTGGATTTCCAAAAAAGAAAAGCGGAGGAATGATCTCTTTTCCAATCAAAATGCACGGTTTTCCATGATGCCGGATAATTCTGGGTGCTGAATCTGGAATTGCCACTGGCTCTAAATCCGGTGAAAAACGATTTGGTGGAATCACTTCTTTTTCGAGTTTTTCAACATCTCGAAATACAACAGGTTCCTTCTTTTCCGTTTTCGGGGCTTTCTGCCTTTTTGCCTTTGCTTCTTTGGTTCCTGATTGCTTATTTTCAACAATCGGTTTGTCCGAAATAGTTCTAAATGAAAACCTTATGCTGACTAATTCATCTCGGACTTCGAATTGTTCCGATTCAAGAATTGGACTTTTTGATTTAACCTTAGATGCTGCCTTTTTTGGCGATTCGTTCTTTTCTAAGACCTTTTTTGAACGACCGGGACTCTTTTTGCTCAATACTTTCGTTTCCGGCTTTGGCTCAAACTTTTCCGGACTTTCTGCATCCGCTTTTTCTTTCGCCTCGCGCCATGAAACACTGCTTTGTGTAGGCGGGAAAAAGCCCATATCGTTCGATTCTTGTACTAATTCATTGGAAACTTCTTCTGAAGTCTCCTTCTTTTTCCTTCTCATCAAAATTTCCTTTGCATACGCGGATTAGGCATAAACATTTGGTGTCTGAACGGTCAAAAATGCAAAAACGAACAACGTTTAGACTCAAAACATGCTTGCGATGCAGCACTTAGTGTACCTGTTAGAAAGGTCTGCCGCCGCCGAGGCCCAATGGCTGACCTTGTCGGCCCAAACCAAATGAACTGTCAAACGGAAGAGCCTTGATTCTAACAAAGAACAGAATTTCTCTTCCCGGCCTGAAACCCGTTGAGGAATCTATAATTTGCAATACGGCTTCGGTGCAATGCATATCGTAAGTCAATGCATAGTGTTGGCTGTCAAATTTTTTAAGAAATCCATTGTATTGCAGCAACGTAGATAATTTTAATCTTCCCCATTGCAAACCATCCAGATAAAATCCGATGTTTCCCCAACTGTCTCGAATTGCATCATATGTTCCCGCTGCAAACAAACTGGTTGACCCAAATTTGAATCCCATATCGAAACGAACACTATTCCAATCATCTCTTTCAACATCATAAGTTGCCAAAGTTCTCACGCTGATGGATTTGTTCGGTTCGTATTCAAATCGAATACTCGGAGTTTGCCAACCTTCAAGTCCTTGACTTTCTCTATCGAAGTCATAGCCAACCTGCCCACCAAATCGTAATCCGCCACCCAAATTTGCTTGAAGGTCATATGAAGCGAGATTAAATCGTCCGGTTCTGTCTATTGCCAATGGAGTGTAACCGAATTGTCTTAAATCGTAGTAACGTACATTCGTCGTAATTTTATCAGTTAGGTTATATCCAAATCTTACATTTGCCCTCGGGGTGTATTGAGCCGTATCATCGCTATAATAACCTTGTTGAAACCCTAAGTCATAATCAATGGAAAATCCACTGTAATTTGGCGCAATTTTGCTCGTGCGAAAATCAAAAAAGTACCGTTGAGTTTCCGTATCAAACTGATTATCAATGAAATTTCCTGCTGAAATGAACGACTGAAAATA
>CAZJKW010000144.1:0-4831 GCA_964546835.1 uncultured Fimbriimonadales bacterium
CTCATTCCGCGTCCTTGCACTTTTTGTCCCTCTGCTAAATAATGACGTTCAGGTTTATGTTTTACAACGTGTTCAAAAATCGCTGCAATTTCATCATCCGTTGCACCGCTTCTTAAAGGAGTTCGTAAATCAACCTCTCCATCACTCATCAAACAAGGTCGCAATTGTCCGTCTGCAGTAAGCCGCAAACGATTACAGCGTTCGCACAAATCCCAACTTATTTGACTGATAAAGCCAACCGTGCCTTCGGCACCCGGAAGTTGATAAGTGTGTGCCGGTCCATTGGTCTGTAGATTAACCGGCACCATTTTCCCCAATTCCGTTTCAATTCTTTCCTTCGCTTCATGATACGGAATTACCATTTTCCTCATTTGAAGGTCACTTAACATTCCTTCATCTTCCGAAATTCGCAAGCGAAAAAGTTCTCGATTACCTTCAATGGCACTCATTGCATCCATCGGATCGGTCTCATCCAAATTCCATTTGATTGGCATTACTTCAATAAATCTAATGTGAACTTTATCGCGAAGCGACCATCTTGCAAAATCAACCACCTCATCGTCATTAAGCCCTTTCATCAAAACACAATTAATTTTGATGGGGTCCAATCCTGCCACTTTTGCTGCTTCAATTCCCTCCATAACTTTTCCTAAATTTCCTCGCCGCGCAATTCTTACAAATTTTTCATCGTCCAACGTATCCAAACTAATGTTGACACGCATCAATCCTGCGCTGGCAAGGGATTTTGCAAGCGTCGGCAACAAAAATCCATTGGTGGTACAGCTTAGGTCCTTGATTCCCGGATGAGTCCTGATTTTTGAAATCAATTCCGGCAAATCTCTTCGAATAAGTGGCTCCCCTCCCGTCAATCGAATTTTTGACATTCCCAGGTCCGCTGCAATATGGACCAGTCTGCCAATTTCTTCAAAAGTTAAGAGTTCATCTTTCGGCGAAACAGGATATCCTTCGTCAGGCATACAATAAACACAACGAAAATTGCACCGGTCAGTCACACTAACCCTCAAATAATCAATGGTTCGATCAAAACTATCTTTCAATTTTGCAATCTTCCAAAATTTGTTCAATTTTATGGGTTATCTCGCTATTGGAGACAATTCGGTCAACACCGGATACCCTTCCCATTTCCATTTTTTCAGTTTCTTTATGTCCGGCATGCGCGATTATGAACATGCCCAATTCTCTACACTGCCTAATTTCATTTTGAATGTTATTGGAAGACAAATTCAAAATTGAAACATCATTCTTCAATTCGGCAGGAACACTCGAAACCACAAGTACCTCATGCCCTAAATTCCGTATGGAATTAGACAATCGCGACGACCACATCAGGTTCGTTTCAACAATTAATATTTTCACGGCTTTTTGGGTGGCTCTGGTTTTTTGACAACTTCACCGTCAGGTGATTTCAAAAATGAACCCGCAATTTTGGGCATGATTTTTGGACCCACATACCAATAGCCGAAAAGCAAGAGCGCAAGCGGCAAAAAAATCCACCTCGTCACATTCAACAGCAACCGTTTTACACCCGGAGTCACAACTCAATTTTACCGCGTCTCCTGTATAATTAGCCATCATGGAGGGCACGAGGGACCAGACTTTGAACTCAAAAAACGGCCTAATCGCTTCCCTTTCATGCGATTTCTATGATGTCGCGCTTTCCGACCACGAGGGCTTAGTTCTGCTCGGCAAAAAAAATCAACAACCCTTCGCAATTTTTGCTAAGGACTTGATAGCAAGTTCGACAACAAGCACACCTTCACAATCCGACGAATTACAACAGAGTGGCATTCACAATTTATCTCGAATTGAGTGGACGGTTTCAATTTCCAATGACACTCTCACTTTCAAATCGTTTAATCGTTCACTAAGTCTCCAAAAACGAGTTCATCTTGATTATCTTTCGGATTCTCTTTTGTTGGGATACGATTCGAAAATCGTCAAAGCGTCGCTAACTCACATCGGAATTGATACCGAATTAATGATAGATCCTCTTCATGTGGATTCTTTTTCAATTTCAATTGCAGAAAATCAATACAGTCTTTCCCCAAATTGCTGCTCGAAGAATGCAACGGCTGAGTTTTCCAATGACGCACTAAGAATACTGCCGTTTAGAGATTTTCAAAATGCAAGAGTGTTTCTTGGTCTCGATAATGAACGAACGGTCGAATCAACGATTCAGCTCAAAAATCGAAAGTTGTTTGAAACTTCTGTCTCTTCACTCGGCTCCAACATTTCCAAGATTCAAATTAGATCAACGGAAGGCGAAGTGGTGCTAACTTCCGGTCTACCGAAACATCATACAAATCGATTAGCTCAAAACGACTCACTTTTTGAAAGCGCAATGGAGAACCTTTTGGCCAACAGCCTTGATTCTGCAGAATCATTGTTCCTGCAATTGTCTTTACTATCTCAATATCGTTCTACCTCCTATTTCTGTCTCGGACTAATCGAACTTCGGAGAAAACAGTGGCATGCTGCAGAAATCTATTTTTCTGAGTCTCTCCTCTTCAATGGCGTAAATCCGCTTGCGTGGTGGATGAAAAATTGGAGCGCAAGAAAGCAAAACAATGAAGGTGATTCTGATTTGGTTAATGCTCATTTGCTCTCACCTTCAGAACCGTGTCTGCGCGCCGACTCATTTTTTGCAACTGGTGAAACTACAATGCTCGCCTCTTTGCAAAGCAATCCACAAAACATTCTAAATATTGCCGAGTGGCTACTTTACGCAGGACAATGGGAAGAGTTATATGCACTTCTAACAGAATCTGCAAATCAAAGTCCCAACTCGCTTTATCACCTTTATCTCGCATTTGCATTTATGCAATTGCCAAATAAACAGATGGCAGTAATGGAGCAAATTCAATTTGCAGAGCAATCCAAATTACAATTAGAGCCGGTAAGAAGAAGTGACCAAACGGTGATTCAATCTCTTAAATCGCGGTTTCCAAATTCTGACTATCTTCAATCTCAAACCGTATGAAAAAGAACATCCTTTTCGTCTTCTTGGCTATTGCCGCGGTTGCAGTTGCTGTCAAAGCAAAAGATTCAGCAGGAGATGACGCTTTTATCACGCTTCGCGTTGCGCAAAATGCCCTCCTTGGCAAGGGGCTCCATTTTAACGCCACCGAGCCCGCTGTTCAAGTGTGCACATCACCATTAAATCTAATTTTGACAACTGCAATCGCTTTTGTCACTTCTAAATTTGGAGTCTCAATCACCGAATCATGTCAATTGTCACCATTTATCATATCGCTTTTTGCCATTCCGATTTTATTGTTTGGAACCATGAGATTAATTAGTCCAAAATTAACTGGTGATTTTGGAATCGCAGGAGCAACGCTAGCTCTACTTGGCACTTTGCTATTGTCGACAATCGGACTCGAAACCATTTTATTCTTAGCGTTTTGCGTGTGGTCGCTTGTTTTTCTCGAAACTGAAAAATACCTAAGCATGGGTATCGCTTTAGGGCTTGCTTTTCTTTCCAGGCACGATGCACTTATTCTATTATTTTTGATATTGATTTATTTAATGTTCTTCAAAAAACCGGAAAATGGAATCATTCCCGTGCTTGGCCCAATAATCCTGATTGTTGCACCTTGGCTTCTGTTTTCGGCAGTCTATTACGGCCAAACCGTGCCAAGCACACTGAAATCCAAGTTGGCGCAAGGTGGCAGTATCTATTGGCCGGAACCGTTTTACTCAGGATTTTGGAATTCCATGGTTTCAAACTTTTGGAATTCAAGCACCGCAGCCGGAGTCGCAAGTTTTTTAGCGATTCTTGGACTGGCTTTTGCTTTCAAACAAAAACAAACAAACCTCATTTTCCTGTTCATTTTTGCTATCACACATTTTGCTGCTTATTCAATTTTGCGACTTCCTCAATACCATTGGTATTACGTCCCCTATATCGTTATCATTTCAATCTTCGCTGGTATCGCAGTCAATCAGCTATGCAAAAACATCAATTTCTCCGCGTGGCTTGCAACCGCCGGACTGATTTTTGGAGTCCTGCTTTCAAAACCGGAAATGGATTCAAGGTTTGTGCCTTACAAGGAAGCAGGTGAATATCTAAATCAGAATCCTCCCACTTATTCCGTCGGAATGATGGAAATCGGAATTGTTGGGTTTTTTGCGCCCAAAGCAAAAATTTTCGATTTTTCGGGTCTTGCAACCCTTTCACAAATCGAGTCCGTTCGCGAAGGCCGTGCCGCAAAATGGCTTGATAATCCACAGAATGTAGATAAAGTTCTTATACGTGGAGAAATGCACCCGCTTGAACCGGACATTCGCTCATCCTTCAAATCTAAATATCTACTGGAAAAATCGTTTCCCCCATCGCCTCAATTCAAAAATGGATTGCAAATTTGGAAACTACAAAATGAGTAACATCAAAACATTAGGAATCATAAGCATCAAAACAATTAAGTCAAACCAACGTTCAAACGGAGAAAGGATTACGAAACTTATCAAAACTGTAAAAAAGAACGACAAGAAAGCACATTTCATCCCTTCATAAAACTTAAAATAACAATCTTTCAGCGAATACCGAAGCAAGCAATAGTACGAATATCCAACGGCTACCAAGTAACTCGCAAACCCAACAGAACGCAATACGTCCCTATCCACGGCAAAATTATGACTCAAGGAATCAGTAGGCAGTTTTCTAGCGTACAATAAGATATGTTGCTCTCTGCCATAGTTGCTTCAATCATGAGTTCAAATCTTCTTCCACCTGAAACGATTTACGCCTTTACCATGAAGGACATCGAAGGAAAGGAACTTCCCCTGGAAAAGTTCAAAAGCAAGGTGA
>CAZJKW010000145.1:0-4409 GCA_964546835.1 uncultured Fimbriimonadales bacterium
AGCCAAATACTCCCTCCCGACTCCACCCAACCGCAAACGCTTCATAAAGCCATGCGCTATTCAGCCCTTATCGGCGGAAAGCGATTTCGACCTTTGCTTTGTTTGGCTGCCGCAAATGCGATTACAACCAGCCCGCCCGATGCGGTTTGGGACGCGGGATGCTCGCTCGAGTTCGTTCACTGTTTCTCCTTGATTCACGATGACCTTCCGGCCCTTGACAACGATGATTTGAGAAGGGGAAACCCCACCTGTCACGTTCAATTTGACGAACCCACAGCAATCTTGGCGGGTGACGCCTTGTTTGCACTGGCATTCCAAACTTTGGCAAACATGGATGCTTCGAACCCAATCAAGTACGAGTGTATGAAAATTCTTGCTCTTGCAAGCGGGACTGCGGGAATGGTTGGAGGCCAAATGGTTGACCTGGAAAGCGAACACCAAGAAGTAACTCCTGACCAAATTCAATGGATCCACGAAAGAAAAACCGGTGCGCTCATTTCGGCGTCTTGTGCCATCGGTGCCGTTTGTGCCGGCGGCAACCAACAGCAAACAAACTTGGCGGCAGAATGCGGAAATGCGATAGGTCTTGCGTTTCAAATCATGGACGACATTCTTGACGAAACCGGCGAAGAATCAGTCATAGGTAAAAGACCGGGGTCCGATTCAAACCGAAAAAAGGCAACGTATCCGGCAACCTACGGAATCGAAAAATCAAAACGAATCGCTCAAGAGGCATCCGAAAAGGCGATTCACATCGCAAATCAATTCGGCGATAACGGCTGGCAACTGGCTTCGCTCGCATCTTTTGCCATTGAGCGCAAAGCATAACAAACGGATACAATCAAGAATATGTCGGAAAAAATTAGAGTCGTAATCGCCGATGACGAAGAGGGCTACCGGAAGGCCCTTCGCCAAATCCTATCGCATACGGCAGATATTGATTTAGTTGGAGTAGCAAAAGACGGCGTTGAAGCACTCGAACTCGTCGAAGAACATGACGCGGATGTTTTGTTAACAGACATTGATATGCCTCGAATGGACGGAATTGAATGTATTGCAAAACTTTCAAAAAATAACAGAGACGTAACAACTTTTATCTTAACGGTTCATGCTGACAACGACAAAATTTTTGACGCAATTCGAGCAGGTGCAATGGGTTACATGTTAAAAACCAGCACACCGGAAGAAGTCGTAAACGCAATTCGAAAAGCGAATAATGGCGAAGCCGCTCTGACCCCAAGTATCGCTGCAAAAGTTCTGGAAGATTTCAGAAGACAAAAAGATGATGAAGAAATTGAAGACGAGCACCTTTACGAGTTAAGCCCACGGGAATTGGAGATTCTTGAATTTGTGACACAAGGACTTCGAAATAAAGAAATTGCCGAAAAACTTTTCCTCGCCGAAAAAACGGTCAAGAACCACGTCAGCAATATTTTAAAGGCACTTCATGTCAATTCAAGAACCGAAGCCGCAATGAAAGCCATCAAAGAACGATTGGTTGGGGATTAAATGCTAACCAAAATCGGTTTCGTCTCTATTGCACACATGCATGCCGGCTCGTATGCATTCTTTCTCAATCAGCGAAAAGACGTGGCGTTAACAGGAGTATGGAACGAAGACCAAGACCAAGGCGAAGAATTCGCAAAAAATGTTAACTCTGATTTCGTCCAAAACCTTGATGAACTCATAGCAAACTCCGATGCGCTTATTATTTGTAGCGAAAACAGAAAACACGCAGAACTCATCGAAAAATGTTCGAATGCAGGAAAAATTGTCTTGTGTGAAAAACCGCTTGTAACAACTAAGCAAGAAGAACAAAAGGTTAGGCAATCAATAGAAAAAAATCAAACTAAATTAATGACGGCTTTTCCATGCAGGTTCAGTCCAATCTATCAGCGTGCAAAACAGCGTGTGAGCAACGGCGACATTGGAAAAATCTTAAGCGTTTGCGCAACCAATCACGGAACCTGTCCTTTCGACTGGTTTGTCGATGAAAACAAGTCGGGCGGCGGAGCCATGATGGACCACACCGTCCACGTTGCAGATCTCCTAAGAGACCTCCTCCAATCCGAAGCAGAATCGGTTTATGCTCAAACCGGCAATCAAATTTTTAAAGAGTCATGGGACGACACGGCAATGCTCCATGTCAATTTCAAAAACGGCGTGTTCACAACGATTGACGCATCCTGGTCGCGACCAAAGTCATACAAAACTTGGGGCGACGTAAAAATGAACATTGTTGGAGAAAAAGGTGTCATCGAAGTCGATCTTTTTTCTCAAGGATTGGATTTGTATCGCGATAAACATGGAATAGCCGGATTCGGCACAAGTGCAGACCGTCTTCTTGTAGATTCGTTTATCAACGCCGTTAACGGTGCCAAAATCGAAACGACAATGGAAGATGGCTTCAAAGCATCTGAAATTGCAATCGCCGGCTATCAAAGTGCAAAAACCAATCAGCCCGTAAATTTGTAACAACATGAACGATCCAAATGTAACGCAAATGCTTGATACCGATCTTAATCGTACACAAATGATCGGTGCGCCAAACATCAATGCAACTCAGACGATTCAGCCGGTTCAATGTCCGGTTTGCAAATCTTTTAATCCGGCAGGATGCATTTATTGCAACGAATGCGGTCTGGTTTTTTCAATGAGTGATCAACTCGCTGAAGATGTTTTTGGAGCGCCGGCAGTCCGACTTCCTTGCCTAATAGATGAATCGGGACGTGAACATTATCTGAGGCCCGGAATCAATTTAGTTGGCAGGGAAGGCGATGTTTTACTCGAGGATTCACAAATTAGTCGCAAACACGCCGAAATAAACTTGACTCAAGGAAAAATTATTCTTAAAGATTTGTCAAGCACAAACGGCACTTTTCTCGAAGAAACAAAACTTGAACCCAATCATGAAACGGAAATTCAACAGGGTGCAAAAATTCGGTTCGGCTCTTCCACCGTAACCCTTTCCGTTCCGGGACAAATGCAAGCGACGCAAATGCCAATTGTTGCGGAAACCGAGCCGGAACCAAGCGCAGAGTTTTCTTCGGCAACACTTTTTACGGATTCTCAAGAATGGAAACTTAAATTTGGCGAAAATTCAATTGGGCGAAGAGACACAAATGATGTTCAAATTTCAGACCCATACGCTTCTGGACAGCACGGGAAAATAATCGTTTCTAACAATGAAGTTTCCTTTACCGATGTCGGTAGCACCAATGGAACCATGCTAAACGGATCAAAACTTCCACCAAACGAAGCCATGCGAATCACGAGTGAAGATGAACTTCAAATCGGTAGTACTGTTTTCAAAATCAAGGTCGAAGAATAATGCACGAATCAACTGCAGAGTTTGCTCGCGAAGAATTAACAGGCGAAGCGCCCCCGCTAAAATCAATTCTTGAACTGACTATCGCCTGCAAAACTGATTTGGGAAGAGTCAGAGAAAACAACGAAGACAAATTTGAATATTTCATCCCGGAAGATGAATCGCTTTTGGCGAGGCGAGGTTCCGTGTTTGTGGTTTGTGATGGAATGGGCGGACATTCCGCAGGACAGATCGCAAGCGAGTTAACCGCAAAAACTTTCATTGACGTTTATCTAAACCACCACGCTCAAAGCCCGGAAGAGGCGGCAGAAGCGGCCGTTATCGCGGCAAACCGCTATGTTCTGGATGTCGGAAGAGCAATCCCATCACGTCGTGGAATGGGCACCACGCTTAGCGCTCTTATCCTTATCCAAGGTCAAGCAATGTGCGTCCAAGTGGGAGATTCGCGCATTTATCGACTTAGGGCAGGACTTCTGACCCAATTGACCAAAGACCACACTTGGGTTGAAGAACAACTCGCGCTCGGCACATTGACGCCCGAAATGGCGGCTGGACACCCCTATAGCCATGTGCTTTCTCGGGCCATTGGAGCAGAAGAAGGTGTCCGGCCGGACATCGATTTAACCGATTTGGAGGTCGGTGATACGTTCCTTTTATGCTCCGACGGCCTGATTAATCATGTAGATGACGAACAACTGGCAACCCTGTTAGAAAATCCGCCAAGTCAAGCAGCATGGAAACTGGTTAACGCCGCACTCCAAGACGGAGGAAAGGACAATTGCACCGTCCTCATCGTGCGAGTTGACGCCATCCTTCAGCCGGGAACCATTTAGCTAGGCAAAGCGTCGAATGGAGTAGGCGCGTCGGGAAGCAAGCCGCACAATCGAATAGGACAAGAAATTTGTCCGAGTCCATCTCCTCCCTCCCCTAAGGTCCCGGTAAGCCCCTCCCCAAACCCGGGACCTTCAAATTTGTTAGCGGATAATCTGCCCAAAGGCGATGTCGTGTCCATCCAAATCTTGAATTCCAAATTCTCGAACTCCGTACGGCTTGTCGTGTAATTCGTAATCAATTTTTGCGC
>CAZJKW010000145.1:4419-4823 GCA_964546835.1 uncultured Fimbriimonadales bacterium
ATTCGCGATACAGTTCATCAATTCCCTGAACCCAAAAGTAAGCGTTCCACATCTGTTTAACAATTTTCCAATTCGGTTGATTGGCATGGTTGGCAGGCGCAAGAGCCAGCATGATTCGAATGTTGTCCCTATCCAAAATCCCGAAATTCGGTGGCCGATTAAACAACTCAACATGAAAACCTAACTTTTGCTCAAAGTACTCCGCACTCGCATTCAAGTCTTTAACTAAAAGCACCGGTGCAACTCCAATCAAAGCAGCCATGTACGGATTATGCTTAATCTTAATTGACCATCCACAAATTCATCAGTTTTGGCTTATTGAGTCAAGAAATAGACAATCAAAATGCAATAGAACAAGAAAGTTCCAATTAACAAATATCGAGCGACAAATGCGACTTAAAAGA
>CAZJKW010000146.1:0-4807 GCA_964546835.1 uncultured Fimbriimonadales bacterium
GGATGCACTGATATCAAATGATTGCAAATACTAAATCCAAAACTTCGAAATTTCGTACCTCTCACGCCCGCGTGACTTAAAAACAAATGCGACGCCAACAGCTACTTCACCACCGGCAGTTTTCGCGAGCCCCAAATTCAATCTATCCTCATCCGAAGTGAACAATTCTGACCGGATTCAACGTGAACTTCGCGGAGTTGAAGGAATGAAATTTAACGAGTTGGAATACGCTCTTATCGAAGGCAATCAAGTTGCTCGAATTCTGAACGCTAACAAATTCGTGGGTGCAAACGCTTCGGAATGGAACCTTTACAAATTGTCCAATCCAAAGGTTCTACATATCGCAACCCACGGTTTTTTTATTCAAGAAAAGCGGACGAATAAGCAAGAGATTTTGCAATTGAATCCTGACGCAATTGCAACCACGACAGACCCAATGTCTCGGTCCGGAGTCGTTCTTGCCGGCGCAAATCAAGCAACGGAACTAGCAAAATCAGGTTACGACGGATTTGCCACTGCACTCGAAATTTCTGAAATGAACTTGGCTGGAACCGATTTAGTGGTGCTCTCTGCTTGCGATACCGGCAAAGGTGATCTAACTTCCAGCGAAGGAGTTTTCGGCTTGCGAAGGGCAGTTAAATTCGCTGGCGCAAAATCCTTAATAATGAGTTTAATCAAAGTGCCAGACAATTCCACTCAAAAACTGATGGAACGCTTTTACTCAAACTACACGAAAGGCAAGGGCAAACACAACTCACTTCGGCTTGCACAAATCTCTTTGTTAAGTAATCCGCAAACCAAGCACCCTATCCACTGGGCCGGATTCGTGCTTATCGGTCAAAGATAGATTCAATCTTGTTTTCTGAACGTCAAGCAGTCAAATAAACGTCATACAAATAACAATGAGTTACTGGTCCCGACTCACGAAAGTCATTGCGATCTTTTTGACCGTTTCGCCCCTTCTTTTGCTAACGTTTTCACAAACGCGATGGGTACCAATGGGGCAATATTTTTCCATAAAGCACCGACTTCAACACGGTTCAACAAACTATTGCGGAACGTGTGAAGCTTGGGACGTGTATCCATATTCAATCTTTCCACAAAAAAATACAGTCCAATCCAAACTGGACGAAATTGACAATCATAGCAATTCAATCTATGACATATTTTCAAAGTATGAAAACGCGGTCACTCAGTTTCCAAATGAAAAACTATTCTTAGCCGGTGCGATAAGACAGGGACTCTATATTTTAAGGGATTTCGAAGCAGCAAAAGAAATCGATGCAAAAGAATATGCGCTAAGAATAATCAATTTTTGCCGAACCGCAACTAAGAAAGAGCCAAACAACGGTTTTTATCAATTGGCATTAGCAATCAGTTACCAGACTTTACAAAATCTACCCTTACGCAACAAGGCACTGCAAAATGCTGTCAACTGTTCAGATTTTAATGACTACTCTTATCAACATTCACAAGAGCGCGCAAATCTGATTGCAACTTACTACGGATACCGTGGCGAAGAATGCTCAGAAATTGACAAATCAGTATCTAACCCCGGTTCAAGTACCTATGCAGTCAAAAATCTAATCACAAAATTCATGGAACTTGGCGAAATGAATCTGCTCACCAGATTCATGTTTGCAAAACTGGTCACCAAAATTGCCGCAGATTCAAAGTGGGATTTTGAACTCCGCGGTGCCGCATCAACATTCCTATGCTTGGCATTGAACAAAGCAAAATTATCAAATCAATTGAGCAATCAGGCAAGACTTATCGCACTAAAAACGTTTGCCAAAGAACTCTCGAAAATAGACCATCAATTCGATCTATATCAAGCATCCATAATTTTTGCCGCGATTCCAGAACGCCTCCCTGTTCCCTACTTTAGCGGTACTTGGGAGAAAACTTATGAGTCCGCAAAAATAGCCACCGTTCTTCCCTTTGCACTGCTTTTGCTGGTGGCGGCGAATCTGTTAAAGTACTGTCCTTTTCCACATTTGTTTCCAATTTCGTTACCGGCATTAACTGCCCTATGGATCTCGATTTGGAACCTCTTGCTAAATCCAATCAATTTTGAATTTAACATTGCAGCAGTCATTATCTTCTCAATTGCTCTTGTAATCTCATTGATTCCAAATTTCTCAAAATTTTCCATTTGGTTTGGAATAATCGGTTCCGTGTTTATTTTTGTATTAAGTTTCTGTTTTGATAGTCTTGGCAACGAACTTTTTTCATCTTCGGCATTCGTTATTTTAACAGGTCGTTACTTTTGGACACAAAAATTTGCAGTTAAGAAAAACACCAACTGGTTTCCCACCGCAACTGCATGCTTAGCAGTATTAATGCTCAGTGAATCAATCCGTTACTCGTTACCCAAAGTTGCCATCTACTTTGCGTTTTGTACCATCTTAGTCGGCCTATTGTGTTCGGACTGGCAAAGAGTGCAACTACGCGACTCATATTCGCGGATTACCCGGACTTGGCCAATTTTGCTTTCCTTTAGCGCCATTGTCTACTTAATAAGCATTAAACCAATTTACTCAGACAATACAAAACTTAGAGAACACATCAATCAAACAAGTGTCATTTCAAACGAAATTCGAACGGAACTAAATCAACTTTCAAGAAAGTAAACAGCCAAAAATAAACCTATCGCGCTGCGTTGTTGGGCATTTTGTTCTGAACCGAAAATGTATTCCACTTTGCAATCCCGGTATGTCCACCATAGGAAACTTTCGTTGGGTCATTGGTGATTCGTTTCGTATCACCAAGCAAATTCTTATCCGTATCCACTTTCATTTGCACTAAGGATTGACCTTGCATAAAATCACCCAGTTTTATTGGAGTGTTCGGTTTTGGACCGGCACCATCGGTATAGGTAAAGGATTCATTAATCATAAAACTAACGTTGATTAATTTCTGATAGGAATCACCGACACCCCCAACTGCAAAAGTCCCACGAAAATTTGTACTTTCCGGATTAAAACTCTTTGGATTTCCGTTCCCGTCCCATTTATGCAAAACTCTTCCGTCCGAATTCTTATGTTCGCCCGATGCGCGCCATTCGCAAGTAGAACCAATGGATGAAAAAACATTCCATACAAATGGGTCCACCGGCTTTTGTCCGGCATGTTCGCGATAATTCCATGGGTCACCAACAAATCGAACATGAAAAACTGCATTAAATGACAAACTTCCTTCGCCGGAAAGCGTAACCCCCAAGTCTCCTTTCCAACTGCTTAACCACCGCGAGTTACTTTGCCTTCCTTTGTGATAAACAACCACTTCCCCTTCCGTTCCCTGCTCCGTCGGTGGCAAGATGACAATGATTTTGTTTGGCTCCCATTTGTCAACCACAACGGCAACTCCTCCAATCTTTACACTTCGATTTGCATCACCGGGATCCTCACCAAATATTCCGTTAATTTGTAATTTCAAAGCATAAGGAACCGGTTCAAGATTTCGGATGGATGGCGAAAGCAATCCGAAATTTCCTGCGCCATCCGTCCATGCCAACGTCGTGCTGTGATTTTTCCCTTCGTGGGTAAACGTCACCGGCCACATTCCTCGGTCTTTGGTTTCTTTATCAACTTCGATGTAATCAAACGGTCGCTGTGGCCATCCCGTTTCATCGGGTGGAGTGGTGTTTGACCCGCACAAACGGTCCATTTCAAAAACCGCATTTTTTGTGCTGGTTGAAATCCCCAAATCATTGTTGCCGGCATAAGCGGACGCATTTACCGGCGCAGATGTGATCGTTTCTGCCAATCGAAATCCGGTGCAGGCGGTAATGACGCAAACTCCGTTTTTCGAAAATCGCCAATATCGAGAAATAAATTTCTTACTAATGGTGAAATATCGCTTGTCAATAATTTTTCCGGTTCGCGGGTCACGGTCTGCACCGGCTCCGCAATCTCCCATATATCCATCAATGAACATGGATTGGTTGCGGTATGTATCTTCCAATTGTTGGGTCCACTCCGTGCCGGTTGTTAATATATACTCCTGATCCCATTTTTTGGTCACTTTGTTCCAGATGATTCCGTTTCCGCCGTGTGTATCCATGTAAAAAACGCCCAAAACCCCCATCGTTCTAAGCGTTTCAACATCTGCCTTTTCTCCGGCTGCAACTTTGTATCCGGCGTTCTCTAAAAATTTTCTTACTTTGATGGCGCCATTTTCGTATGCATTTCCCAAAGCGTTTGCTACGCGCGCATCCAATGAATCCGGCAAATCGTTATGTTGCGATTGCAAAAAAGGTGCAGGCGGCAAATTTAGCCAATTCTCAACTAAACTCAATTCGGCATTTGGTCCGCGAAACACCGCTACGGGAGGCGGTTTCGGTTCTTCGTTCATTCCAATCCCCATAACTTCCGATGAATACATTAATGTAAACGGAACAAAATCAATAAATCCGCAAGATATGTTTCGATCTTTTGAAACTACCGTGTAATTGATTTCCTTGAACGTTTTCATAAAAGCCACAACTTGTGCGGCTCTTGCATCAAATGGCAACTTTCTTAAGGAGTCGTTTTTTTGAAGAATCGCATCAATGATTTTCCCACGGCGGGCGGCGGTCACGGTTTGACCCATCCCCACCCCTACCAAAATTACAAACACAAATAGGACCGATAACCCGCGCTTCATTTAACTTTGTTCGATTGAGCGACCCTGTTGTCCTGCAAAACCTGCTAAATGAAATCCAACGGTCGTAATATGTACTCCCGGTATTTCTACCAGTTCTTCAAAAAAATCCTTGACAAATGGCTTTCTCGAGCACCTATAGAGTGGTTGGCGTGAAAAATCG
>CAZJKW010000147.1:0-4767 GCA_964546835.1 uncultured Fimbriimonadales bacterium
GAAGTATACGCCAACCGTCGCCTGAGTCAAACCCCCGTATTTTTACCGGTTTTCAAAAAACATCCTTGACAAATGCCTTTCCCGAGACCTATAGGGTGTGAAACAAAATTCAAACAACCCAAACCCGAACCTGAACTCGAACCCAAAGGGTATAATTGCGCGTCGCTCAACCTCGAGCAACATCCCATTTTCTAAAGGAAAGAAGCAGTTGGTTACCACCTCAAAAAAGCAGGATAACAAAAAGGAACTCGCACGCGCCTACGCCGACCGAATCGTCCTTTCCGGAATCGCCAAAGTCCCATCCACCCTCCGCCTCGCAGAACTCGCCGCCGAAGTCGCCAAACACGGAATCAACGCCGCACAACTCAAACAACTTCTGGCAACCAACCCCAACCGGTTCACTTATCACGACCGACGTTGGTCCCCGGTATCCAGAGTCTTGGCAGGCAACGGCCCCGTGGCAGAGCAAATCCGTTTGACCCTCGAAGCGTATTCGGGCCCCATGCGAATCGAAGAACTCGCGTCCGAACTCGCTATCAGCCGCGGCAAGTCGAAAGAGTATTTCATCGCCAACCTTCCAACCATGCTCAACCGCGACTACTATATGTTCTGCACCGAATCCGGTTGGGCAGGTCTTCGAACATGGGTATACGCCGCACTCACCGAAGAAGACGAACGCGCGCTATGGATCAACAACCTATCTCGCGAAGACGTAGATTCTATCAAGGGCTACTGCGAAAAAGTGAACTTTCTCGACCCGCAAGCCGCCGCAAAATCTTTGGTCAAACACCTTCCGCTCAACTTGCGAGCAGTCGGTTTCTGGGCTTGGAAAAAACTGAATCCCGACGACCCCTACGCCGCACGAGACTATGATCCCGTAGGTCTGTTCGATGCATTGATGAACCAGCAGGGAACCGTTTTCGGTGCCGACGGTTTGCTGTATCCCGCCGAAGAAGCCAAAAACTGGCTGAAAGCCGGAATCAAAGAAGCCGAGAAAATGGAGCCGGTCATCGAAGTCGAAGAAGCAGCGGCACTCGAATTCAAACCGGACGACGTTCGCGAGATGGTCACCAAGATTTTGCGCATGAACGAAAGTTTCAGTGTAAGCAAAATGCTGGAAGAGAAGTACGAACTCACACCGGCAGACCGAACCTATCCGGAAGACTTGGCGAACGCCGTAAATGCGCTTAAAGCAAGCGACGAACTTTGGTGGGTCGGCGGCGACCGTTTCCGCAAGCCGGATTCAGCACCCGAATTCATCATGGCGATTCCGGAATTCTTCCAATTCCCCGAATCCGAATTCCGCGATGAAGATGGCGAGCTGATTGATATCGAACTGTCGGACGACGGATTCAGCAGCGCCGTACGAAAAGAACTTTCGTTGCCGGCGGCAATGGACGTATTGGACGAAGAGATTCAACCGAAATCCAAAAAGCAACCGGACTCAATCACCTGTTCACTAAAATCGTTGCACCGAGAAATCGGTACGTTCCCGCTATGCCAAATTCCAACCGGATGGCTCGGCGAAGAACCCTCCATTCAAGAGCTGGTTTTTGTTGACCCGGACGGAAGGGAATTGGGTGTCTGGCTAAACAACGAAGCGCGATTACTTTTCAACTTGATTGACTGGTGGTTTGAACAGCCGGTCGAAAGCGGTGCAATGTTTAGTTTGACAAAAACTGCTCGGCCGAACGTATTGGAATTCAAGTGGCTGGAAGAAACCGACCCTCTGTTGTTCATATCGTCAGACCGAATGGAGCAGCTAAGAGACTTAGCGGCAAGAGCGACAGAACTTTCTACTTATGAAATTTTGATTGAAGTGGTCGGCCATTACAACAAGGGCGCAGACTTTGTAACGATACTTGCCGAAACGAACGTGGTTCGCAGAGTGTCGCGCCGAATGGTCGCTTCGATTTTGACCGGCTACCATTGTTTCTATCAGCGATCGGGATCGCCGGTCTGGCATTACGATTCCAAGAAAGTTGACCAGGGCTTCGACAAAGCGAAGAAGAAGTTTGTGAGGAAATAAGGTTTGAATTTGGCAGGGCTTGCCTGCCATAATCCCCGACCGAAAAGAGAAAACTATGCCGAATATTGATTCAATGAAAAAGGACCTGAAACGCAATGAAAAGCGTCGGGTCCGAAACCAAGCAACAAAAAGCGCCCTTAAGACTTATGTGAAGAAAGCAAAAACCAGCGGCGAAGGTGCAAGCGTGGTTGCTGCTACCAAAGCGTTGGACAAAGCGGCACAACGTGGCATCATTCACAAAAACCAAGCAGCGCGAAGAAAAAGCCGAATGATGAAGGCGGCGAACAAAGCAGCAAAAGCTTAATTTTTTTGACAGTTCCCGCACACCAGGGAGGGGTGCGGGAATTTTTTTTTTAGGTTAACACCGGAACGACATATGGACCGTCGGGAAGGATTGCCATTGAGCGGTCGGCATATTGATTAATTCTGTTTTGGATGCAATCCCAGTTTCCATCAAAAATGGGCGTGAGGGACATTTGTTCTAATTCCGATTTTGGGATACCGTCGGTTGCAAAGAGAAGATTTTCGACACCGATTTTTTCAAGCACTTTGCATTGCATTTGAAAACCCCATTGGTCGTGCAAGATTTCGTTGCTGTTTGCAATTTCATCCATAAACGGTTGCCATTGATTGCCGCGTGTTTTCATGATTTGTGAAAATGACGCACTGCCCAAACCTTCACTGCATGCACTCGCAACAATTTCAATTGCGTTGTCACTTAAAATGGGCAACCCTGTACACATTCCTTTGCCGGATTGATAAAGCGTTTTGTCTAAGGGGTCGCCACCGCAACAGGTGATTACAAGGTCAACTTTATGGTCAATCGGAGCGGAGGTTGCGCTCTTTACAAATTCAGTTCCTTTCAAAAATGCTTGTTGCCAATCGCCCGAAAAAACGGCAGCAATTTCTTTGGACTCGGTTAATGCGACATTAACCAGAAAATCAATTCCGGCCATTTTCGCAACGGAAGTTGCTTCTTCGTGAAGTGGATTCCCATCGAGTTGAAAATTGGTTGCTTTTTCGGAGTTGAGGAATTGAAAACCGTGAAAATTGCGGACTGTTTCCATGTTTGCCAATCCGGGACAGACTCCTTTTCTTCCGCCGCTAAATCCTGCCATAAAATGCGGTTCAATAAAACCGGTAACGATTTTTATGTCGGCATTCATATAATGTTTGTTGATGGAAACTTGAGTTCCAAAAACCGAAGGATGGGGAAGTGCAATCAATTCGTTTGGGTCACCTGACAGATGGTCAATAACCGGATGCTCCGACAAGATTTTTTCGCCTACCAACTGAATTTTTTCTTCAATGGTTGATGGGCGATGCAAACCGGTTGCAATCAGGATGGTTATTTTTTCCGGGGGCAGTCCAATGGCTTCGATAATTGGCGGAAGAATGATTTTGTTTGGGACTGGACGAGTGATATCGGAAATCGTGATTACGGCGTTTTTTGGACTTTTTGATTTTACAATTTCTTTGATTGGTTTTGATTCGATGGGATCTGAAATAGATTCGGCGATGGCTTGTTGCGGATTGGGCAAGGGCTCAACCGGATTTGCGCGAAGGACTTTTGCGTGCGAGGGCAGCGAAATGGGAAGGCGACTTTTGCCGATTCGTAGCCACGACTGCCGGTTCATGGTGGGATTATGGTCGTCGGAAGTATAATTTCGTTTCGCCGTAAAGGGGTGTAGCTCAGTTGGTAGAGCGACGGTCTCCAAAACCGTAGGTCGCGGGTTCGAATCCTGTCGCCCCTGCCAGTTTTCAATTTAGTGAAAGAAGTGAAAGAGATTTCGTTGGAACTTATCGTTGAAAGATTGGGGAAAAGGTTAATTCTTCGGATTCCGCTGAGTCTTGGCGGCGCAGAACTCAAACCACTTGTGCCTGGCAATTCCTATGTAAAAGGGAATTACCTTATTGTTGAGATACCAGAGAATATCGCAAAAGGGTTACGGATTAGCGATCCAAGTTTTGTTTTTGTTGATAATTTTGACGGAAAGTTCGCAATTACGAGGAGTTATGCTAACGACCTTGACTAAGAATTCAAAGAAAAACAGAGCAGTCTCTAAAAGGAGGACCCAATGAGGCATCGCAATAAGTTGGTTTTTATGCAGTACCTCTTTCATTCTGCTCTGGAAGGAATCATGGTTGCAATCATTATGGAATTGTTTAGATTGTCAATCAGTTCCGGTTCTATTCAGAGTGATTTGAAATTTGTCGGTATGGATTCGCTTTCTCTTTTTTTGGGGCCTGGGTTGTTCTCGGCTCTCTATTTAGGCACACTTGTTTGGCTGACACCAAAGTGGAGTTGGATTAGTTTTTTGTTGGCTATCGTCCCATCGATTAGTGCGATGGGTAGTTTCTTTGTAAATATTGATGGCTTCTGTTTGGTACCTATATACTTAACAACGATGTGGATTATAGTAACTCTCCTCGCCGTAAGATTTCAGTTTGCAATCTATCATGGGGAACAGATACCAATTGAAAAATGAAAATTCAATATGTTTTATGCCTCAACAGGAGGACCAGTTGAGGCATCGAAGTTATGAATAACGACAAGTACGATTTTATTGTCCTGCTATTACTTGTTTTAGGCCCGATTTTTCTTGCCGTTTCAACTTTTTTTGAATTGGACCCAATAGCAATGTTTGCCATTTGTATTTGGTATTTCGCAATATCTGCTGTTGGTGCTTGTTTTGCAATCAATCGGTTGATTTATCCGCCAAGAACTAAGTATTGGA
>CAZJKW010000148.1:0-4734 GCA_964546835.1 uncultured Fimbriimonadales bacterium
TAAATCAACCTGGTGGCTGCTGCCGCTGTGTCGTTGGTGTGCAGAGTACTTAGAACGAGGTGACACGTAAGTGCGGCTTCCATTGCTATGGTTGCGGTTTCATGGTCTCTCATTTCGCCGACCATGATGACGTCCGGGTCTTGTCTTAGCATTGCCCTTAGTCCGGCGGCAAAAGTCATTCCTGCCCGATTGTTTACGTTGCATTGGTTGATGTTTTCGATTTCAAATTCGACCGGGTCTTCAATTGTGATAATGTTATTTTCGCCATTGTTGATTTGGTTAAGAATTGAATAAAGCGTGGTTGATTTTCCGGAACCGGTTGGGCCTGTAACAAGAATGATTCCGTAAGTTCTTGAACAAATGTCTTCAAGAATTGTGAGTGTGTCCTGCAAAAATCCAAGTTTGGTTAAACCAATTTTGGTACTGGCGCGATCCAAAACTCGCATTACTATTTTTTCGCCATGTACGACGGGCAAAGTGCTGACGCGAAAATCAAATTCTTTACCGGAAATGACGGCGGATATTCGGTTATCTTGTGGTGCGCGTTTTTCCGCGATGTCCATTTCCGCCATGATTTTGAACCGGCTACTTAAGGGTGCCTGAATTTTCTTCGGAAGTGTCATACCGTCGTGCAAAACGCCGTCAATTCGATAACGGATTTTCATTTCCGTTTTGCCGGGTTCAATGTGAATGTCGCTTGCACCGTCAGAAATCGCTTGGTTGATAATTAAGTTTGCAAGCCGAATTATCGGCGCATCTTCACCCATCTCGCGTAGTTCATCTGCGCTAAGTTCTTCTTCCTTGTCTTTTCCGGTGCTGACTTCGACTTGTCCGTCGTAGTCATCAATCACACCTTTTAATGCGGCGGAAACGTTTCCATCTTTTGCATAGGCAGTGTTGATTGCGGCGATTAGATCCTCTTCAACGGCAATCATCGCTTCGATTTCGCTTCCTGTTGTCATGCGAATTTCGTCAATAACAAAAATGTCCAATGGGTTCGCCATTGCCACTATCAGTCGGTTTTCTTCTTGGCGGACCGGCAGAACTTTGAATCGTCTTGCAAACGTTGAAGAAATTTTGGCGATTGCTTCCGGCTGGGGCGAAGAATCGGACAAATCAATAAAGTCAATTCCCCATGCAATTCCCAAACATCGGACCCGGTCTCTTTCTTCAAGGTAACCGAGAGAAACTAATACGTTGGCAATCGGCTCCGTACCACCGAGTTCCTTTTGTTTCTCGGTAGCCAGATGCAATTGGTCCTCGGAGACAAGACCCTGTTGTACAAAAATTTCGCCGTTTAGCATCAATCGCCCATGTAAGCGTGCACGTAGGTGCCGCTTTGCCATTGGCTTCATTCCACATCAGGGTAGCCCGTCACCCCGTATTGCTAACAGGGCTTCCTTGGCACGGAACTTGCTTTTCTATTTTCGGGCTTATGAGAAAACCCTTATCAGAACCGCTACTCGGAATACCGGAAGTGCTGCCAAAGGCGGTTTATCTGCCTGTTGACCGGTTTGATGTTCGGCATCTTGAAGTCAAAATTCCGGGATGCCCGTTTTCGGCTATTGTTTGCTTTTCGAGAGAAGTAGACGCCTTTGATACGATTAGGCGACTGGGTTACATGGATTGGGAAGTGCGCCAAGTGATGTTCGATGAGGCGCGGTGGGTTGCTCAAGAAAGGGGTACACCGATTGGCGGGGTCGCCATTGTTCTTGAATCGGGACCACCCATCTTCCACTTCGTTGCATAGTTGCTTTTTTAAGTTCATTTTTCCTTGACTGCCCTAACATCGGAGGGTATTCTGGTTCAAATTCCATCAAAAACCAATGCGGAATCGGACGTCAGTTTGAGGGTTTAGTTCGTCTTTTTGCTGTTCGAACCGAAACTCTCGGCGAACAGATGAGGAGAAAGCCGCTTGATTACGATTGAAGCACCAAGAATCAGCATGACCGACTTAGCCAAAGCCGTTGAAACCGTTTTGTTTGTTGCAGAATCACCTGCGCGATTAGAAGAGATAGCGGAAGCCGTTGATGCCAATCCCGTGGATGTTGAATTGGCATTGGAGGAATTGGGTTCTCGATTGCAAAGCACATCGGGTTTGCAATTGGTGAAAATTGCGGGTGGGTACCAAGTTTGCACAAAGCGAGAATATGCCGAGACGGTCACTCGATTTTTGAAACCCCAAAGAAAGCGATTGGGAAGGTCGGCATTGGAAGTGTTGGCCATCGTTGCGTATCGGCAACCGGTTACCTCAGTTGAAATTGAAACGATTCGAGGCGTGCAAAGCGACCACCCCATTCGAGTTTTGATGGAACGGGGGATGATTTATGAAATTGACCGAAAGCAAGCACCCGGAAGACCGATTCTTTACGGAACGACCGAAGGGTTTCTGCACCAATTTAAGTTAAACGATTTAAGTGAATTGCCGGAAGTTGGATCTCAATTGCAATTGGAGGAAATTGGTTGAGAATCGTTGCAGTGATTGGAATTGCAAGCGTTTGTTGTTTTTCGACTGCAATTCCACAAGCAAAACCAGAACCGAAACCGGTGCCACCGCCAATTTATCCAATGGTGCCACAGTTAACTTCTTCAAGTGCCATTGTTATTGATGCCAACACGGGCAAGGTTTTGTTTGCCAAAGATGCTGAAACTCCAAGATTTCCAGCCAGCACAACCAAAATCATGACGGCACTATTGTTGTGCGAAAAATTGGCTTCAACGGAATTTGTTTCTGCTCCCGTAAATATCGAAACGGTTGGAGAAGCAAGTTTGCATTTGAGGCCTTCCGAAAGAATTTCGGCAGAAGATGCACTTTATGCGCTGATGTTGCGAAGTGCAAATGATGTTGCTCATTCGGTTGCAATCAAAATTTCCGGAACTGAAGTTGAGTTTGCAAAATTGATGAATCAAAGAGCCAAAGAAATCGGATGTAAAGGCACGACCTTTTTTAACCCTCATGGCCTTAATCATCCTTATCATAAGACCACTGCGCACGATTTGGCACTGATTGCGCGTGAGGCATTGAAGAACCAGAGATTTGCAGTTGCTTGTTCAACAAAAACCAAATGGATACAGCGTTCATTGAACCAGGGTGACCTGTTTTTGAAATCAAAAAATCGGTTCTTAGAGTTTCCGGGCGCGATTGGCGTTAAAACCGGTTACACAAAACCAGCCGGACATTGTTACGTGGGCGCGATGGATTTGGGTGGCTGGAAAATTATTACGGTGGTACTAAATAGCCAAGATTGGTTGAACGAAACAAAATTAATGTGTGATTGGGTTCGGCTCAACTTTGAAAACAGGATCCTTATCTCAAAAAATAGCGTTGTTGGGAGTGTTGAATTACGAGACGGTGAATTACCGACTGTTAAAGGAGTGCTTGCAAACGATTTAAGTTCCATTGAGCCGAAATCTTCCGTATCTACAAATCCAACAATTCAAATGTTTAATGGGTTGGTCGCTCCTGTTTCGAAAGGTCAAAAGATTGGTCATGCAATTTTGGGTGACTTGAAGGTGCCTATCATCGCCAGTGAAAATGTATTGGCAAAGCCGCCGATAAATATGGCGATTGCAGGTTTGGGCGGCATCAGTGGGATTGCGGCAATTTTGGTTTTGAGTTCTTTTGCAATTCGCGCCGGCTCCAACAAAAAGAAAAAAAGATATCGACGTGCTTGAACGATTACAAAAAATAATGGCAAGGGCGGGAGTTGCCAGTCGCCGAGATTGCCAAGAAATTATTAAACATGGAAGAGTTAGAGTAGACGGAGATGTTGTTACCGATACCGGATTTAAAGTTGACCCGGAAATTTCAGAAATAAAGGTTGACAAACGGGTTTTGGTCATGCCGCGTTTGATTTATTTAGCGATGAACAAACCGAAAAATGTTGTTACGACGATGGATGACCCGCAAAAGAGGAGAACGGTTGCTTCGTTCTTGCCCGTACTTGAGCAAACGGTAAAACCGGCAGGACGCTTGGATTATGCAACGGAAGGATTGTTAATTTTTTCCAATGATGGCGAATTGATTTTGCGTCTGACTCACCCCAGATACGGAGTTTGGAAAACTTACATTGCCACGGTTCGAGGAATTTTATCGGAACGGCAGGTAAAGCGACTTGAAAATGGTGTTCGTATTGAAGGAAGAAAAACCGCTCAAGCAAAGGTACAAGTGATGTCGGTTGATGAGAAAAAAGAAAGAACGGTAGTGCGAATCGAGATTCATGAAGGGAGAAAACACCAAGTTCGACTGATGTTTGAAACGGTTGGGAGTTTTGTTTATGAATTGCAAAGAACCAGAATTGGGCCGATAACTTTGGGCAAATTAAGACCCGGACAATGCAGAATGCTTTCAAAAATCGAAATCGACAAATTACGAAAGGAAGTCAACTTAACTTAATCCAAGTCTTACCAAGTCTTTTAACATAATTAATCCAACGACCTTTCCGTTATGCAAGACTGGAATTTCGCCAATTTTTACCGGCAAACTTTCGAACAGTTCGAGAATTTCGACAGCAAGCATTTCTGCATCAACAGTTTTAGGATTTTCGGTCATTAAGTCTTTTGCAGAAAAAGCAAATGCTCCTTGGCCCGCAACTTCCAAACGGCGCCGAACATCACCGTCGGTGATTAGTCCGAGAAGTTCATCATTTTCTCCTTTTACAATTGCAGCTCCGGTTCCGGCTTTTGTTATTTTTTTCAAGACTTCCAAAAAGGGTGTGTTGAGGTCAACAAATG
>CAZJKW010000149.1:0-4665 GCA_964546835.1 uncultured Fimbriimonadales bacterium
CAGCCGGGGCAGTTAAAGTCGCAGAATTGGTTGGTGTTGATAAGAATCTCGCAAGAGAATCGATTTTGAATGTATTTGGCCCTGAGCGAAGATTAGAATTGAAGGCAGAGATTAACGGAATTGTTGTTGTTGACGATTACGCACATCATCCGACCGAAATTCATGCGAGCATAAGTGCATTGAGAGAAAAGTACCCGGGCCGCCGTTTGGTGGTTGCTTTTCAACCACATTTGTATACAAGAACGCGGGATTTACTAAACGATTTTGTCAAAGAATTAGCGTTGGCCGATGTGATTTTTCTTACTGACATTTACCCTGCTCGCGAGGAACCCATTCCTGGAATTTCTTCTGCTGTGATCGTTGAGTTACTTGAATTGGCGGGCAAGGAAGTCTACTACGTTCCAGTTCGATATCTGTTGCCATCCAAAGTTTTTGAATCTGTAAAGCCAAATGATGTTGTTTGTGGAATGGGTGCCGGAAACATAGATGCCTTTGTGCCTGAATTTATGGAATTACTTAACAAAAAAAGTTCGTCAAATCGAATTACAGTTTTGTCCGGTGGATTTTCTGCCGAGCGAGAAGTTTCAAAAGTTAGCGGACAAATGATTTCAGCCGCCTTGCGCAATAAGGGATATAGCGTAACAGAACTTGACCCAGCCGAAATGTTGTTAGGAAAACATTCAGTCGCACAACTCATCGAATCAAAGCCGGATATGGTCTTTTTGGCATTGCATGGAACGGGTGGGGAAGACGGCAAAATCCAAGGACTACTGGAACTACTGAATTTGCCCTACACAGGTTCAAGTTTGCAATCCAGTGCAGACTCAATGGACAAGCAAGGCACCAAAGTGCGCCTAAAAACTGACGGAATCAAGGTCCCTAAAGGTCATGTGGTCAAGGATTCAAACAATCTGCCATTAGTCCGTTACCCGGTCGTCGTGAAGCCAAATTGCCAAGGTTCTACGATTGGACTTGGTTTTGCATCGAATCAAAAGGAACTAACGGATTGTGTAAATCGAGCACTTAAGTATGACAAATCAGTCTTGATTGAAGAACAAATTAAAGGTATTGAAATCAGTGTGCCGGTCTTGGGCCACACCGCTTTGCCTGCAGTAGAAATTTGCCCAAAATCAGGAAAGTATGATTATTTTGCAAAATACGCTTTGGGAGAAACAGACGAGATTGTGCCCGCAAGGATATCAGAGGAACAGGAACTAAACGCTCGTCAGATCGCAATTCAATGTCACACAATTTTGAATTGTGAAGATTTAAGCAGGACCGATATGATAGTTAATGAATCAGGAATTTTTGTGCTTGAAGTCAATACGCTCCCAGGTATGACACAAACCTCTTTGTTGCCCAAATCCGCCCAACATGTTGGAATAAATTTTGAAGATTTGTGTGAGCAAATTCTTTTAATCGCAATGAATAGATATGGCATCAAGTAGAAACCAAGTTAGGCCACAACAAAAGTATTCACGCAAGTTTTGGACGCTTTTTTGGACTTTCTTGTTTATCGCAATAATTTGGATTGGAGCTAACTACAGTCCTTTGACTCGAATCAATCAGTTAACCATTGTTTCGGATGCTAAAGAAGACATACCGAGATTAAAATCAGTCATCTCTAAATATAAAAATTTGCCAGCAATGCAGTTGCCGGTTGTCGAAATAAAAACAGAAGTGTTACGAAATCTACGAGTCGAGTCAGTAAAGTTCCAATCTAACGTTTTTGGCCGAGCTGAACTCGCAGTTAAATACCGAAAACCGGTTGCAAAGATTTCAAATGTTCCCAGCTACTTTGTAGATGAGCACGGGGTTTTGTTTCCTTCAAAGGATCATAAACCAAACTTGACGATCGTTACAAATTTACAGCAAATTCATCCAATCTTGTGCTTATCGGACCAAAGTGAACTTAGCGACCTTGCAAGACTGGCTGCGAAATTGCAAGTTCGGATACCTAAACTTGCAGGAAACCTTGACCTTGATGCAGCAGGTCGGCTATTCTTTCAAGTGTCAGGCAAGTCGAAAATCGTCTTTGGACGAGGAGAGCGACTGGACGAAAAGATTGCAGTTTTGACGAAAACTCTGGCGGAAGATCCAAATGTTTTGGAAAAAGCAAAAGAAATCAATCTTGTCGAGCCCGAAGCTCCTGCCATGACACCAAAATAAATGGCACAAACTACCGGTGGCACAAAAACACCCGCTTGGATTTTTCCAGTAACTTTGGTTTCACTTTTATTAGGTTTTTTAATCGTTACCGCAATAAGAGCAGAACCGAGCAAGGAATCACCGTTTTATGGAATGGGACGCTACGACTCACGTTCTTCCGTACCTAATATCGGAACCGGAATTGACGAAAAAAGTGCGGAAATTGCGAAATTAAGAGATGAAATTACAAAACTTCAAACGAGCATCGCAACGCAAAATCGGCAAGGTCAAGTTTTAAATGATAGTCTGCAAGAAAACAAATTACTCGCCGGACTTTCAAAAGTTAGTGGGCCGGGTGTTGTCGTTACACTTCGCGATAGTCCGAAGAGGACGGAAGATCCGCTGCTACAACAACAACTAAATATTCATGACTTAGATGTCATGCGTGTCGTCAACGAGTTAAAAGCAAGTGGTGCAGAAGCAATTACGGTTAATGGACAACGAATTACGGGTCAAACGTTTTTCAGATGCGAAGGCCCCGTAATCTATGTCGGCCGCACTCCGATTTCATCACCGATTGTTATTCAAGCAATTGGAAACCCGGACACATTGTATGGTGCAATCATGATGCAGGGACGATTTTTAGATGAAATTCGGTCTACCGATACGGACATGGTAGATGTTAAAAAGGTTAAGAATCTATTGCTGCCGGCATACACCGGTTCGACTCAGTTTGACTTTGCAAAGCCGGTGGCTGTCGAAAAATGATTTGGATTCCAATCCTTGCACTTGTCATTGGCGGCGCCATTGCTTTTATGGCTCCGTCTCAGTTTGCAGGGATACCCAGAGAGTACATTGGAGTCGCTGCTTTGGCAGGAATTGATACGGTTTTTGGTGGGATGCGCGCTGCACTCGAAGGAAGGTTTCGAAATGATTTGTTTGTTACCGGCTTTTTCGTGAACATTTTGTTAGCCGTTGGGTTGGTTTACCTCGGATTTACAATCGGAGTCAGCGAACTTTATCTGGCAGCGGTAATTACTCTTGGCGGTCGGTTGTTCTTGAATTTGTCACTGATACGAAGGCATTACATTACAAGAGTGGCTGATGCGAAGGAAAAAAGTAAGATGGAGGCAACAAATTAGTGGATTCAATAGCCGCAATTGATATTGGTACAACCAAAACGGTCACCGTTTTGGCCGATGTAGACGGGAAATCGGATCCTCGAGTGTTAGCGGTCGGCTCCGCACCGTGCAAAGGGTTAAAAAGAGGCACCGTTGTTGATATTGAAGAAACCGCGCAATCAGTTTTGGCATCGGTTAGAAAAGCAGAACAAATGGCTGACAAAAAAATTAGCCATGTTACAGTTTCGGTTACGGGTGAACACATTGCCGGAACAAACACGCAAGGAATTGTTCCAATTGTTCCTCCCGGAAGAACCATCACGCGAGAAGACGTGAATCGAGTTATCAATCACAGCAAACAAATTGCAATGCCCGGAGATAGAGAATTGATACATGCAATTCCGCGCTCCTTTAAAATTGACGGACAAGACGGAGTTCACCGGCCTTTTGGAATGAATGGAGAGCGATTGGAAGTTTCAACACATTTGGTTAGTGGGCAAGCAACCCATATTCAGAATTTGGAACGCTGCGTAAATCGGGCGCAAATTGAAGTGGATGCAGTCGTTCTTTCTTCCATTGCATCGGGTATGGCAGTTCTGTCCGAACAAGAAATGAATTCAGGTGTTGCAGTTGTAGATTTTGGTGGCGGAACCAGTGACGTTGCGGTTTATGTTGATGGTAGCGTTTCACACACAGGCGTTGTGCCCATCGGTTCAATGCATATTACAAACGACATTTCAAAACTTTTGAAAACTGCCGTTGAAGAAGCAGAACGAATTAAGTGCCGGGACGCATGCTGTAATCCGGAAGAAATTTCTGAAGAGGAAGTAGTCAATGTCATGCAAATTGGCGCTGATTCTGCAAGGCCGTTGTCAAAAAGAGTGCTTGCAGAAATCGTTGAAGCAAGAACAAAAGAAATTCTCAATTTAATCAAAGCAATTATTGATTCTTCTGGACAATTTGACTCGTTGACAAGTGGCATCGTTTTCACAGGTGGCGGAAGTCAACTCAATGGGCTAATCACAATTGCACAAAGCGTGATGCGAGAAGTTCCGGTACGGATTGGAAAGCCGCGAGGTCTGTCAGGTTTAAGTGACATGATTGCAGGACCCGAATATGCAACCGTTGTTGGCTTAGTAAAACACGGAATCAAAATGAGAGAAGAAGACTCGGTTGATTCTGAATCCGGAGATTTCAGAAAGTTTTTTGGACAAATAAAGAGCATTTTTGGCTCAAAAGGAAAGTAATAAGGAGCAGGGAACATGAACACAGGAAAAAACAGCAACGTGCCACAAGCGGTCATTAAAGTAATTGGCGTTGGAGGCGGTGGATCAAACGCTGTGAATCGCATGATTGAATCTGGAATTCGTGGCGTTGATTTTGTGGCAATGAATAC
>CAZJKW010000150.1:0-4634 GCA_964546835.1 uncultured Fimbriimonadales bacterium
GTAACAGAATAAGTTAAGAATACAGTTCCCGTCTTTTCAAAAACTTTGTGACTTTCTAATTTTAGTTTTTGGCACAACTCCGACACCGGGCACATTGGAAGCCCGTTGCCTAAAATAATCGGAATTAAGGCAATCTCAATGGAATCAATCAGTTTCAATTCCAGGAAACTCCGAAATAATTCACCACCTCCAAACAACCAAATGTCCTTCCCGGGTTGCGCTTTAAGTTCTTTAACCAAATCAGCTGGATTGTTGTGTATCTTCGAATTCTTTATATCGCTTTGAGCCAAAGTTTTCGAAATTACATACGAAGTAACTCCGGGCATCGAGCCACCGCTATGGTCTTTTGTTGCTTCATACGATTTTCGGCCCATCAAAACCGTATCAAATCGTTCAAACATGGAACCAAAATCAATATCAGGATCCATAGGAATCCAATCAAACTCGCCGTTAGGACCCGCGATGTAACCGTCTAAACTCATTGCGACCGAAAAAATGACTTGTCTCAATTTTCACCAGTTTATTCGATTTTGCGGGCGGTTGGGGTTCCTTTTGTCATGACCAATACTCCAAAATGAAGGAGTGAACAGTACCGCAACTTCGGGAATCCTGCATAAAATTGCTACAGAAGGGCTTAGACAAGTCATTGACTCGCTGTCTGATCAGCAATCAATTACTATAACCGAGAGGTACTCAACCCACAATTATCACCCGTTGCCGGTAAACATTGTAAGAGCGCAAGGAATTTATGCTTGGGACGGAACGGGCAAAGAGTACATTGACTGCATCGGCTCCTATTCCGCGGTTGCTCATGGTCACTTAAGCGAAGCCGTCATTAAAGCGGTAACGGATCAACTTGAAATTTTAACTTTGACAAGCCGAGCGGTTTATACATCCGAAATGGCAATTCTTTCTCAAGCGTTGTGTGAATACACGGAATTAGACATGGCATGTCCAATGAATACCGGCGCCGAAGCGGTGGAAACTGCAATCAAACTTGCTAGAAAATGGGCATACACGGTTAAAGGCATTGAAGAAAATCAAGCGGAAATAATCACTGCAAAAGACAATTTCCACGGAAGAACAACAACCATCATTGGATTTAGCACCGAAGAAAACTATAAAGCCAATTTTGGACCGTTCACACCCGGTTTCCTATCGGTACCATTCGGTGATTTTTCAGCAATCGAAAATGAAATTTCAAAGAACACTGCAGCAATCTTGATGGAACCTATCCAGGCAGAGGGGGGAATCCTTTTTCCGCCTGAAGGGTTTATGTCGCAATTGCGGAAACTTTGTGACCAACACCAAATTTTGTTGATTTGGGACGAAATTCAAACTGGTTTTTGCCGAACCGGCAAAAAGTTTGCTTGGATGCATGAAGATGCAAAACCGGATTTGATTTGCCTTGGAAAAGCACTTGGCGGTGGCATTTATCCGGTGTCTGCAGTCGTCGGAAGAAAACAGGTGATGGAAGTTTTTCAACCGGGAGATCACGGAAGCACTTTCGGAGGCAACCCTCTCGCTGCCGTCGTTGCGATTGCAGCAATGGCGGAATTAGATCAGGAAAACCTTGCAGAGCGGAGCGAAAAACTTGGCAAAAAACTTCTCAATGGTTTACGGAATCTAAAACATAATTGCATTAAAGAAGTTCGCGGACGAGGCCTGCTGATTGGGCTCGAAGTCAAGAACGGAACCGACACCGAAAAGTTGGCAACGAGTTTCTTAAACGAAGGAATTCTCACGAAAGAAACTCGCCACCGGACCTTTAGATTTGCGCCGCCGCTCGTCATCGAAGATGATCTCATTGACGAAATTGTGCGACGAACTTCAAATGCCTTGGATGCTGTCAGTTAGGACGATTGATAGTCACTTCCGTGAAATCCGCATCACTGTTCCCGGAAAAATCTTCAGCTAAAAAGCCAATCCAATATTTTCCCGAACGGAGTTTTCCGTATGTGACTTCCAAGTTCTTTGCGTCCTTCACTTTAAGCGGCAAAGCGTCCGTAAAATAGACATACTGAAGGTTTCCTTCATCGTCAATTTGCGGATATACGGGACGAACCTGGTCGCCCGGTCTCACTCTAACTCCGCGTAATCCAAATTCACTCATCATAAAAGCACCCACAAGTTTTGCATCTTGCTCCGGCCCTGAATTTGAAACGTAAAAATATAGATTGATGTTTTTCCATGAACCGCGTCCACCCACAGAATGTTGAACAGGAACCGTGAACAAAAATCCTTTATCACTGACGACCCAATGGAGCAACGGACAAACATATTCATGTTCACCATCATTGAGCAAAAACCACCCGCCATCCCAATCACGCGCAACAGACATACTGTCTCGCTTTCCGGGCATTGGCAATTTTCCAACCATTAGTGATTTTCCTTCTTGCCGAATGGTCAAAATAAAATAAAGTTTTGAAATATCATCTCCAATGACTTGGGCGGATACTTTTGTTTTGTTTCCGGCTTGCAATACCGAATCTCCAATCTCCGCCTTTGAAATTTGGGGCGCTTCCGTATCTTTTGCTGCTTCCTGTACATAAGAATCCAAAAACAAAGACCATTTCACGGATGCGGCACCGGCCATATTCGAATACCTTTCGGGCATCGTTTCTTCCAAAATTTCGCGAGATTCAGGGAAAAATACATTAAGTCCCGTTGACGCTTTCATTTCGCTTCCGTTCTTGATGTTAATCACAGATGCTTTTAACAGGTTTAGAGCGATATCGCAATTCGATTTCAAACTTGGAACCTGGGCGGAAAGATTCTTTAAATAATCTCCCAAATCAAAAGTATCCAAATCTCCACCCGCATAAGACATGGTGGCTTCGCGAGCAGAAGCAATTTTCAGCCAATCTTGGCGACCCTTTTTCACCATTGATGTCATTTCAACCGACAACCGTGTTACCGCTCCCGCAAGTGCAGGAACTTTAGTCAAATCAATCACAGACATGGTGGTCGTGGGTGCATCGCTTCGAATACTTTCATCCTTATGATTCGCATAAAAGTCCATAAATGCTTTACTCGCTTCCATCGCAAGATCTTTGCCTGTCATCGTCGGTTTTTTTGCCAACGCTTGAAAAGGAGTCGTGTAATACCATCCATGACCGGGAACGACTTCTTCTGATGCAATTAAAATTTTTCCGTACATCGCCAACGCGTGTGCAGTCTCAAATGAAGACATTAAGCATGCGTCGAATCCAATCAATTCATATTTGCCGGTCAATACAATATTCTCTCGAATCGCATCTTGAAT
Source organism: uncultured Fimbriimonadales bacterium (assembly GCA_964546835.1). Taxonomy (GTDB): domain Bacteria; phylum Armatimonadota; class Fimbriimonadia; order Fimbriimonadales; family ATM1; genus JAHCHL01. Next base: position 3,266 of record CAZJKW010000150.1, read on the forward strand.
TTTTGTAACGGTTAACTGGTCATCTTCCTTCTTGCTGGTCGCATCAAAAAAACCACCATTCCATCCCTGACCATGATCGTTCATCATCAGCCCGTATTTTTCAGCCGGAAAGGTTGAAGCCGCGAATCGAATAAATCGGCTCAAAGTTGCTTTGTCGGTTGTGTCGGTTTCCCCAAAATCTGCAACCTGCTTAAGAATCCCCTTTTGGACCAAAAACACCTTGCCGGTTTTCCAATCTTTTTGACCACCGGCACCCTCATTACTAAATCCGTCGTCAATGGAACCGTCACTGTGTCGGTCGCAAAAAAGAACGATATTTACATCTTTGGTGCTTCCCGCTTTCAGCAATTCGTTTACGTCTTCAAGTTGAAACGCTTCCAAGTCGTTATCGCTTGCCATATATATCATGTAAGTCCATTTCGCCTTGGCAAACGCAAAGCCGGTGAAGCAAAATATGAGAATCGGCAACATTGCCAATCGAATAGTCGTTTTCATAGTCTCCCTTGGTCGAGCGCCCTAGCTCAATCCTGCCGTTGGACGCTGTTCCATTTTAACCGTTACGCTAAGAAGACCATGCGACTTTGTAATGGGGACTTTCGTCACATCAAAAAAGGAACCGAAATGTCAAACCAATTCGAAAACCCTCCTCCCCCAATCAATTACGGTGCTCCGAATCAACCCTTTGTTCCTGATTTGGTCATCGGAATCATCTTAATTATCTTTTCCGCCTGCGGAATCATTGCGGGACTGTTTCTCGGAGGAATGAGTGCTGTAGTTGCAACCAATTCTGCTGAAATCGCATCAGGAGGCGGCATCACTGCCGGAGATGCGCGAACAGCGGGCGGAATAATGGGATTGCTTTCAATTTTTGTTGTAGTCATTTGTGTTCTCCAAATCATCGTAGCGGTTGGAATCATTAAAGGAGCAAGGTGGGCTTTCATCGCCGCAATCGTGCTAAATGCTATCAGCGTGATTACGTCTTTGATAAATTTTCAAACTCAAAACATACTCAGTATCGTAATCTCGGCGGCAATGATTATCTATTGTTCAATGAGACTAACTGGAAACCTGGGACCAAAATCAGCTTAATATAGTAAATCAGCCAGGAAATAGTTGCTGATGTAAATCAGCACCATACTGATGACAACTGTGTTGGTCGTTGACTTACCAACGCCAACGGCACCGCCTTTTGTCCTAAATCCTTGCTGGCAAGCAACCGTTACAATAATCGCTCCAAAAACCATACTCTTGATAAACGCACCCTTAAAATCTGAAACCGTAACATACTCCTGAAGAGAAGCAATGAACAATGAGTTGTGAATTCCGTTCATTTCACAAACAATGATTCCTCCACCGATACCGGCATAGC
>CAZJKW010000151.1:0-4596 GCA_964546835.1 uncultured Fimbriimonadales bacterium
CAAGACAATGTTGAAGCAACGGATTCACTAATCAAGCTGCTTAAACGAACCGGTTCCAATGCTGAATTCTTGATGAGCGTGCTTCAAAAAACGCGCGGGGTGTGATAGTCTAAAAGGCGATGGCAGACGAATTTCCTTTCGGCGAAGGCGAATTTAACGAACCGCCTGCTTTCTTTCCAAAAGACATAGGGAAGGGTGGGTTCATTGGAAACCCGGTTGAAGTTCGTGTAGAGGGCGTTTACAGCACGGAAGAGGGCGGCACCGTTCATCGCTTCGTCCAACTCCAAGATGACAACGGCAAAACGTTGCCTATCGCCATTGGTCCATTTGAAGCCATGGCAATTCACATTGCCCTTGAAGGAGCCACAGTTAATCGGCCTCTTACTCATGATCTAATGCGAATTCTTATAGAGCGACTGGAAGGTGACGTTGATAGAGTTGTGATTGATGATTTATGGAACCAAACTTACTATGCGAAAATCTACTTGATTCAAGATGATGAAGAGATTGAAATCGACTGCCGGCCAAGTGATGCAATCGCCTTGGCATTAAGGACTGAATCTCGAATTTTCGTTTTGGATTCGATTTTGGATGCGACTCCTGACGAAGAGTGAACAGGGTTGGGTAGCATTTAAGGTGAATTTCACCTTCACGGAGGAACAATGGGCAAAGGCGTAAAAATTCTGGTATGTGACGACGAACGAAGCATCGTTCGGCTGATTCAGGTCAACTTAGAAAGGCAAGGATGGGAAGTGGTTACTGCTTACGATGGAAAGGAAGGCCTGGAAAAGATCAAGTCTGAAAAACCCGATATCGTCGTCCTTGACGTCATGATGCCCTACATGGATGGTTTTGAGGTCCTCAAGGAACTTCGAAGGGACCCAGACTTTCAAAACTTGCCAGTCGTAATGTTAACAGCGAAAGCGCAAGATAAGGACGTTTTTGAGGGCTATCACTTTGGAGCTGACGTCTATTTGACCAAACCTTTCAATCCTATGGAATTGGTCTCCTTTATTAAGCGAATCCTTGCCGGAGGCGGGAGTGATGGTGGTCCGAAACGATACGAAATCTAAAGTTGGGCGTCAATTGACCGAGAACAAGGATATGGCCGAATCTCAAGGCACCAATTGGACGAAAATCATCTTCATGACCGCTGCCGTAGTCGGAGTCGGTGCTGCCGCTGTTTACTATCTTAAGAAAATGAAAGATGGAACATCCGACATCGGTGGCGTTATTGACGATATGGTTGACTTCTGCAAAGACAAATCTGCCGAACTCGACTCCCTAATGAAGGACCTTAACACACAACTTTCAAGTTGATCTCACTAAGTCATTAGATGGGTTACGTGCTCAACTCTTCCATCTTTGCCAATAAAGAGGCAGATGATTTGCTTTATGATGCTGATGTACATAAACACTTTGTGAGTCAGTTTGTAGGGTCGCTTCAGGGTGAAGCCCGTTTCCGGGAACCTCTTTAGTCCTTTGCGAACATCATCGGCCGTGACAATCCGATCCGGCTTGCCAAGTTTCTGGAAAACATCGTCTTCCGTTTTGCCTTTCAAGCCGTAAGCAGTGTCAAAAAGGTCCTGATGCTCTCGATAAATAGAATTACAAACCCAAAAAAGAGGAATAAGGAAACTCAGAGTCTATACCAAACTTTTTGCAACCCTCAGTATTTTTTCACTATCGGATGATAAGGTACCCAACGGTAGTGACTTCACTCGTTTTCTGATAATAATGATTATGTTGACTAATGCTTTGATAATCCGCACGTCAGGGCACGCAGGAATTCAGGCGGATACTTCTCTACTTACTCCTTGCTTACCGACGGGTCTTGGCGAACGTTGACTTTCTTTGTGACCGTTTCCGTTCCGGCCGTAATCCGAATCCCGTAGGTTCCCGGTGCAACGGTTCCGGTTCTTTGATTTGGTCCGCCGCCGCTTTGCCGCAGATTCCAATAAACCGTGCTTATTCCGGGTTTTGTAGGAGGATTATTGATGCTTCCGATTACGGTTCCGTCAGCAGCAAGAATCTCGACATTAACAGAAGCCACTTCGGCTTTCAAATAGTATTGGATTCTTGCGCCAAAGGGCGGATTTTCGCCCCAATAATGTCCTTGACCGTCTCCATAACCACCGCTAAGGCTGAAAACCCAAAGATAGGCGTCAATGGGGTCTGCAACCAATAGGTTGGAGTTCATGGCTTCTGAAGTAAGCCCCTGTAAACCTTCAACCGGGGCAATCCACATGCCTCTGCCGTGCGTTCCGAGTATCAATTCTCGCTCTCTTGGATGAATGACGAGGTCGTGAACCGCAACACTTGGAAAATTGCTCTTCCATTTCGTCCAGTTTTGGCCTCGGTCAAGGGACACAAACACGCCAAACTCGGTTCCAAGATAGAGCAGATTTTCGTTAACAGGGTCCTCTTTGATCACGTAAACAGAGCCGCTTGGCAGGGTTGCTGAAAGGCTGGTCCAGGTCTTCCCCATATCCTCAGTTACCAAGACATATGGCTTAAAGTCTCCGGTTCTATGACCATCAAAAGTTACATAACATCGTTCCAATTTGTACTTGCTTGCTGTAACTCGACTCACCCATGTGTTTTTCGGAACCCCACTCCAGTTGGAAGAAACGTTTGTCCATTCAACTCCTCCGTTCAAGGTGTTATGAACTAAACCATCATCCGTACCAACCCAAACAACGTCGGGCTTCATTGGGGATTCGGAAATCGTGATAATCGTGCAGTGTTGCTCAGCACCGGTTCGTTCAGGAGTTAAACCCTCCATCGCTTTTAGTTTGTTAGGGTCATTTGTGGTCAAATCGGCACTCACCATCTTCCAATTGTCTCCACGGTCAACGGACTTAAACAACCGCTGAGCACCAACCCAGACAATTCGAGGATTGTGGGGGCTCAAGACAATCGGCGTCGACCAGTTGAAACGGTTGGCGGCCTCTCCCTGCGGGGCACGTGGCTGAATTCCTCGGTTTTCACCCGTTCGCTTGTTTCGCCTGTTAACCGCTCCACCTTGACTCTCGTAATAAACCGTTTCATTGTCAAGCCAGTCTGCTTGAACGTGAAATCCATCTCCACCACCCAGTTAGGAATTCCCTCTCGGTACTTTGAAACGGTGGGTGCCCCCCAACTTTGATTGTCTTGGAGGCCGCCATAGACCCAATATGGAACGGCCATGTCATAGCCAATCGCGTAAAACTGAGCACCGACAATTTGAGCGGCGTGTTTCCAAGTGGCCCCTTTATCGTATGTCACTGCCGCCCCGCCATCGTTGCCGACCCAAATCACGTTGGAATCTGAAGGGTCAATCCAAATGGCATGGTAATCCACGTGAATCGCGTTCTGCATCGCTCTCCAAGTTTTTCCGCTGTCATTTGACCTCATCATATTGGTTGACATCGAATAGACCAAGGTGTCGTCGTTCGGGTCAACCATGATTTCGTGATAATAAAAAGGACGGCTACTGTGAGTTCCCATACGCTTCCACGTCTTGCCTGCGTCATCGCTTCGATAAATCCCGTTTTTGTCCTGTTCGGGCGTTGAGCCGCGTTCTGCCTCGACGATTGCATAAACGATGTTGGGGTTCTTTGGAAAAACCGAGAGACCAATCTTCCCTACCATTCCAGTTGGTAATCCGCCTTCCAACTTCTTCCAATTCTTGCCGCCGTCTGTAGATTTGAAAATCCCGCCTTTGGTGCCTCCGGAGCGAAATGTCCAAGGAAACCTACGTCGCTCGTACATTCCTGCGTACAAAACATTAGGATTCTTCGAGTCAATTGCCAAATCGGCAGCGCCGGTATTTTCATCAACATAGAGCGTTTTGGTCCAGGTTTTTCCACCGTCAGTTGTCATATAAACACCCCGGTCTTCTCCGATTGACCAAAGTGGACCAATTGCAGCAACCCAACAGATATCTTTGTTGGTTGGGTGGGTAATGATTCTTGCGATTTGTTCGGTTTTTTCAAGACCGACCTTTGTCCAGGTTGCTCCGGCGTCGGTTGATTTGTACATACCATCGCCCCAAGCAACGCTGTTTCGGTTACTATGTTCGCCAGTGCCAACCCAAACGATGTTGCTGTCCGCTTCAGAGACTTCTACGTCGCCAATTGAACTGCTTGGCTGGCCGTCAAAAATTGGCTTCCATTCCGTTCCCCCGCCTGTAGATTTGAACACTCCTCCGCTTGCCGTGGCGATGTAAACCGTCCACCTCGATTTAGGATCACATTCAATGTCGCTGATTCGTCCGCTCATGGTTGCAGGACCAATACTTCTGAAACGAATTCCGGACAAGATGTCGGCTGGTTTTGGTTGGGAAAATGCAGAAGATACAAAACCGATAACGGCAAACAGCAAATACAGATGTCGCATGAAAGAAACCCTCTCCAATGTTCTTGACCGCATGTTGCAGAAGAACTTGTTAAGACTACCGGGAAATTGAGTCAGAAGTTGCACACATCTGCGCTTGAAATTCGTCTGATTTTGATAATGAAAGCCAAATTTGTCGTAGCCGCCTGTTGCTTGTTGTTTTCTATGGGGTTTGCTCAAGGTTCAAATGACCTTTTATCCAATAATGAAATAGGGGCA
>CAZJKW010000152.1:0-4582 GCA_964546835.1 uncultured Fimbriimonadales bacterium
CGGTCAACGCCGAGTCCATAACCAAAACTACTGAAAAACCGAAAGAAACGGCACAGCCAAATTCAGACAAACGACCCGACGATTTTGAGTATCGAATTGGAATGACCGGTTTATTGCGCGGTGGCGCAGCAGTCTTAGTTATCGGACTGTTCTATTTGGTCGCACTTGCCATTTCACGCGGATACATCACAACAACAACACAATTCATCGGCGAACTTGCTGTTTGTGCAATTTTCATAATTATCGGTTTTATTAAGAGAAACGAAAAAGAAGAGTTTGGTCAACTAATGACTGGAATTGGCTCATGCGGAATGTATTTCAGTTTTGCTGGCGGCAATATTTACAAGCATCTTTATTCCGGTGAAACACTTGTTGCGCTTTTTACAATCCATAGTCTGGCAAATCTTGCCTATTCCAATTGGCGCTCTTCAAAACCTCTTTTAACATTGGGCACCGTAGGGGGATTCACTGGCGCAGCCATGGCGATGCAGGAATCGAAAATCGTACTTGATTTTTCGCTACATGCGTTGATACTCAGTGCGGCATTTATTGTAGTCGCCAGAAACCGATGGTGGAGCATGGCAATTTCCGTTTGGGCCGTGTCAACAATCGCACTTTTTCCTGCGCTCAACACTTCCTTGTATCACGATTTGCAAATCGCCGCAATTTATGTTCACTCAATCGTATGCGCCGTGTTGGCCGGAATTTGCGTTACTGATGGACAGCCGGCGAAGTTTGCAAACTGGATAATTGCAATCATCGGTATCGGTGGTGTTTTCGCCATCGGGATAGATCAAGGTCTAAAGGGCTCTCTACACACTCTCTTTCTTGCAGCTTCCTGTTTTCTTGTTTCGGGTCTATTTATTAAAAAGATTAGCGTAAGGAACACGCTAATCTTCGCAGGGATTTGCGTCGCCGTGGTTCTCGGCCCAATCGGGTTCAATGCATTTCCGGCCGCCGCGATTTATGCTTCTGTTTCATGTTTGCTGGCTGTCATTGCGATTCGAATTCAATCTCGCCACCTTGCCGGTTTGTCATGGGTTACCTTCGCCTTAGCATTGGTTTCTTACACTCATCTTTTTGACTTTGACCAAGTCCAAATCAGTGCTGCTAAAGAGTCGGCTGTCCTGATTCTCATCATATGTGCGACGGTTTCTTGCACATTGGCGATGCGGCGAGCCGAACAAAATTCGGAAGGATGGGCATTTGCCTCGCTTCTCATCTGTCTCCCATTTTTTACTCGTTTCGGATTCATAAATCTAACTGCGCAAAACGTTGGTTGGAGCGGATGGCTTGCTGCAATCGTAACCTTGCTATTCTATTCAGGCATTCTTCTTACGGTCGCAACAATCGGAAAATGGAAGTCGGTCGCAGCATTAGGATGGTTTCCCATTGTAATTGCGCTTTTTGGATTCGCTTCACTCATTGAAAGCGGACAAAACCTTCCAACTTTGAACACTTTTTTGGCCGCTTACATTTCTGCAATCGTTTGTTTTGCAGGATTTGCAAATTCTAAATGGCAACAGAAAGACCAATTGGAAATAATGATTGGTGTCTGTGGGCTCATCATTGGATTGATGATTGTACGCATTGCTGTTGTTTGGCTTACGCAACCTCAAAGCGTGGTTACGCTCGCGTCCGCAATTTCTTTGGGCTCGATTGTCACTATGTTTCTATCACTGTTGATGAGCAGATTCAAATCTTGGAACTCACTAATCCCAAATGCGTGGTTTGCGTTAGCCGTAAGCATCGTCACCATGCTACAGTACGACGTTCCAATTGCACATCAATTAAGTCTCCGTACTTGGAATATTGGCGCCGCTATGATTGGAGTTATTTGGTGTGCTTATGAAACTTCAAAGATCACAAAAGAACGCAAGATTTTGCAAGGCGTTTCAATTTTCACTGTTTGGATTTTGTTTTCTGCACTCTGCCTCGACTTACTAACAAAGTCACCGCTTTACCTGAAAGAAAACGCGGCAATCACGTCCGCATGGACTCTTTATGCAGTGACTCTATTAGCGATTGGATTCCGATTCCTTGCAAGGAATTTGCGCTTATGGAGTTTTGTCGTTTTCTTTTCAACGGTAGCGAAAGTTTTCTTAATAGACCTGTCTGATTTGGACTCTGGAGTAAGGGTATTGATACTGATTGGGTTAGGAATTGGAATGATAGCGGGCGGCTATTGGTATATTCGCCAACAACACATTCAGAGTCTTGATAAAAATCCGGAATCGGCAGATCCCAAAAACCCGTGACAAGCGAATGTGGCAATGATTTGCCGCAATGCCCATTCAATTGGGATTCAATCTATCGTTATCTCTCAATCAAACTAAGTTAGTTCTGCGATGCTTTGCTTGACCGCCTGCCGCTCGGAGCCGGACCCGCAGCCGCAAGTTCTTTCTTCGAAAATACAACCTTGCCGTCACTGTCCAAATCCGCGACAATCGTATCGCCTTCGCCAAAGTGTCCAAACAGAATTTCTTCCGAAAGCGGGTCTTCGATGTATTTTTGAACCGCTCTTCGCAATGGCCTCGCGCCCATATCCGGCATGTATCCTTCTTTTGCCAAAAGTTCTTTGACCTTTTCGGAAATCTCTACCGTCATTCTGCTTCGCGCCGCTTGTTGGTTGACACGTTTCAACATCAAATCCACAATTTGGAAAATCTCTTCGCGTGTCAAATGATGGAAAACAATCACTTCATCAACACGGTTTAAGAATTCCGGTCGGAACATTTTTTTCATTTCCGACAACATTTTGTTTTTCATCGCTTCGTAAGTCTTCGGGTCATTCGGGTCCATCTTAGACTCACGGAATCCGATACCTCTATCTTCTTCAATCGGTTTAACGCCAACGTTAGAAGTCATGATAATAACAACGTTTCGGAAATCAACCACTCGCCCTTGCGAATCGGTTAAACGACCATCTTCAAGCACTTGCAAAAGTATGTTAAATACTTCGGGATGCGCTTTTTCAATTTCATCAAGCAAAACTACGCAATACGGATTGCGTCGAACTGCTTCGGTTAACTGGCCGCCATCTTCATGTCCCACATATCCCGGAGGTGCGCCAACCAAACGGCTAACCGCAAATCGTTCCATGTATTCCGACATATCAATTCGAACCATGTTGTTTTCATTTTCGAAAAGATATTCAGCCAGCGCTCGTGCCATTTCCGTTTTGCCGACACCGGTCGGCCCCAAGAAGAAGAAGGAACCCATCGGTCTCTTCGGGTCTTTCAATCCGCTTCTCGCTCTGCGAACCGCACGCGAAATAGCAACCACCGCATCGTTCTGACCAATAACGCGTTGATGCAATTCGTCTTCCATTTTCAAAAGTTTTTGGCTTTCGGTTTCCACCAATCTTGCAACCGGAATTCCTGTCCACGATTGAACAATATGTGCAATCTGCTCTTCTCGAACAACCGGCACATCTTTCGGCAACGCTTCCCATTCTGTTTCACGTTCCGTTAAACTCGTTTCCAAAGCAGATATCTCTTTTTCCATTTTTTCTGCTTTGTTTTCTAAATCGCCGTGCTTTTTCAAATGCTCCAATTCGGATTGCATTTTTTCAAGTCTTTGTCGGTCAAGTCGAATATCCAGCGGCGGCAATGTCAGCATTAATCGCGCGCGGCTACTCGCTTCGTCAATCAAGTCAATTGCCTTATCCGGAAGCGTCCTATCGCTGATGTACCTTTGCGAAAGTTGGACCGCTGCAACAATCGCGTCGTCTGTAATTTCACATTTGTGGTGCGCTTCATATCTCTCGCGTAATCCCTTCAAAATCTCTACCGCTTCATCTTCGTTCGGCTCACGAACTTGCACAGGCTGGAAGCGACGCTCAAGTGCCGCGTCTCGCTCAATGTATTTGCGAAACTCATCTTGAGTCGTCGCACCTATGCACTGTAGTTCACCTCTGGCAAGGGCTGGTTTCATGATGTTTGATGCATCAATCGCGCCTTCTGCGGCACCCGCACCCACCAAAGTGTGTAACTCGTCCACAAACAGAATGACCTCGCCATCTGCTTTGCGAACTTCTTCCATAACGCGCTTCATTCGCTCTTCAAACTCGCCTCGGTATTTGGTACCGGCAACTAATGCTGCGAGGTCTAAAGCAACGATGCGCTTGTCCTTGATCTGATCAGGAACATCTCCACTTACGATGCGTTGGGCCAATCCTTCCGCAATCGCAGTTTTGCCGACGCCCGGCTCCCCGATTAAGCACGGATTGTTTTTGGTTCGTCGGCTCAAAATTTGCATCACCCGTTCGATTTCGTTATGCCTTCCAATCACCGGGTCCAACTTCTCATTTCGCGCCATGTCGGTCAAGTCGCGACCAAATTCATCCAGCGTTTGAGTTTGGCTTCTTGAGCCGCGCCCACCACTGGTTCGCGGCGAAGTTTCATTGTCTTGAAGTGCGGCAACTTCCCTTCTTGACCGTTCTAATTCAACTCCTAATTTTGCAAGCACACGTCCGGCAAGTCCATCACCTTCTCGAATTAATCCGAGTAACAAATGTTCAGTACCAATGTAATTGTTGTTCAACGTTCTGGCTTCGTCATAAGCCAAATCAATGACTCTC
>CAZJKW010000153.1:0-4018 GCA_964546835.1 uncultured Fimbriimonadales bacterium
ATTTTTTGTCGGCATGATTTCCAGAATGCCTTCGAATTTTTGAGGGAATCGAAACGTTTCTTTTAACTCGCCATTTCGGCTTTCGTATTTTACAAGTCGAACTACTTTGTTTTGATTTTCGCCCTGTACGCCATAAACAATTCCGCCCGAATCCACTGCAAATCCATTAGAAGGAATAAATGGTGTCGAAAGAGTAACGGAAAGCGCAAGTAAAGTAATCATAGGTTTGCACCTTCAAGAAGTTTTGCCGCTTGTTCGGCTTGTTCCGGGGTGTCCACGGCAACCGGTGTTCCTTTTGATTGCGACATTTGAATGGTTACTCCGTTTTCCATAAATCTCAATTGCTCAAGGACTTCAGTTTGTTCCAACGGTGTCGGTTTCCAAGTTGCAAATTTCGCCAAGACTTCGCCAGTGTAAGCATACAAGCCAACGTGCTGTTTTAGCGGCATATCCTGGATTCCGCGCCGAAACGGAATTGGCGCGCGGGAAAAGTAGAGTGCGCGGTCTTGCAAATCGGTCACTACTTTTACTACGGCAGGATTCGGCTCATCCTCAGGTTTCATCCAATCATAGACGCTCGCCATTTCTGCTTTTTGTTCAAGAATTGGCCTTGCACATGCATCTATCGCCTCCGGTTTGATAAGCGGCTCGTCTCCTTGTACGTTTAGATAGGCATCCGCTTTTAGAATTGTTGCCGCCTCTGCAATGCGGTCAGTACCGGTGGCGTGGTGTTCTCCGGTCAGGATTCCATCGCATCCGAACTGTCTTGCGGCGTCAATGATTTCTTGGTCGGGGGTCGCAATGACGATTGCGGTTGGGATTTTGGCTTTGGAAACGGCCTCGAAAACCCATTGGACCATCGGCTTGCCTGCGAGGTCTCTGAGCGGTTTGCCCGGACAACGGGTACTTGCCATTCGGGCGGGAATGACTGCGACAATTTGCATGTCTCAGTTTACTGGTTAGCCAAGCAAACGATTCTCACCCGGCATCAGGTCTAACTGGATTCGCCATGACGTTCCCAGGTCGGTCATTTTGCCAACTGCGTTCGGCCACGATCGCTCGACGAAACGCGTTGGAATCTCAAAGTCAAACGTAATGGCAAACTCGCTCAGAAAAGATAGAAATAAAAGTTCGCCTTCGTTAACTTTTGCAGAAACAGAGACATTGCGACTAAATGCAAGTCCTCGAAAACTAAATGTTGTCAAATTTTCCGGAATTGCCGAAAGCAAGTAATCGCCGTCATCTGTAAATCTTGCAAACATTTGGTGATATGCCGCAACCCATGCGCCACAGCCGGTTGTAAACCACGGAACGATTGGAACTTCGCAATGATTTAAGTGTTCATTTGGAGAAAGAAACTGACCTGAGGATTGAATTCCATTTTCGATTGCTTCCCATGCACGGGAACCGTCGCCCAATGCCGTGTGAACCATAGCCAAATGGCCTGCGGTCCAGAGCCAAGATGTGCCATCAAAAGCCGGACTAAATCCGGGTCGAAACCCATTTTCATTTTGTAATTTTTGGTGTGCGATTTTGGCTGTGTTTTTTGCGAATTCGCTCCCTTCATCGCATGCAAATGGAACGACATAACCAAGAGTTGAAATATGGAAATGTTTGGCAGCGGGAACGGAATAAATTTTCTTTTCTAAATCCACAAAGAAGTTGCGGCGCAATTCTTGCGACAGGGATTCCCACGTTTGTCTTATCTCGCGGTCTACTCCCAATCGTCGCGCTGCTTCATGGGCTCGGTCCAAACAAAAACAGGCCGCTGCCATTGTCATTGGCCCGGCTTTGACTTCGCCGACCGATTCGTCAAAATCGGTACAGGATTTGGTAAAAAGGTTGCCTCTTTCATCCCTTTCCAACATTTGAAACTGGAAATAACTTGCGGTTTCACGGATGATGGGATACACCCACTCCAGCGTTTCTAATTTTCGGTCGGCAAGCCACAAGTTCCATGCGCAAAGCGCGATTTGACCCAAGTGAAATCGCTCAGAATACCAATGTCCATGGGGGTCTCTTTCATCTCCAAATTCGGTTGAACTCCACGGAAAAAGCGCACCGTTACCGATTGCCTTTTGTTTTGCTTTTTCAAGGTTTAAGAGCCGAAAATTTGTAATCCTTTTTGCAAGTTCACGATGCCCGCCGGTAAGCAAAGCCATAAACGGATAATACTCATCATGAAATGCACCTGCACCCCAATGTTTTTCAGAAACGCTTGGTGGAATTGACCACGGCGTAGCTTGCGAACGGATTGCATATAAACATATTTCTCTAAAAGAATCTATCCGTGAATTTCCTGTCGAAACTTCACTCTCTTGCCAAAAATCATTCCAATTCTCGCGGTGTTGATTGATTTCTTCATCCCAATTTTCCATATCCATTTGAGAAACAAATTGAATTCGGTCGCTAATAGAAATCGCGAGTCTAACCACCGCCTCCTCTCCCGGTTCCAAATATCGGTTTAATGCAAGGACTGCATGGTCAGAATCTGTAACCCATTTTGCTCCTGCTGTGCACAAATGGATTTGTCCTAAATTGTCAAACGTTTCAAATTCGATTGATATCGCCCCATTACCGTTTGCGACCGAATTGATTTTGGGTGCTCGATCGCCAAATTGCAGTCGGACTGTCCACAAAACCGAAACATCTTCATTCGACTGATTGCTAATCCGGGTTTCTGCAAAAAACACGTTCTTGTGAAAAAGAACCAGACTTTTTGTGGTTTCAAGAACGGATTGATATTGCCGTTTGGAGCGATATTCCGCCACGTCCGCAACAATCGCCGATTCTTGCTGTAATAGTCGCGGCTCGGTTCCGTCAATCCAAATCTCGCGTTTAAGGTTTCCAAATGAAATTAACCGATGGTGCGGCCCTGGATGGCGACGGCCCGCCATGACAAATTCTTGGATTTCCTCAAAATCCCGCGCCCATACTTCCCCGCCTTCATGGAACCCGCACTCACCCAAAAACGTGACCAGAGTTCCGTTGCCAATCAAGGCAGGAACTTTCCTTTCCGGGTTCAAATTGGAATCAAACTGCATGTCGAGGTCCGCAATATGGATACGTTGATTCATTCGCCGAAGGTTCTTTTGCGCGCCGCATTCGTGCCGATTGGGTAAGAAGTGCCGTGCCCATTGCTCAACAAGAGACCTACTTGCCCGCCGATTCCGTTCGACTTTGGTATCCCGATGCCGGTTCTCGTCCGCGTTGTGAGATCAAGGACAAAATCTGCTTGATGGAAGTTCAACTTCGTCGCTGCTTTCCGTTGTCGGCGCAAATGGATTTTATTAGTATCCAAAACTCGGATGGCAAAGAAGTTGGGATTTTGAAATCCCTAAGCGGAATGGACAAAAATTCTTTGGACGTTTTGGAAAAAGAATTGGACAGACGCTATTTCACTCCGATTGTTTCAAAAATTTATGCGTTGGCGCAAGAAGCAAGTATGTGGCACTGGGATGTTGAAACGCAAAGAGGCAGATGCAAGTTTTATTTAAGAGGCGTAAGAGATTCCATTCATGAGGTTGCACCAAAAAGGTGGCAGATTTTGAGCATGGACGGTCAGCGATACGAAATCAGGAAATTTGATGAACTGGATGCAAAAAGCCAACAACTGTTTGAATCGCTTTTTTAAACAAGCAGCTGGCACAATCTCACATCAACACTGCAGAATCTGTTTGGAAGTTGACCTTCCGGATTTCTGCAAAGAATGTGAAAGCCGAGTAGAAAAATTCCCTCGATTTGGTTGCACGAAATGTGGCTGGGACACTTTTGACGTTTGCAATCAGTGCAAATGGATGGTCTATTTGGATTATTTGAGGTCGTTTGCAAAATACGATGGAGTTGGGGGGTTTGCGGTTCGGCAACTTAAGTTCTCAAATGAACGAAGGTTGGCAAAGCCGATGGCGAATCAAATGAAGGAGTTACTGGAAACGGTCCCCGCATTTGATTTTTTGGTTCCTGTTCCCATTCATTACTACCGCCAAAATTATAGGGGATTTAATCAATCTTTTTTGAA
>CAZJKW010000153.1:4028-4453 GCA_964546835.1 uncultured Fimbriimonadales bacterium
GAGAATTTGAACGATTATCGCCTGAATAACGAACTGCTTAATCGAATCAGAAACACCAAACAACAAACCCGCCTTGGCATTAAAGAGCGAAGAAAAAATCTGGAAAACGCTTTTGCTTCCACGGGTTGCGAAGGAAAAAAGATTCTACTGTTAGACGACGTTGTGACAAGCGGCTCAACTCTAGAAACTTGTGCAAAACAACTCAAACAATCTGGCGCCGTCTGGGTCGGCGCAATCACCTATTCTCGCGAAACAAGCCCATAAATCAAGGCAAATCCGCGCTCCATTTTCCCGAACCTTTTTTACCGTTTGCCCATGTCCAAGCAACGGTTCCGCTAACTTTTTTGCCATTTCGCGTTCCGGTGTATTTTGCTTTAAGTCCTTTGGAAACTCCCTCTTTATCGTCGCGCGAAACCACAATTTCG
>CAZJKW010000154.1:0-4302 GCA_964546835.1 uncultured Fimbriimonadales bacterium
TTTGCTAGCGTCAATAAGATGTGATAGGAATAACACAAAAACAGTTTGTTCGATTTTTTAACCGTTATTTTGAACACATTATGTGATTCAGAGTATTTTTCAATGTGAATAGTCTTTACGTAGAGTATCTTTTGAAATCCTCTTTGCGAAAAAGTATCTTCGGAAATGTCTTGCCAAAAAATCCTGCCAAGCGAAATCATTGACGTTCGGTCAATTATTCCTTCAGCGTCAATTGTCAGCACCGGACTCTTCTGGAAAACCTTACGCAAAAACAACAGCGACCCAAATCCAAAAAAGGCAATTCCTACAACAGAGGAGAGAAGCACAAGCCAATAATCATTACTTTGTGCTCTCCGATTTGACCCAAAAATTAGGTAACCAAAAGTTAAGCAGAATCCAAGGCACACTAAAGCGATAAACAGACAGTAGAGCCGGTTTGGATAGATTCGGAGCTCCTTCGGGGCGATGTCCATGCCCAGATTATGTAGCCAAGTCTTTAACTAAATTCAAGTTCAATTGACCTCAACCCCAAAGACTTTTTTTCCAGTATTTTTACCAGTTCTTTAACAAAACCACTTTACATTTGGCCCTCCCGAGACCTATAGGGTGAAAGCAAAATTTCAAGGAGGTGCTAATGACAAGCACAGCAACCGCCGACTGGCAAAAACTGCTGGATCGGCTCAAACCGGAAAACCATCCGACCCGATCCACGTTTCAACAAATCGCAGCCATGCTCGGCCCGGGATGGCAAGGCAAAAAAATCCCCGAAAGCCAAAAAGCCGAAGTGACGACTTCGCTTCTTGACCAATGGGACAACGAAAAACACGGAGAGCCGCCCGCATATTTGTCCAAAGAAACAAACTGGGTGGACCGAAAGGCGAAACTTTTCGAAATAGGTTCTTATCAAGACAAAAACCTAAACGTAACGGAATTTGATTTACAAAAACTGCAATCGAATTTCAATGAACCGGTTCAAATCTTGATTGAACACACCGAAAATCCGCTCCAACTCGGATATCTGACTCAAGTCGAAGCAATCGGAAAAGAACTTTTCGGAATTCTTTCCTTAACCAAAGAAGCCGACGATTTGATTGAAAGTTCAAAAGCAAAATCGCTCTCCATCAGCGTTAGCCGAGACTTAGATTCAATTTTCGAGGTCAGCATTGTTTCAAACCCAAGAGTCGAATCTGCACAACTTTTCTGTTCGGATTTCACCAATCTGCAACCGTTTGAAAATCAAATCAGATTTTCAATTGAAGGTTATTTGAGCAGCGGAAAAATTCTTCCTGCTCAAAAACAAGCAGTTGAACAGTTGGTGAATCACGCAGAAAAAGCAGGAATGTTGGAGCCGCTGATTCGGTTTTTCGACTCTTTGCCCAACCGCATTTTCGGAGTGGAACTGGCGCCTGCCGGCGCATCGCCATCTCCGTTTTCACACGAGGAAACTCAGTTCTACCAAGAACATTTTCCCGAATTACCACTAAATGAAATTCATCAAAGGAGAAACAAATAAATGGCAGCATTAACCAGAGCAACGGAAGTATTTACGCGACCCACCATTATCGCAACTTACAAAGTTGCCGGCTCAACAACAATCTACAAAGGCGCACTGGTAGGAACAAACGCAAACGGTTACGCGGTTCCGATGGACCATGCAGTTGCAAATCTAACGTTTATCGGGGTTGCCGAAGAAACGATGCAAAACACCGGAGCAGACGGCGACAAGTTTGTTCGAATCTGCAAATCCGGCAGCGGAATTTTTGCCGATGTCGGGTCTGCAACTCAAGCCAGTATCGGAAAAGAAGTCTACGCAAAAAATGATAACGAAGTTCAAACCGGTACCGGCGGATTAACCAACCAATACAAAGTCGGGACCATCGTTGCATTGGAATCAACGGCAATGGCAACCGCAGGCGTTCGAGTTCGATTCGACCGTTACACAAACTAAAAGGAGAAAATAATGGCATTAACAAAATCAGACATTCCCAATCTGTTGTTGCCGGGATTGAAAACCGAATTTGATTTGGCTTTCAGAGCAAAAACAGAAAACGGAGTACCTCAAAAAATCTCAACGATTATCAATTCAACCATACCGGTTCAAAAATATGCGTGGCTTGGAAGTTCACCCTTAGTTCAAGAATTTTTGGACGAAAGAAAACCAAGCGGATTGGTGGAACACAACTATCAAATCGAAGACAAAACATTTGAAGCGAGTATCGCCGTAGATCGCAAAGCAATTGAAGATGACCAGTACGACATGATTCGTGTTCGGATTCGCGAATTGGCAGAAAGAATCGCAGAACATCAACACAAAATGGTCATTCAAGCGATGATTAGTGGATTCACGGCATTGGGATATGACGGAGTTTCGTTTTTCAACACGGCGCATCCGGTTGCCGCAGGAACCACTTATTCCAATCGCTCAACGAACGGTTTGGATTCATCCAATTTGCAATCCGCAATGAACGCAATGATGCTGACACCGGATGACAAAGGCGAGCCGCTCGGAATTGTTCCCGATACGTTGGTGGTGGGTCCGAAATTGCAATGGGGCGCAATGGAATTGATTGAAAGCCCGGTTGTGGTTTATCAAGGAAACAACGGCGACACGGCTCCAAGCACACCTTACAAAAATGTGTTTGAAGGAAAATTGAAACTGATAGTTTCGCCGTACCTTCGCGGTACAAGCGATGATTATTGGTTTTTGCTGGATACAACGCGCGCAGTAAGGGCAACGATTCTTCAACAAAGAAGTGATGTGCCGGTCGAGTTTTCTGCGCTTGACAATTCAACAAACGGCGATGCGTCGTGGTGGAGTGATAAATATTATTACGGAGTTCGCGCACGATACAACGTTGGTTACGGCCTGTGGCAAACCGCCTACGGCAATATTTTGTAAAGGAGAAAAAATGGAAATCAGTAACATGGGATCGTTATTGGTAGCGTTGGGTGTCGGCGGAATTGTCGGCGCACTTGCAGCCGTTGCATCCTCAGCAGGAAAACTTCGGGATTCATTCCGAAACTTTAAGGGTCGCTTTCAAAGTTATTTTGTCGGCAAAACCGATGAGCCAAGTATGGCTTTGGTGAACGCGTTCGAACAGCTTTCGGAAAGCATTGACGAAACATCCGGTGCGTTTGAAAAATTGAAACGCGCATTTAGACGGAAATGAACCCGACGATGGAGGTGCTCACAATGGTGGGCACCTTTGTCGCAGCATCCGTATGGATGATGCGAACCAGCATTCTACATCAGCGCGGTATGACCGACCGATTCATTCAACATCTTGAAAAATTGATTTTGAAAAATGAAGAGGAATCCAAAGTGAATCGTACTTTAATGACAAAAATGGTTGGGGCAATTCGCAGAAACTCAAGCGTGGTTTCAAAGTTACAAAAGGAGATAAGAAATGAGTTTGACGGTGACCAGAGCAACCGTAAAAAGAAAGTGCAGAATTAGCATAACGGATTTTGATTCTGAAATTGATGACCTAATTTCGGAACAACTTCCTGCGATTGAATTTTCGGTCCTTCCGAATCATATTGCCGATACGGGAAATTCGGGGTTGCAAGCAACGCTGAATTTAGGAGCGGCAGAAGTCATTGCCGGAGAATTTATGGCGCAAGCGTATCGGGAGCCCGGTGCCGGAGAAGAGTTGAGATTTTTGGACATGACAATTGGACAAAGGCCGCCTTACCAAGTGTTAATTTCCATTGCAGATCCATTTGGAATCAAGAAGCAAGGTTGGGCGCGATTGGCACCTTATTTAAAACCGGTTGTCGCTTCTTATGTTGCAACCCGCATTGGAATTCGGAGCAAAGAAAAAAAATTAACGGAGAATGAATCATGACGGAAGCGCAATATCGTTTTAAGCGAAGCATTTTGCAAAATGGAGAATCGTTCACTGCCAATTTGATTGCAAAAAAAGGAGTTTTTAGCGTGATATCACGTACCGGAGCGGCGAATTATTTGCCGATTGCGACGGTTGATGGTGCAAATCGTCCATTGTGGGGAATCTTTGTTCCGTTCGACGATACGACGGTTTTGACGGACCCAATTGTTTGGGATGGATTGAACTTAACTTTGTTGAAAGTTATCCGCCGCCGGTGGCGCGGAAACGTGATGTACCGCTTGTTGATTGCTCACTAATGCAATTTCTTGGTGTGTGGCCCGATCAAAAGAAATAAGTATGCGAATATTCCAAGTGCCATCAATACAATGATCAGAAACATCACGAAATTTCCAACTCGATGATTGATCTTTTGAAACAACTTGAAAGTAGGTAAAGCAATGACAATGTGCAG
>CAZJKW010000155.1:0-4148 GCA_964546835.1 uncultured Fimbriimonadales bacterium
CACTTGGATATGTGGATGCAAATGGCAAGCAACAATCGCGTTATTATTAGCGATTGGCCAAGCAATCAGGGTAGTACACAAGACAACATTTGTGATGCTGCTGCTGCCACGATGGCGAGTCTTGGGTACACAGTTTATCGAGTTCCTGCCTTTTCAATTAGCGGCGTCCATTACACTTATACAAATTCTGTTATTTGTAACAACGTGGTTATGGTTCCAACCTATACGAATGCGACGGTTTCACCGAACAATAGTGTTGCGCTTTCGGTATTTCAGTCTGCTTTTCCGGGCAAACAAATTGTTGGAATTCCTTGCCAGAATATCATTTCGTCTGCGGGGGCGATTCATTGCATTACAATGCAAGTTCCGGTAAATCGAAACGGGGTTTATCCAGGATCTTATTTGGTGAGTCCTAACGCGGGGAGTCTTTCTCCGGGGCAGGTTGTTCAAATCGACTGGCTCGCAGACGATGATAACGCGGTTACAAAAATAGACCTGTATCTTGAAGTCCTTGATCAAACATCCATCGGGTCATTGATTCTTTCGATTGCAAGCGGATTTTCTCCTAAGAAATGGATTCCGATAGCGAGCAATTTGTCTAATTCCCTGGCCTATTCTTGGACAGTTCCCGCCTTAAGTATTCCTGCGGGGAGGATTGTCGTCGTTGCCTCGGATGCACAAGGCCGCGTGGCTTGGGATAAGTCTGATTCGACCATTAGCATCCAGTAACGCGGTAATCTTTCAGTTCTTTTTCCCATGAACGCCAAGGAACTGCGCCAGAAATACATCCAATTTTTTGAATCCAAAGGGCATTTGTTGCATGATTCAGCCCCTTTGATTCCGATGGATGCCACAGGAAAGTTGGACGAGTCTCTTCTGTTTACAGGTGCCGGGATGGTTCAGTTTAAGCCTTATTTTCGTGGAATTGCGAAGCCGCCCCACACACGATTAGTTGATAGTCAGAAATGTGTACGCGCTGTTGACATTGAAAATGTCGGGAACCCTTCGCACCTAACCTTTTTTGAAATGCTCGGGAATTTCTCGTTTGGTGATTATTTTAAGAAAGAAGCTATTGATTACGCATGGGAATTTTTATCTTCGAATGAATGGCTTGGATTGGATATGTCAAAAATCTGCGTGACCGTTTATGAAGAAGATGATGAAGCGTTTAGTTATTGGGCAGAGCATTGGGAAAAAGCTGGATTTAATCCTGTGAACAAAATACATCGCTTAGGAGAAGACAAAAATTATTGGCCTGCCGGGGCCTATTCGGCAGGACCTCCCGGACCTTGTGGGCCTTGCAGCGAAATTTTCTTCCAGACAGTTCCTGATGAAATTATGATTGGCGACTACAAGGCGGATGATGATGCAGGTCATTGGCTTGAAATCTGGAATTTGGTTTTTATGCAGTTTGAGTGGAAGGGAGAATTAATCGATGCAGAGAAACCGCATCAGGGATACAAAAAACTTGGAATGGAATTGTTGCCAAAACCCTGTATTGATACAGGAAGCGGATTGGAACGAACGGCAACGGTTTTGGGCGGCTTTGAATCTGTTTATGAAACGGATGTCATTTCACCGATAGTTAATCGAATTAGCGAATTAGCAAAGTATCCATTTGGAACGGATGAGCAAAAAGACCGGGCTGTGCGCGTTATCGCAGATCATATGCGAACAAGTTCGTTTTGCATTGCGGATGGGATATTGCCCGGTAATTCGGGACGTGGATATGTTTTAAGGAGGCTAATTCGACGTTCAATTTTGAAAGGGGAACGTATTCTGGGATTTCGCGAGTTATTTTTGGCGGAATTATTCCCTTCCGTTGTTTCGGCTTTGGGAGACCCCTATAAAGAACTTCTCGACAGAAAAGAGTTGGTGCAGAACACATTGCGAAACGAAGAAGGGTTGTTTAGAAGGACGGTAAGCGACGGTGTTAATCAATTTCAAGCCATTTGCGAAGAAAATAAGTTTGAGAGCGAGTTTCCGGGAAAGTTAGCGTTTTACCTTTATGATACATTCGGTTTTCCCTTAGAGGTAACTGAAGAACTTTCTGAAGAAATTGGATTAATTGTAAACCGCGAAGAGTTTCATGCGGCTATGAAAGAAGCACAAAAACGTTCACGAAATGCAATGGGTGCGAGTGAACTTTTTTCTGACAAAGAAGATTTGGTATTAGCAATTGCAAACAATGCAAATGATTCTACTGAGTTTGTTGGATATGATTTTCATTCCATTGAATGCAATTTGGTGGAAATCAGCCCCCGATTTGATTCAAATGGGTTAAGCACCGGGGACTTTCAAATTTGTTTAGATAAGACTCCTTTTTATGCGGAATCGGGCGGACAAGTTGGTGATACTGGCAAGATTTATTGCGAAACTTTTCAGTTTGTTGTTTCCAATACTTGGAAAGAATTGGGATTGATTTGGCACGACGCGAAGTTGGTTTCTTTCAGTAATGACCAAGCCGGATTGCGAGAACAAACTTTAAAAGGTTTAAGTGCAGATCAAATCGCACCGATTTTGCATTCCGGCAAATTCTTTAAGCCAATCAAAGCCGAAATTGATTTGAATCGAAGGCGGGATATTGTTCGAAATCATACGGCCACTCACTTGCTACATGCAGCATTGAGGCATGTTTTGGGAACGCATGTAACTCAGGCGGGATCGTTGGTTGCGCGCGACCGTTTACGATTTGATTTTACACATACTTCCCCTTTGGCTGCAGATGAAATTCAGCAAGTAGAAGATTTAGTTAATCAGAAAATTGCGGATGCGCAAAGTGTTCGAATTCATAACAACGTTCCGATTGACGAGGCACGAAAACTCGGCGCTATGATGCTTTTTGGCGAAAAATACGGAGACCGGGTGAGGGTCGTTGACTTGGCTCCGTTTAGTTTGGAGCTGTGCGGAGGTTGTCATGTTGACAATAGTTCAGAAATTGGAATTTTCAAAATTGTTTCGGAAACGTCAAGTGCAAGCGGCGTTCGACGAATAGAAGCCGTTACAGGAATTGGGGCTTACGAATGGTTCAAAGAAAGAGAAAGGCTTTTAATGGAGACTTCTCAATGCTTAAAATCAAATATTAACGAGTTACCAAAAACTGCAAAGCGCCTACAAGACAACTTGAAAGAGTTAAAAAAAGAACGGGATACGCTTTTGCAATCGGGTAGCGGGTCGGGTCCTGAGATTGTTTCGGTAAGTGTAAAGGGTGTGAACTTGTTTGTTCAGAAGGTGACCGTGGGTGGCGCTGAGGCGGCCAAACTTGCAGCAGACAAAATTGTGGAAAGGGATTCAAATGCCGTTGCATTTATTGGATTAAAGGAACAGGACAAGATTCTTTTCATTTCTAAAGTTGGCGCAGACGCGGTTAACAAAGGTGCACATGCTGGCAATTTAGTGCGAGAAGTTTCAAAGTTAACCGGTGGCGGCGGAGGCGGTTCTGCCGGATTTGCACAGGCAGGCGGGAAAGAGGTTGCCAAGTTTGACAGTGCTCTCAACCAAGTTCAAACGGTGCTCGAATCACAGTTATCTTGAAATCTGCAAGCGACTTTTGAACATTTCATGCTATCTTATACTTATCGGGCGAACACGCCTGTTTTTGGGGTCCTAATGCATAAGAAAGCGTTCACACTCATCGAATTGTTGGTTGTTATTGCAATCATCGCAATTCTTGCTGCTATTTTGTTTCCGGTGTTTGCTTCCGCAAAAGAAAAAGCAAAGCAAACTGCTTGCTTGTCAAACATGAGACAACTCGGTACGGCGATGTCACTTTATAAGAGTGATTACGATGACAAGCACCCGATGTCTATGGGAAAAAGCGGAAGCAGCTGGAGAACTTCAAGTTATCACAAGTTTCCGAATGATTGGTTTGGCGGTCCGTCATCATCTTGGCCTGAAATCTATGGTGGATTTTGGGCTTCTTCGATTCTTCCTTATGTAAACAATTTTGCAATTTATACTTGTCCTTCCTCAGTTCAAGTTGACATCTATGGAATGAGCAGTTTTTCCGTTGTCGCGGGCAAGAAGAAACAAAATCTAAGTTACACTTTCAACGGATATTTACATGCGTATCCGGATTCGGGAGTGGTTAGCCCAAGCGGACTCATCATGTTGTGGGAAGGGCTTGGAAAAATACAAACATTCGGAGC
>CAZJKW010000156.1:0-4058 GCA_964546835.1 uncultured Fimbriimonadales bacterium
GATAATGGAACTACATACGATGGGTGTAGATGGCGGATATACACAAGATGATGTTATTGCTGTTTCAAAGTGCTTTACCGGGTGGGGCTACATTGGAAATACCGGAAATGAAGATAGTATGACGTGGAGCTTTACTTTAAGTAGGCACGACCAAACGGCGAAAACCGTTCTTGGTAATTCCATTCCGGCAAATGGCGGAGTAAATGACGGCAATATCGTACTTAACATTTTGAGCAATCACATCAGTACTCAAAAGAATATTGCCAAAAAAATGTGCCGATGGCTCCTTCGATATGATCCGCCGCAAGATCTTATTGATAAAGTCGCAGCAACGTATGCAAATACGGGAGGTGACATTAAAGAAATGATTCGGGCAATTCTCACACCGAAGAATTTAGAGTCTGCTCCCCTACTCTATAAGCGGCCGCAGACTCTTATTGCTTCTGCAATCAGAGGATTGGGCGCGACAATCTCAAATCCGTCCACTTTAAGAAGTACTTACTTGGGAAATATGGGAATGATTCCGTTTAATTGGAGTCCTCCGAATGGATACCCACACACGGTCGATTATTGGGCCGGATTAATCTTGCCCCGATGGAATTTTGGGTTCTTAATCGCAAACGGTTCGATTTCGGGAGTGTCCTACAACTTGACCACATTCTTGAACGGTGCAACAACACCAGTTCAGGTGGCTAATAGAATCAACTCGGCGTTCTTTGGTGGAGAAATGGCGGCATCTGAATTATCGTCTTTAGCCACCTATTTAGGACCCACAAATCCGTCCACAACTAAAATTAGGGATGCAATTGGGCTGGCAATTTCATCACCGACATTCCAGTGGTATTAGGCAGGAGAAAAACATGAGTCACATTGAAGACAAAGGTTGCAAAGAATACAACTCATTAACTCGAAGGCAATTCATTGCAACGACAGGTAAAGCTGCACTGATTGCTTCACTTACACCTGCATGGATGCCAAGAGTTGCGTTTGCAAAAAACTATAGTTCGACTCGCGACATTTTGGTTTCTGTTTATTTGAGAGGCGGATGCGACGGACTTTCGATTGTTCCCCCATTCGGAGATACTTCTTATTACACACTGCGGCCAAATTTAGGAATTCCAAGGCCCGATAGTGCTGCTTCACTTAAAGCGATCAATTTGAACGGCTTTTTTGGATTGGCGCCTTCTATGGCTCCACTTATGGATGCATTTGACAATCAAAATCTGGCAATCATTCACGCAACTGGTTCAACAGACCCGAGCCGATCACACTTTGATGCTCAAAAATTTATGGAAGTTGGAACACCGAGCAATCCTTCCCTATTCACTGGATGGTTAGGTCGCCATTTGAGCACGTCTTCTGAGTTGCTTCCCGGCGCGCCCTTACGCGCACTCGGTTACAGTAATGGCGTTCCAAGAACACTTGCAGGCGCTCCAAAGACATTGCCGATCCCTAATCCGGCTTCTTTTACATTGAGTGGAACCTCTTCGACAGCCACCGCAAGAATGAATTGGTTGAATAGCGCCTATGCAGTTGTTTCCGATCCTGTCAAATCCGCTGCTTTAAACACTCAGGCAACCATTTCTTTACTTCAGCAGTTACAAGTGGGTTCTTACGTTCCGGGCGGCGGGGCTGTTTATGCAAACAATACGTTTGCAACTGCCATGAAAAATACTGCAGCTTTAATTAAGGCAGATGCCGGAATTGAAGCCGCACATATTGATTTAGGTGGTTGGGACACTCATAGTAATCAAGGACCTCTTACGGGTG
The DNA here is from genome assembly GCA_964546835.1 of uncultured Fimbriimonadales bacterium. GTDB lineage: Bacteria > Armatimonadota > Fimbriimonadia > Fimbriimonadales > ATM1 > JAHCHL01. The sequence continues at coordinate 1,771 of CAZJKW010000156.1, forward strand.
GAATGTCAACCCTTATGGGTCAGTTTTCAGGGGCATTGGCTGCATTTCACCAGGATTTATATGGAACTTCATTTTTCAAGAATGTGACGGTTGTTGTCGTTTCTGAATTTGGTCGGGTAGCAAAAGAGAATGCAAGCCTGGGTACAGACCACGGGCATGGAAACGTTATGTTTGTCATGGGTGGCAATGTGAACGGGCAAGTTTATGCCAACTGGCCAGGCTTATCGCAATCCCAACTTTATCAGGGTCAAGATTTGCAAGTAACAACTGACCATAGAGATATACTGGCGGAAATTGTTGCAAAACGATTAGGCAATTCTTCAAACTTGGCTAACATTTTCCCAGGTTACACGCCGACATTTAGGAACATCGTGGGTAGCTAAAACATTCTAAGTATTTTGTCTTCGGTTTTGTAATCGATTCCTAATTCGCTTGCTTCTTGCAAATGGTCAAGTTCGTATGACACCGTTTGTGCGATAGATTCTTTAAGATCAATTGCATCCAAAAATCCAAGCATTGAACGAATCTTTTCGGTGCAGATGATAAGGTTTTGTGTGGATAAATGTTGGAATGCCTCTGGTAGCTTCTGATTTGGTACTGCCACGATGTTGCCCTGCCAGTTTGCTTCTTTTGCTATCGCCTTGATCCACTCTTCTTCACTCATGATCTTATTGTCGGCGATATTAAAAACTTGATTTTTTGACTTGCTATTGAGCACTGCAAGTGAAATGCCTTCAGAAATGTTTTTCACAAACCCACGAGTCGAAACAAAATTTCGCAGATTCTCGCTAACTATGATTGCATCTCTGTTATCCACCATTCTTCTCAAGTATGCCGCCATTCTTTTTTGCTTATCGTACGGTCCATAAACCATTGGAAGTCGCAATACCGTTGCAGTTAGCTGCTCCATTACAAACTGTTCGATTGGAATCTTGTCGTAAAAATATCTCCAGTCATCTTGAGTGCGACCATCTCGATATGGATACCATTCCTTTCTCAACTCCGAAATTTCCGAAATAGGTTCATTGTTTATCGGGCATTCTTCCGTTCCTATTAGATTTCCAAAAGCTTGATAAACATCGCAACTGCTAATTAGAACATAGCGCCTAACATTCCTTGCGAAACAGTTAAAAGTCAATTCGGCCTGTAAAAGTGTCATGCAACACATGTCTAAAACAACATCGAACTTTTCAGGATCCAGACTTTCTAAGCAACTTGGATCATTTCTGTCTCCAATAACCTCGATGATTTGCTGTGGCATCTCCCTATGAGGTCGGTTTCGATGAAAGCATGTCACCTGGCAATTGTTTTGAATCAAATTCTCTACAACATATGGCCCGATAAAATGAGTGCCTCCGATTACGAGTACGCGCATGTTTCATTATTGCCGACTCGATACCTGCAATAATAGCAATCCAATGGACCAAGGACTTCTTGAATCATTGTCAAGGTCATTTTTGATTTGTGACGGAGCAATGGGAACGCAGATTCAAAATGCGAACCTAACTGCATCCGACTTTGACGGACTTGACGGCTGCAACGAGGTTCTTAACTTAACGAAACCAAGTCTTATTGCGGATATTCATCTTGCTTACATAAATGCAGGTGCGAACATTATTGAAAGTAACACTTTTGGAGCGATGCCTTGGGTGTTGGATGAATACGGAATTGCAGATAAGAATGCTCAAATTGCATTTGAAGCAGGAAGAATCGCATCCGAAATTGCCAGAGAAAATAATGTGTTTTGTTTGGGAGCAATCGGTCCAGGAACCAAATTAGTAACCCTAAACAACATTTCTTTTGATGAAATGGAAGAGGGTTATTTTCAATCATACAAAGCATTAATTGAAGGTGGAGTAGACGGCTTGCTCGCAGAAACTTGCCAAGATTTATTACAAGTCAAAGCTGCCGTTGTTGCCATGCACCGCGCAACCCAAGTTACAAATCGTCCACTGCCATTATTTGTTCAGGTGACTATTGAACAAAACGGAACCATGCTTCTTGGAACCGAAATTCAAGCAGCCATCAACTTCTTGGAAACATTCCCAAAGATTGTAGGGATTGGCATTAATTGTGCAACCGGTCCGGCAGAAATGACGCAACATGTGAGAACTCTGCACAATCACACGGATCGTTACATTTCAGTTCAACCAAATGCAGGTCTCCCCGTTATGGAAAATGGGGTTGGAGTCTATAAGTTAAGTCCTGATGATTTAGCAGCAAATTTAAAAACGTTTGTCGAAGAATTTGGAGTTTTTCTGTCAGCTTCATATAGATCACTGAAAACC
>CAZJKW010000157.1:0-3974 GCA_964546835.1 uncultured Fimbriimonadales bacterium
TTGTCTTTCTCTTTTTCCGCTGTTTCTAAATTCTTTTTTGCCGCTGATTCGTTTCCATATGAAGAAATCAATTCACTCCTTTTTTCTTCAGAAATCCCGTCTCCCGGACGAAACGCATTCACCATCAACAGTCCTAACAAAACAGCAAGCCCAGACAACAGTAAAGTCATCAACAAAGAACGAATTCCAATTCGACCTATCCGTTTGCCCTCACCAATTTCAGCAACTCCCATAACCAATGCGGAAAACAGCAAAGGAACCACAACCATAAAAATCATTTTTAAGAAAAGTTGTCCCACGGGCTGAATCCAAGTTTCCGAAAACAATTTGAGCCCGGCTTTGTCCGCTTCGGGCACCAAAACCTGACAAGCAATGCCCGCAACTAACCCAATCAATAACCCGATAAAGATTTTTGTATGAAGTGGAAGTCCCTGTCTTGTATCCGTCATGTTGCATTTCAAGACGAAACGAAGCCCACTTTAGCCGTTCAATCCGACCTCAACCGGTAAAATAAGCCCATGAATTTCCAACTGTCCCAAGAGCACGAATTAGTACGAGAATCCGCAAAAAAGTTTGCCAAATCAGTTATCGAACCGGGGCTTGCGGAGAGGGACAGAGAACACAAATCCGACCCCGCCTTTCTAAAAGAACTCGCAAAGAGCGGCTTCACGGGTATCAGTCTCCCGGCCAAATATGGCGGAATGGATACGGATTACATCAGTCTTGGAATTGTTTGCGAAGAATTCGAAAAAGTTGACAGCACCGCTCGAGTCGTAATGAGTGTCCATTCCGGTCTCCACTGCTTAACGCTTTTACAATGGGGAACAGCAGAACAAAAGGAACGGCTCTTAACACCACTCGCAAAAGGAGAAAAAATTGGTGCATTTGGTCTAACCGAACCCGACGCCGGAAGTGACGCAATCAATATTCGCACACGCGCAACAAAAGAAGGCGAATTTTATGTTCTTAACGGTGAAAAAACTTGGATTTCCCTATCCGATTACGCAGACCAATTTCTAGTGATTGCAGTTTCTGATCCGAATGCAAAATCAAAAGCGTCCGGCATGAGTGCTTTTATTGTGGATCGAAACACTCCCGGATTTTCAAGCAGACCCATTAAAGGCAAATTGGGAGTTCGCGCAGGAAACACAGGACAAATCTTTTTCGACAATCTAAAAGTTCACCAATCCAATCGTTTGGGTGAAGAAGGCGACGGCTTTAAAGTTGCAATGTCCGCCTTAGACCACGGAAGATACACCGTTGCTGCAGGCGCAATGGGAATTGTTGGAGCATGTCTCGAAGCATCCTGCAATTACGCGAAAGAACGAAAAGTAAGCGGTGAAGAAATTGCAAAAAAACAACTGGTCCAACAAATGATTGGCAATATGTCGGCATCGCTTGATATCGGTAGACTCCTTTATTACCAAGTCGGCTGGATGAAAAACGAAGGAATGCGCCACACAAGGGAAGTCAGTTTGGCAAAATGGCAAAACTGCAACTTTGCATTCCAATCCGCACACGATGCAGTTGAAATTCACGGCGCATACGGATACTGCGATGAGTTTCCGGTTGAAAGACATTTTCGCAACTCACGCGGCGCAATGATTTACGAAGGCACCAAAGAAATTCACACACTTTTGCAAGCCGAATATGCCCTCGGTTACCGAGAAGACAGGCCGCTAAAAAAATCACTGCCGAAATGGCCTTTCGGCGAAGATGTTTAACAAAGTCGCCCTAAATTTCCTCGTAACTTTTTCAAAGGCAAGCCAACCACATTTTCGAATTCGCCGTCAATTTTTTCCACAAAATTGGCGGCACCGCCCTGAATCGCGTAAGCACCGGCTTTATCCATCGGTTCACCGGTTGCAATGTATTCGATAATTTCCGAGTCTTCCAATTTTCGAAAAGTGACATGCGTGACTTCACAAAAACTCTCATGAGATTCACTGAAAAAAACGGCTACTCCGGTAACAACCTGGTGGGTTTTCCCGCTTAACTTTTTAAGCATCGAAAATGCATCTGCATTGTCCAGTGGCTTTCCGAAAATGATGTTGTCAACAATGACAACTGTATCCGCGCCAATCACAATTGCATTTTGGTTTTGCACAAAAACCGCGTGTGCTTTTTCTTCCGCCAATCGGATGGCTGCCTCTTTTGCATCTTCGCCGACCATCAATTCTTCGTTCACGTCTGCTACGCAAACATCAAACTCAGGGCAGATTTGAGCCAACAACTCCTTTCGCCTGGGCGAGCCGCTTGCGAGCAATACTCTTCGTGACATCTCCTCCATTCTGCATGAAAGCGGTATCGTTACCAACAATGGAAGTGCCACAAATTTCGGTTCACGAGTTGGATCGGCTCCTTGTCTTAAAGAAGCCATTCACACTCTTGGACGTCCGAGAACCGGACGAATTAGAAATCTCTCGCCTCGACCCTTGTGTTCATATTCCCATGGACCAAATCCCGGAAAGATTGCAAGAAATACCGAAAGAAGGGGATGTCCTCATACTATGCCGAACAGGAAATCGAAGCAACAAAATTGCCGAATACCTCATGCAAAACGGGTTTAACAATGTGAAAAACATCGCAGGCGGCATCAACGGATACGCACAAGAAATTGACGACTCAATCACTCAGTACTAATGTAACAATTTCATTTTTTCTTCGTCCAATGCCAAAGGAGGCAACCTATGTTAAGTTCAATAACGGTCGGATTGGCAGCAGTAGCGCTGGCGCCAAAATCCGTTGAAATCACAATCTACAATCAAAATTTTGCACTCGTCAAAGAAGTACGAAATCTAAATCTCATGCAAGGACGACAAGAAGTCCAAGTTGAAGATGTCGCGGCACAGATTGACCCGACATCCGTTTCGTTCAAAAGTCTTAACTCAAATTTGCCCGTTGCAGTTTTGGAACAAAACTACCAATACGATTTGTTAACCACCGACAGCATTCTGAGGAAGTCGGTTGGTAAAAGAATAAAACTCAAACAAACTCTCCAAAACGGTCAGCAAATCATAACCGAAGGCGTTATGCTCGCTGCGCCCGGCGCAATCCAAACTCAAGGTGGCGGTCGTAGCCAAAATTTTTATTCGGGAATGGTGATTCGCACAACCGACGGACGAATCATTTTAAACCCCGAAGGAACCATCGAAGTAATGGAAATTCCGGAAGGACTCATTAGTAAACCAACGTTAATGTGGGACTTACTTGCAGATAAATCCGGCGCGCGCGACATCGAACTTGCTTATCTAACCAATTCGATTAACTGGTCGGCGGATTACGTTCTGACGTTAAACAGCGAAGATACTGCCGCAGATTTAACCGGTTGGGTAACCATCAACAACAATTCCGGTGCAACTTTTTCAAATGCAACTCTTAAACTGATTGCAGGGGATGTCCGACGTTTAATGCCCCAAGCGCCGGCAGGGTTTGGCGGCGGCGGACGAGAAATGATGGATGCTGCAAAATCCGCAGCAGGTTTTGCAGAACAATCTCTGTTCGAATATCACCTTTACACTTTGCAACGGCCTGCAACCGTTCGCAACAATGAAACCAAACAAATCGGGTTGTTAAGCGGAAACGATGTTCCCGTCAAAAAAGACCTGATTCTTGAAGGACAACGTTCCATTTGGCGAGGATATGGAAACTCATATCGTCCGGGCGAGGGCTATGCAACTGACCCAAAACTAAAAGTCAACGTTATGATCGAAATGCATAATTCCGATAAATCAAAACTCGGAATGCCGTTGCCGGCAGGAAAAGTCCGAGTCTATAAACGCGACTCATCCGGTCAAGTTCAAATGCTTGGTGAAGACCAAATTGATCACACGCCAAGAGAAGAAAAAATACGACTTTACATCGGCGATAGTTTCGATGTTGTTGGTGAAAGAAAACGAGTTTCTTTCAAACGAGTTTCGACCAATGTCGTTCAAGAAACGTTTGAAATCAAAGTCCGAAACCACAAAAAAGTA
>CAZJKW010000158.1:0-3910 GCA_964546835.1 uncultured Fimbriimonadales bacterium
GGAAATATGCCGGTTGATTTTATGATTTATCCCGAAAGCGATAATTCAACCAATCGAACCGCTTGGGGACAGTGTGTTCAAATGCTTGCAACGTTGAGTACAAAATTTGGTGCGTATCCGTTTATCAACGAAAAATACGGCATTTATCAATTTGGATTTAGCGGTGGAATGGAGCATCAAACCATGACCGGGCAGGGCACGTTTTCAGAAAGCGTTACGGCACATGAATTGGGTCACCAGTGGTGGGGTGACATGATAACTTGTGCGAATTGGCATGACATTTGGCTGAACGAAGGATTTGCCACGTATTCCGAGGCGATTTGGTTGGAAAACAAACCGGGAAGTACCGGACTTGCCGCATTGAGTTCTGCCATGCAGAGCAGAAAACCAACGCAATTTACCGGAACCGTTTATCGAACCGATATCAGTAGTACCAGCGCGATTTTTAGTTCGAATTACGCTTATCGAAAAGGGGCTTGGGTTTTGCATCAATTAAGAAAGATTGTAGGCGATGCAAATTTTTATGACATTTTGGAAATGTATCGAAAGCAATTTGAATATCAAACTGCAACGACGGATGATTTTATTCAGGTTGCGGAATCCGTTTATGGTCAGGATCTGAATTGGTTTTTTGACCCGTGGATTTATCAGCCGGGAGCCGTTACCTATAACTGGGGTTTTGCAAATACGACCGTTGCGGGAAAGAGTTATCTTTTGGTGCACTTGAGGCAAACTCAATCCGGAACTTGGCCAACTTACAGATCGCCGGTAGATTTTCGATACACCGTAGGAGGACAACAAACGACTCAAACCGCATGGAATGATTCTCGCACACAACATTATGTGTTTCCGGTTGCCAGCACTGCCAGTTCGCCAAGCATTGATCCGGACGGTTGGATTTTGACGACGGCAAAAACTTCAGAAACTTATCAACCGGGTCCACCCAAGATTGTTGAAATTTCTCCTGCGATTGGTAGTGGAATTGTTTCCGATGTTGTTCAGATTACATTCCATACGCCTGTAACTTGCGGGCGAGCGGATTTTGAAATTCGGAATTCATTTGGAGGCGTTGTTCCGTTTAAGTTTTCTTATGATTCAAGTCGCAATCGAGCCACTCTAAGGTTTTCGTACGGATTTTCGTCCAATCGTTACAGCGTGATTGTTAAAGATTCGATTAAAGCGGTTAATTCAAGTCTTGCATTGGATGGTGAACTAAATCCAAATCTACCTAGTGGAAATGGAATTGCGGGTGGTTCGGCGACGATTGCTTTAGGAGATTAGATACATTGTCCGACGAACATCAGACATTGGGTTTTTGGTAATTCGACGTGGATTTCTCGCATTTTGTAAGGTCTGTCAAAAGGATGTTTATGTTTTAGGTTTTGAACATGGGATTTCATTTGTTCCCATACTTCATCTACATTATCTACTTCAACGTAAAACTCCATTTGACCGATGTTTTCTCCAGCGGGTAATAGGTGAATCGTCATGCCGTTCTTTTCACAAATGGCGTAGTCTGAGTCCAGAATCCTTACATCAAAGCCGAGTGCTTTTTTGAGGAAGTCGGAAGTTTGACGGACATCGTAGGATGGAACCATCGGGCTGATATAAAGCAACTTGGGCATGGTTTGGATTGTCACACAGTTTTTCCCAAAGCGGGAGTATTTTTGGCTTGAAAGTCGTCCTTGTAATAGAGTTTGTATGAAAATTTCGCTTGTAACCAAAGATAAGGCACTTATCAAAGAGGCCAATGCGGCCTATGAAAAGACGGATACATTGACTGTTTTTTCGGATTGGCAAACGGCTTTAGATAAGAGTAAGGGTCAAGATTTGATGATAGTGGACTTGTTGAATACCTTAGTTGAAGAAAACAAAATTGATGGTTACGAGGTTTTTGCGCGGGCAAAGATGGCTCATAAGGAAGCTTCGAAGGTGCCCTTGGTTTTGATCAACGCACCCGAAGATTACGAATTGGACTCAATGGTGGGATGGCCAGGGTTTCTGTTTGCCATGGTTAGAAGGCCGGTCACGATGAAAATCTTCAGAAGAATCTCTACTTGGATTTGAAATCCGCCGAGAATTGATATAATTGTAGGGTCAAGGAGGGCGGTACGGTAAAACTTGGATAGCCGTTCCGCAGAATCAAGAGAGACATGGTTTCCGTTTCATCGCTTGTCGGCATGGCACTTGCTGCCCAATCGCTTTCACCCGTAGCCCCGGTTCAAATTCCGGATGTACCGTCAATTGTTGGCGTTGGCAAAGAGATAGTCATTGAACTTAAGAGTCAGACGTTGACTGCTTTTGACGACGGGAATGTTGTTTATAAATTTAAGTGTTCCACCGGCAGAAACAATGCGACGCCACCGGGAGAATGGCCGATTCGGCAGAAACTTCGCTTTAACAAGGCACTTCCTGAATACGGAAGTGTGCCGATTCCTTTTTCGTTAAGGTTAGATATTGTAGTTAATGGTCGGCGTCATTTGATAGCGATTCATGCTCATCGAAGCGTGCCGAGTTATCCTGCATCGCATGGTTGTATTCGACTGAAGTACCCGGATGCCGAACGTCTATTTGGCTGGGCTGATGTGGGAATCGTCGTTTCAATACGATAAACTCCATTCTTGATGTCCGAATTTCAATTTGAAGAGCCGATTTCCGGCGTTTTTGTGCGACGTTTAAAGAAGTTCTCCGACCCTCGTGGTTGGCTTATCGAGACTTTTCGCGATGATGAACTGCCGGAAGGATTTGAGCCGACGATGGGTTACATAAGTCTTACGCATCCCGGAGTTGCACGTGGTCCGCACGAACATGCCGACCAGACGGATGGGTTTGTTTTTCTATCCGGCAAGTTTCGACTTTATCTTTGGGAAGCGCGCGACGGGCACGAGAAAAAAGATTTGACGATGGATGTTGGGGAATCTGACCCGATTTTTGTTACGGTGCCGCCGGGCGTTGTGCACGCTTACAAGAACATTGGAGATTCGGATGCATTTGTTTTGAATTTTCCAAATCGGCTCTTTGCAGGATGGGGGAAGAAAGAACCGATAGATGAGATTCGACACGAGGATGATTCGGACACGAGGTATGTTCTTTGAACGTTTTGGTTTGTGGGGGTGCCGGATTTATTGGGAGCGCATTTGCGCGTTTGTTGATTCGGAACCATCCCGAAGACCGTGTAGTTGTTTATGATGCTTTGACTTATGCCGGTCATTTAAGCACCATTGAAGATTTAGAAAGAGAAGATAAGTTTCGATTTTATCAAGAAAGGATTGAAGATTCGGCGTCCTTGAGCCGTGTAATTAAAGATGAAAAAATTGATGCAATTGTAAATTTTGCGGCGGAAACTCATAATGACCGCAGTCTTTTAGACCAGGGCGGATTTTTGCAAACCAACGTTATTGGCGTAAGTGTTTTATTGGAGATGGTTCGAGAGTTTGGCATCAAGAAATATGTGCAGGTTTCAACTGATGAAGTTTATGGAACAATTGATGAGGGTCATTTTACAGAGCAATCGCCATTAGAGCCGAACACTCCTTATAGTGCGAGCAAAGCAGCGGGAGATTTGCTTTGCCGAGCGCACTTCGTTACTTACAAAACGCCTGTGATTGTAACGCGCGGCGGTAACAGTTACGGACCTTTTCATTATCCGGAGAAGTTGATTCCATTTTTTGTTACGCGATTGATGGATAACAAAAAGGTACCGGTTTATGGAGTTGGCGATCAGATACGAGAGTGGATTCATGTTGATGACCACGCTTCCGGAATCAATTGCGCATTGAGATTCGGCGAGCCCGGTGAAATTTACAACGTATCCGATTCTAACGAAAGAAAAAACATGGAAATTGTGAAAATATTGTTAGAAGAATTGGGTAACCCTGATAGTTTGGTGAAATGTATTCCAGACCCAAGA
>CAZJKW010000159.1:0-3904 GCA_964546835.1 uncultured Fimbriimonadales bacterium
GTGAACCCCGTGTCCCAAAGGGTTTTTCAGAGCGAAATCATTAAGCCAATCGAGCGTCTTTTGCCGGAATTCCGGAGAGCCGCTAGCTGCGGCTAATGCCAAGGAAGTCAACGAAGTCAATCTTCCGATTTCCCAGCAAAACTTGACCCCGCCGGCAAGATCGGCTTTTCGATAAGGAATCTGGTTGGAAGGCAAGTCCGGCCAGGTTTCCCCGGTCCAGCAGTTGGCGTTCCATTGGGGCGGATCACTGATTGCGACTTCTTTCCCAAAAACGAAGAACTTGCCGTGCAACAGTCGTTTGGCTTCTTGTAGCCAAGGTTCAAAAGCGTCGAAATTTTTGAGCGCCACAGGAGCCGGAAATTTCGGCTTACCCGCGTAATCCAGGGTCTGTTTCGCAGACCAATTGTAATATTTTGGATGAAAAAATATGTTTCTTAACTTAATCTTCGCTCGATGGAGAATCTCTTGTAGGCTCATGGCCTTCAGCCGATTCCATTTCCATTTGAGCCCTTTCATGTTTGCAATCTGCCAGTTTGGCACCAAATGGATAAGGAACCAACCCGAAGGTAAACTGGTGTCAATCCATGAATATTGAGGCGGTGTTTTCTGACCGAGATGGAGTCCTTATCGAAAACCGCCCCGATTATGTTCGTTTTCTAAATCAAGTTCAATTCATCCCCAATGTGTTGTCTGCCACCAAGCGGTTGGCGGACGCGGGAGTTCCCCTGATTATTGTAACGAACCAATCTGCCGTTGGCAGAGGAATTGCATCAAAAGAACAAATCGAAGAGATTCAAGAGTATGTGGTTGAAGCCATTGCAAAAGCCGGCGGTCAAGTCATCGGGAGTTACATTTGCCCATGTTCACCGGAACAAAACTGCGATTGCCGAAAGCCAAAGCCGGGGATGTTCTTACAAGCCGCAGCCGAATTGGGAGTCAATCCGCTTCAATGCGCGATGGTGGGTGATGCGGTTTCAGATATGCAAGCCGGGATTGCAGTGGGCTGTGATTGTTATATGGTTGAGACCGGACGGGGGATGGAGCAGAAAATGAAACTAACGGAATCAGAAATTGCAAAAACGAAGTTTGTTTCAGACTTTTCTCAAGCCGTTGATTTGATTTTGGAGAGCCGACGAAAGTGAAAGTATTAGTCACTGGGGGTGCGGGATACATTGGAAGTGTCGTGACCGAAATCCTTCTGCAAGAAGGGATTAACGTGGTGGTGGTTGATAATTTGCAAACCGGATTTCGGGACGCAGTCGAACCCAACGCCCAAATAGAGACTGGATCCATTCTTGATAAAAAGTGGTTGATTGACGTCTTTCAAAAACACAAACCTGACGCAACCGTCCACCTTGCGGCAGAAGCCTACATTGACGAATCCGTGACTGACCCAGCAAAGTTTTTTCAGGCCAACATTTCAGGTGGGCTCAACTTGTTAGACGCCATGATTGATGCGAATTGCAAAAAACTTGTTTTTTCTTCAACTGCGGCAGTATATGGACAACCAAAAGTACTGCCGATCCTTGAAGAAAATGAAAAATGTCCCGTAAACGCCTATGGCGAATCAAAATTGGCATTTGAGAGAGTTTTGCCCTGGTATTTCGGAGCCTATGGGATTCAACATGTTTCTCTAAGATATTTCAACGCTTGCGGAGCCACTGAAAAGCATGGTGAATTTCGCAAAAAGGAAACTCACATCATTCCAATTTTGTTGCAAGTGGCCAGTGGCGAAAGAGAATCGTTTACTTTGTTCGGTTCGGACTATGACACTCCTGATGGCACTTGCGTTCGGGATTATGTGCACGTTTACGATATTGCCATGGCTCACCTGTTTGCTTTAAAAAACATTTCAAAAGCCAACGGACATGCATACAATATGGGAAATGGAAAAGGATACAGTAATCTGGAAATCATTGACGCGGTAAGGAAAGTAACCGGGCATCATATTCCGTTTACGAAGGGTGACCGAAGAATGGGTGACCCCGCAACTCTCGTTGCGTCGGGACAGAAAATAGAAAATCATTTGGGATTTAAGTTGAAGCATACGTCAATAGAAGATATGGTGCAAAGTGCCTGGGATTGGAAATCAAATCATCCGAAAGGATATGAGAAGTGATTATTTCGCGAACACCGTTGCGGGTTAGTTTTGTGGGTGGTGGAACCGATCTGCCATCCTTCTTTCAAAACGAGCCCGGTGCAGTTGTCAGTACGGCCATAGACAAGTACATTTACATCAACGTTAATCGAAAATTTGATCGTCAAATTCGAGCAAGTTATTCAATCACTGAAATCGTAGACTCAAAAGAGGACCTTAAGCATGAACTCATAAGAGAAGCTCTAAATATGGTTGGGCTAAGTGGAGGAATTGAAATTACTTCCATTTCTGACATTCCTTCCACCGGTACCGGGCTCGGTTCATCAAGTTGTTACACTGTTGGTTTGCTAAATGCACTTTATGCTTACGTTGGTAAGCGCGCCGGTGCTGAAAGGTTAGGACGCGAAGCGTGTGAAATTGAAATTGATATTTGCAAGAAGCCGATTGGAAAGCAGGACCAATATGCGGCTGCGTATGGTGGCTTTCAGTATTTTCAGTTCAATCCGGATGGAACGGTGCAAGTGGAACCGATTATATGCAAGTCAGAAACAAAAACTCGTTTACAAGAAAATTTGCTGATGTTATACACGGGGTTAACTCGTTCGGCGGATAACATCTTAGAAGAACAAAATAAAAACACTCAAACGGATGAAGACAAAAGAAGAGTGCTTGCTAAAATGAAAAGGCAAGCGGAAGAGATGCGCGACACGCTTTGTAACGATGATTTGGATTCATTTGGCGAAATGTTGCACGAAGGGTGGCTATTAAAAAAGTCATTGGCAAGTGGAATTTCTACCGGTCCAATTGACGAATGGTACGAAACAGCGAGAAGTCACGGTGCTATTGGAGGCAAAATACTGGGTGCAGGTGGTGGTGGATTTTTGCTACTTTACGCCAGAAAAGAGCAGCATCCTATTATTGCAAATTCACTTCCAGAGTTGAAGCGCGTACCCTTCGCATTTGAACCTCAAGGCAGCACCATTGTGTATGTAGAGGAGAAGTCATATTAAATGAAAAAAATGGAAGAAATTGCTGAGAGATACTTAACCGATTTGCATTCCGCAATGACTAAGATTCCAAAGGGCGCGATTGCGGCGGTTTCCGATTCAATTGTCGAAGCGTTTGAACAAGGAAAACAGATTTTTGTTGCAGGCAATGGGGGAAGTGCAGCAAGTGCGTCTCACATGGCATGCGACTTTGCTAAAACGACATTGGGCAAAAGTCACGAAAAAATCAGTAAGCGAATGAAGGCAATTGCTTTGAGCGATAACGTGCCTTTGCTTACCGCGTGGGGTAATGATGTCGGTTACGAGGTTGTATTTGCAGAGCAGCTGAGAAATTTGGCAAATGCTGGAGACTTGTTGATTGTGATAACAGCCAGCGGTAATTCTCCCAACATCATTGAATGCTTAAATGCAAGCAGAGAACTCGGATTGAAGAGTATCGGGCTTCTTGGATTTCAAGGTGGAAAAGCAAGGGAACTGTGCGACATTGCCATTGTCGTTGAATCGTCCGATTATGGAGTGATTGAAGACGGTCATATGATACTTAATCATATGTTTACTGAATTCTTGAAGCAACACGTTCAGAAATAGGCCAACGTTATGCTGTCTTTTCCATCTCGGACACGAGGCGATTCATCACGATTTCGGGAGAGTAATTTGCAACTGATTTTCTTATTTCGGTTGAAAGTTTAAGACGGAGACATGGATCAGTATCCAACTTAATAATTGCATTCACAATCTCATCTGCGTTTCCAGGACTGACTATTAACGAGTTAACATTGTCCTCAAGCAAATCACCAAT
>CAZJKW010000160.1:0-3412 GCA_964546835.1 uncultured Fimbriimonadales bacterium
ATCGAGGGCTGCCGTTGACCGGTAGATTCATTAGAATCATTAACAAAAGTGGTAACCCATGCAAGATTGGTGAAATTGAAGTTAAAGAAACGGAATTTGCTCGTTAAATTTCGATTCTTGGCGAGCGTTCCATCAACTCTGAAACGGCCTCCAATGGTTTTGTTTGACCCGTAAGCACTTTGTTGATTCCTTCCATTAAGGGGGTTTCTACATTCACTTTTCTTGCCAATTGGACAGCAGCGTGGCTGGAATGAACTCCTTCTGCAACTTGACCAATTTCATTCAGAGCATTGTCCAAAGTGTGACCTTCTGCGAGCATTTTTCCAAGACGATAGTTCCTGCTTAATTTGCTAACCGCCGTTGCGAATAAATCACCGACTCCGCTCAATCCCATAAAAGTCGCATATTCTGCGCCGAATTCACTACCCAGCGTTGCCATTTCTCTCAGGCCGCGGGCAAGGAGTGCACCTTTTGTATTGTCTCCAAATCCAAGGCCGTCACTCATACCGGCTCCAATCGCCAAGACATTTTTTAGTGCGCCGCCCATTTCAACACCGACCACATCGAGACTTGTATAAGTTCGGAATGATCTGCACATTAATCGCCCGCGAATCCAATCCGCTATTTCGAGATTTTTTGAAGCGATTACGCTTGCAGTCGGTATTCCTTTTGCAATTTCGACAGCCAGATTTGGTCCGCTTAATGCACAAACTTGTGCTTTTGGTCGCTCATCGTGAACAATTTCGCTCATTCTTTTTGAGGTTTCAAATTCCAATCCCTTTGAAGCCATAACTAAGTTTATTTCGGTGTTTGGTAGACTACAAACCACTTCTCGTACGGCACCACTTGGGACTGCAATCAACCAAAAATCAGCAGTTGTCGGGAATTCCGAAGTGGGTGTTACTAAATCCGGAAGTTTTACTCCCGGCAAATAGCGCAAGTTTTCTTTGTATTGAATTAATGTGTCAATCTCATCTTCGGCTCTGCCCCAAAGTTCGACCGCCACGTCATTTCTTGCCAAAAGAACCGAAAGTGCCGTCCCCCAACTGCCACTACCAAGCACCGCCGCCTTTATCATTAGCGTAAATCTACCTAAGTTTGGGGTAGATTATTGTAGCAGCCGGCCGGGACCGGTTCCTGCTGAGTTCACTATGCCCTACGTAATCACCGAGCCCTGTATTGGCGTAAAAGATAAGTCATGTATCACTGTTTGCCCTGTTGATTGCATTTACGAAGGTGAGGAGATGCTTTTCATAAATCCGGATGAATGTATTGATTGCGGATTGTGTGAACCGGAATGTCCGGTTACAGCCATTTTTGTTGATACCGACGTACCGCCAAACTGGAAAGAATATATTAATCGGAACGCGGACAAGGGACGAGAGATCGCTAACGCAAAAAAGAGTTAATCATCTGCCAGAAATTTTGCCGTGTGCATTACTTTGATGCTGCTTCCTTTTTCAGATGCAATTTGATTAATCCATGCTAAGCAGCCCGGGTTTCCGGTTAATACGATTTCGGCACCTGTTTGTACGATGTTTTTCCACTTTTTTTCAATCAACTGATTTGCAAAATCCGGTTCGAGGAAATTGTAAATACCAGCACTCCCGCAACAAGTATCGGAATCTTGCAGTTCAATTAGTTCCACGCCGGGAACGGATTTTATCAGCTCTCGTGGAGATGATTTGATTCTTTGCCCATGAGCAAGGTGACAAGCATCATGATAAGTTACCTTGACCGGATTTTTCGGTTTCGGCTTGAATCCGATTTCATGCAAAAACTCGCAAATGTCAACCGTTGTAAGTGAAATTCTTTCTCCATTAAGTATTTCAGGATGTTTTCTATATGCTTTGAGTGTGCTTCCGCAACCTGCGGAGTTTGTAATGATGGGAATGTTTTCTTTTACAAAGTGTGTCAATGAATTGGCTAATTGGAGCGCAGTTACTTTCTTTCCATTGTGAAAATGAAGGGAACCACAGCAATAACTTGAGGGAATCAAAATCACGTCGCAGCCATGCCGGCGTAAGAGGCGAATCGTAGATTCATTTGTGTCTTTATAGAGCGTACTCATTGAGCATCCTTCCAAGAAATAAACTCTTCGGCTTGGCGTCGGATAATCTTCTTTGAGTTTAATCAGAGTCTCTGGTGTTGGAACTTTTGCCATTAATGACTTGCTGGACAAAAAACGCAGGAGACGATTACCCAAGAAACTGAATCGTGTTGCAATCTGATTCCTTTTGGGGCGAGTAATTGTTGACAATAAAAGTGACTTCAAAAATCTACGCTTGTTGATTTTAGATTCACTTTTATCGATCCTTTCTCTTGCCAATTCAAGAATGGATGAGTATTCAACACCACTTGGACACGCTGTTTCGCATGCCAAGCAGCCCAAGCAGTGATTGATGGAATGTGAAATATCCGTAGCGTTAACTTGTCCATCCAAAAGGTTTTTGACAAGATAAATTCTGCCGCGCGGAGATTCTGTTTCGTCACCTGTCAACTGAAAAGTTGGACACGATTCCAAGCAGAACCCACAACGGATGCATTTATCAATTTGATTCAAAACTCACCTGCAATGCCGGGATTGAATACGTGATTCGGGTCAAAAACATTTTTCAGTTTCAAATTCATAGTTTGATTCGCCTTTGGAAAATCAAAGTGTCCGGGCCCGACGCTTCCTTCAATGGGATCGTGGCTCCAAACGTTTCCAGATTCCGTACACATAACTCCATTTATGTGTTGCACCGTGCGTTTGCCGCGAGCAAAGAAAACTCTGTCCTCAGTTTCTGACAATTGACCCATGGTGCGCGGTTGCACATCCAATATTGAACTTGGATAAACGCGCATCGTGACTTCGAGAATGATCCCAAGCGAACCGAATGCGCCGATGTTGACTTTGTGAAGGTCGTATCCGGCAACATTTTTCACAGTTCTACTTCCGCAAGAAATGATGTTTCCACCCGACGTCAAAATTTTCATGCCGAGAACCCAGTATCGTGGCCCCTTAAATGCAAATTCATTAATTGACGGCAAGTTTGTTGCTACCAATCCACCGATAGTTCCGGGCATTCCAGCAAGTAAGAATTCAGCTTGATTTACATACGTCGGAATGGGTAATCCTTGACTTTTTGTAAGCAGTTCTTGCTGAAATTCTGAAACAAGCGTGCCAGATTTAACGGTCACTACAAAATCATCTTGAAACCAGTCAATAATTCCGGAATAATATTGGGTTGATATTGTGTTTACTGCGCTGACTGCCATTCCAATCTCTTTTTTGGTCCCGGTTCCAAGAATCCTGACCGGGACGTTTTCGCCAATCACATCAACGAATTCGCTAATTGTACTTGGAGTCATCATTTTCCCTGTAGGTTCTCCAAATCAAACAAGTTGACCGACATTCTTTCCCATTCGG
>CAZJKW010000160.1:3422-3856 GCA_964546835.1 uncultured Fimbriimonadales bacterium
ATTCGCTGACCAGCTTCGACATCAATTGAACTTCTTCCTGCACGTCGGCAACATAACCGCGTTGAGCGGGCGGCACACGCTCTTCCAGGATGCCGAGCGCAACCTGCATCCGGCCAAGTGGTGAATTGAGTTCGTGCGAGATGTCTTCATATTTTTTCGTGACTTCAATCAGGTCGCTAACTAAGGCGGGGTTCTCCAATTGTTGCTCCAAATCGATTTTGTTTTTTTCAATTTGGGCGATTCGCTCTTCAATATCGGCAATCGCTTTCTTTTGTTTAACGATGGATTTGCTGATTTCGTGAGCCGAAAGAGAATCGTTTCTTGCTCTGATTTTTGGGCTTATAGCATGATTTTTTGATTGGAATAAGATCTCTCCAAAGGGCATTAGGTGTTTGATAACTTCATTTGACTTTATTTCCAATACATGAGTCGTC
>CAZJKW010000161.1:0-3770 GCA_964546835.1 uncultured Fimbriimonadales bacterium
CTCGTTCTTGCATCAGGTTTACCTCTTTCACGATCCTATCCGCCATCGTCCCAATTCTTCTTTGACATTGAACCCGGCAGCTGGC
Organism: uncultured Fimbriimonadales bacterium; assembly: GCA_964546835.1. GTDB lineage: Bacteria > Armatimonadota > Fimbriimonadia > Fimbriimonadales > ATM1 > JAHCHL01. The sequence goes on from CAZJKW010000161.1 coordinate 86, forward strand.
AGGAACTTCTTATTGGCCAGACATTTGGCATACTTGATGTCATTCAGTTTCCATTGGCGGTCATTTGTGATTTCATTAATTCGGTTTTAGCAATCAATCCGATCATGGTGTTCGGAAGTTTGTTCATTTTCATCTATCTCAATCGCGCCGTCGAAACAACGGAAAAAGGTATTGCGCTTAGGGTCGGTAAGGACGGTCCAAAATTGTTCGAAGCAAAATGGAGTCGAATTTCTCGAATTTGTTTTTTGGAGTCAAGCACACAAATGCATAGCGCCATCGTTCATTACAAATCCAGACTTGGTATTCCTTTTTCATTTGGTGTCCACGCCAAGCATTACAAAGATGGTCACGAAATCATTGCTCATTTAGAGAGTATTTCAAAGTCAAAACAAATCAAAACGCACCATTTTAGAACTTCAAACTTAACACCGTGGATTGCCTACACACTCATTTTTCTGTCCATACCATTGATTGTTTTGCAAATGAACTTATCCGTCCAATTGTTGCAGCAATCTGCAAAAGAGAACTTTGATGTAAGCAAGTTTGGTGAGGTGGCACAATTTATTCCCTTGATGGCTTTTAGCGTTATCGGTGTCAGTTGTATCGGATTAGGACTGGGCTTGTTGTCGGCGCATCATCGAGGCGGCTTCCGTCCTATTTTGATGACTGCTTGGATGTTCATCAGCACCGGTTTTCCGACTCCATTTTTGTTTTATTTGACTTGGACCGCATGCTTCGCTATTTATTCGGCAATTCCACAACCCGTTATTCAAACGGTTCCACCGATTCCAATTCCTTCTTATTCTGAGCAACTTTTGGCATACACCTTTCTATCTTTAATCCCGTTGTTTGCGGGTGTGTCTTACGTAATTGGAGTAGGACTTGGCGCCCGTCGCAAAATTTCAAACGAATCGATTTTGGCTCCTGCGCAAAATGCAGTATTGGCAAATTAAGTCGTTGCTTTACCGCCGAAAGTACGCTGAATCGAAATTACATCCTGCATCGAACTGATTCGGCTCATCACACTTTGTAAATGCCTTAGATCCGTTACGCCGACATTGAGTTCAAGCAACGCGGTTTGATTTGGCAAGGTTTTGATGTTTGCAGAATTCACGTTGGTATTGGTTTCGCCAAGGACCGAAGAGATATCCGCAAGAAGACCTTGACGATTTACGGTTTGAATTCTCAAATTAACTGCAAAAAGTGATTTTCCATCTTTCGGCCAGCTGACAGGAAGAAATCGCCCCGGTTCACTCTCTTGTAACTTAATTAGATTGGGACAAAGTTTTCGATGAAGGATTACTCCGCGTCCTTTTGACACAAATCCAACCGTTTCGTCTCCCGGCACGGGCAAGCAACACTTGGAACGGCGAAAAGCAATATTATCTACGCCTCCCGGCGAAATGGAAACCGGTTGCGGAGCATGGCTGACTGCCGAACGTCGAGTTGATTTTTGTTGCTTTCTGATTTCGGAAGTGAGTCGCGATACCACCCTCTCAACACTAACCAATCCCTCGCCCACCGATGCCAATAGGTTTTTTGCATCAATTTTTTTTAAGGTTTTTGCACACTCTTGTAGTTTTTCTTCTCCGACAAATAGTTTCGGGTCAAATCCAAGCGATTTTAGTTCCCTTTCAATCGCATCTTTGCCGCGCTGAGCATTGACATCTTTGTTTTGTTGCCTTAACCATGCGCGAATTTTTGACCTTGCGGAAACGGTTTTTGCATAGCGCAACCAATCCACACTTGGCTGTGCGTTTGAACGGGTTAACAATTCAACAATATCGCCATTTTCGAGTTGATGGTCTAATTTTACGATTCTTCCATTGACTTTTGCGCCGACAGTTTTCAGTCCAACTTGCGTATGAATTCGGAAGGCAAAATCAATTGGTGATGCACCGGCGGGCAAATCAATCACGTCTCCTTTTGGCGTAAATGCAAATACTTGTTCGGCGAAAAGGTCAGTACTAACCGAACGTAAAAATTCGCTTCCTGTTGCAGCATCACTGGACCAATCAAAAATTTGTTGACGAAGTTTATTGATTAATGCATGCTCTTCTACCGAAGAGCGTCCGCCATGACCCGGTTTATATTGCCAGTGCGCTGCGATTCCGAATTCTGCCATGCGGTGCATATCAAAAGTTCGAATCTGAACCTCCAGGGGTTCGCCATGCGGACCGACTACTTTCGTATGAAGCGATTGGTATCCATTTGATTTTGGTTTTGCAATGTAATCATAAAACAATCCCGGAATCGGTTTCCATAATTCATGAACAATGCCCAGGGCTTGATAACATTCGCTTTCCGAATCAAGAATGATTCGAATTCCGAGCAAGTCGTAGATTTCATCAAAATCAAACCCATAAATTGCCATTTTTTGATAAATGCTGTAAAGATGTTTTGGCCTTCCCGTAACTTCACAATGTTGTAGCCCAGCATTTTCTAATCGCTCTTTTAACAAAACGATTGAGTCATGCAATTCTTGCTCGCGTTTGTCGCGCGTTTTTGCAACTCGGTCGCTGACTTCTGCGAATTCCTTTGGATGTAAAAACTTGAATGCCAGGTCTTCAAGTGCCCATTTCATTTGCCATATTCCGAGCCGACCTGCAAGAGGTGAATAGATATCAAGTGTCTCTTGTGCAATCCGATGTTGTTTTTCGGAATCCATTGCATCCAGCGTTTGCATATTGTGCATTCTGTCTGCAAGTTTGATGACCATAACGCGAAAATCATCTGCCATTGCCATTAACATTTTTCGCATGGTTTCTGCAAAACGTGTTCTTTGTTCTGCCGCTTGACGATGCTCGGAAATTTGTTGTAAAGGTGGAAAACTTAGTTTGGTGACTCCCTCTACAAGTGCGAGCACCGGCTTACCAAACATGGATTCAATTTGTTGCTCATTAATGGGTGTATCTTCAAGTACGTCGTGCAATAAAGCGGCAATAATTGAGTCTTCGTCCATTTGCAATTCCGTAAGAATTTTTGCAACTGCTAATGGATGCGTTACATACGGCTCGCCACTTTTTCTTGTTTGCCCTTTGTGTGCAATTTCCGCCAAATAGTATGCGAGCCGAATTCTTTTGATGTTTGCTTTTGGCCTTTGTTCACGGATTTCTGCCAAGAGCACACTCAGACCATCGGGGTCTTCCCATTGGTCGGGAATTTCAATCGGAGTGGATTGAACGGCTATTTTTCAACACTCCTTTCGAGAATGTAAAGGATGCCTTTTAGGCCTTGATTTGAACCAATTGCGATGTTTCCGTCTGCGGTTCGCTTTATGTTTGCATCCGGGTCCGGTTTTGGAAGTGTCCACAAGTTAATTTTTTGACCATTAGGTGTGATGCGTATCAGCTGGCTGTTTTGCAATGCGAGAATTCCGCCTTTTGTCGATGGCAGAATTTTCATGGTTTTTGAATTAGCGATTTTCATTGCGACTTTTTGCGAGTTAACAAAAATAACATCTCCGTCACCATTTACGGCATAAATATCGCCGTTTTGCATCGGCGCAATGTCCATGATTTCATCCAGTGAAAACTCTTTCCCATCTCTGTCAAGTATCGGTTCAACCGAACTGCTGTCAGGGGTCTTGAAAAAGAACCTGCCGCCACCAAAAAGCAAATATACATTACCATTTGCGTTTGGCCGAACGATTGAAGGGTAGCGAACTTTGGTTTGCCAGATAACG
>CAZJKW010000162.1:0-1499 GCA_964546835.1 uncultured Fimbriimonadales bacterium
CGAATTAAACTCGAAGATTGAAAGCAGTCAATGAAGGGGTGCCATGTAATTGGTGTAGGTGACAGGCGGGTGGATTCTTAAACGACCTCACCCTTTAGTGGGAGGTCGGTGAGGAATGAATCGGGTGGGGGTGTTAACGCCTTCCCAGCAAATGTACTAGGTTTCAAAAAACATCCTTGACAAATGGCTCTGTCGCAACTATTAAGGTGTGAGCAAAAGTTCATACCAACGAACCGCCCGGAAACCGAACCGGAAAAGCAACAATCCTCAACCTGAACCTGAACTTGAACCTGAACCAAAAATCGCAAAAGGTCCAAAAATGACTATGATGAACGTGAACGGAATGAACGGTATGAAAGCCACACCTTAGGTCAGGTTTTTGACTATGCGGGTCAGCCCGTTTTCAGGGACCGGATTTTAGTTGCCGATAGCGCGCAGGATGGATTGGGCTCTTTCGGCGAATTCTCCCGATGGCGCCAGTTCAAGGTACTTGATGAGGTACGTCTTCGCCAGACCTGATTCTCCCATTCGGTTTGCCAGGGAGCCGGCGTGGAACCATGTTGTCACCGGAACATTTGGGTCTTCCAAGGCAGACTTATACGCGCCGAGCGCCTGTTGATCCATGTTCCCGGTCAGGTATGACGCCGCGGCATTGGAAAGGTATAGGCCTTTGCCATCCGGATTGAGTGTGGCTGCTTCTTCATGTCGCTTGGCTGCCGATGCGTATCTGCCTAAGCGGTGAAGAATCGTTCCGACATTGTTTCGATAGGAAGCTTCTTTCGGACCAAGCCGAATCGCCATCATGCCGGAGTTTAGGGCGTTTTGGAGCTTGTTTTGGCCGACTTCGGCAAGGGAAATGGCTCCCCAAAGCGCCGCTTGAGAACAGTCGTAGGTAAGACCATCCTTAAGAGCGGTGATGGCTTGCTCATAGTTGCCGGAGCGGAGTTCTTGGTTGCCGATTTCAAACGCTTTGTTGACTTCATCGGCTCGGACTTTGGGGTCGAGTGATTTGGGCCAGGAAAGTGTGACGTTATTGACCGAGTCTTCGAGCAACAAAGTAGGAATCAGGACAGTTTTCTTCTTGAAGTTAAGGCGGACTTCGTAAACGCCCGGTTCAAGGGAATCGAATTGAAAGTAGCCGTCAATTCCCAGGGGAAGGGTTCGTTTTTCGCCGGTTGAGGAAGTCAGGACCATTGAAGCGGACTTGTCGAATTTTTCGCTCGATTGGACTGTGCCGTTAAGGGTTGCACTGAGCGCAGAAATCAAAGAACAGATGAGACCGAAATTCATGGGTTGCTCCTTCGCGGGGCGAGTAGCCCTACCTCTTACAATAGGGTACTTCAAAGTGCCAGAATACGTTCATGCTTTCCCGCTTTTCGCCGGTCTTTTTTTTAATTCTGGTTGTTTTGGCAGGATGCGGCAGTCCTCCTCAACGGGTCGGCGGAGAGATGCCGGAGAAGATTTATGGTCGGATTGTTTCCCTTAGCCCGAATGTGAGC
>CAZJKW010000162.1:1509-3725 GCA_964546835.1 uncultured Fimbriimonadales bacterium
TGGGTGCGTTGGAGTTGACCGGCAACATGGTAGGTCGAACGTCCGGCTGCACTTTTCCAGAAGATTTGAGAAAGGTGATGATTGTTGCGAATCCGACACCCGATGTAGAAAAGATTTATGCGATTCAAGCGGACATTGTCATTGCCGACAGGAACCTAATCAATCCCGCGATAGTGGAACAGTTAAAAGCAAAAAAGATTGATGTTAAGTTGGTAGAAATCAATTCGCTTGACGAATGGATAAGTACCATGGGCGAGTTGGGAGATTTGTTGCAAGCACATACCGCTGCATCGAAGGAAATCAATCGTCTTAAAACCGTAATCGCACAATCGAAAGGCGACAAGATTGATCCTGCGCCAAATGTTGTGGTGGCAATGGGAGGAAGCCGACCGTGGGTTGTCGGAACGAAATCTTTTCAAGCAGACGTTGTGCGTGCTGCGGGTGGAAACATTTTAGGGCCGGATGACAATAAATTTGTTGAAGTGAATCCCGAAGAAATTATCAAATGGAATCCGGACATTGTTTTTGTTAGCGACGACCCAAACGAATATTATGGCAATGCGGCATGGGGAGCGACCCGTGCAGGAAAACGGGGTTTGATTTTGAAAGTCAATGCGGATTTGCTTTTGCGAGCAGGGAGTCGAGTTGGATTGTTGATTGCAGGATTGCAACAGCAAATGCGGAGCGCAATGGCCGGCGCAACGAAATAGCAAGGAGGATATCGATGGTTGAAATTGGTGTATTTGGCGGTTCGGGATTTTATTCTCTATTTGAAAATGTTAAGGAAGTTAAGGTTGACACTCCTTATGGACCGCCGAGCGATTCGATTTTTGTAGCAGAAGTAGCGGGCAAGAAAGTTGCGTTTTTGCCGCGGCATGGCAGGAAGCATACGATTCCTCCGCATATGATTAATTATCGAGCAAACGTTTGGGCCATGAAATCATTGGGAGTTAGGATTGCCATTAGTCCTTGCGCCGCAGGTAGTTTGCAGGCGCACGTAAAACCGGGTGATTTTGTTTTGTGTGACCAATTTGTTGACCGTACCAATGCACGAAAAGACACATTTTTTGATGGGCCGATTGTGACTCACGTTAGTCCGGCGGATATGTATGATTCTCGTTTGAGAGAATTGGCGGCGAAAGTAATTAAGAATCACAACATTCCATTACATGAGAAGGGAACGGTGGTTGTAATCAACGGGCCGCGATTTAGCACGAAGAGTGAGAGTTTGTGGTTTCACCATCAAGGTTGGGAAGTGATAAACATGACTCAATATCCTGAAGCGTATCTGTGTCACGAAATGGGGATGAGTGTGGTTAACATTTCGTTGATAACGGATTACGATAGCGGCGTTCATGCAGGTGCGGAAGCGGTAAATGCCGTTTCGGTGCTTGAGGTTTTCGAAGTCAATGCAAAACGGATTCGCGATGTTGTTTTGGATATGGTTAAGGAATTGCCAAGTGATTTGAGTTCTTTTGGCGGGAATCAACATCATCAGTTTACGCGTGGAGACATTCATTCGGCAACCGATTTGGATGTTCGACTATTTGAAACGAAATTGTAAAGAGGGAACTGAATGATTGCTTTTGGAATTGCGAGTTTTTTGATAGGGCAAGCGCCCGGTCTTCCGACGAACCCTGATGAGTGGCAGGTTTTTGGTCAAACAACTGCTTTTGGTCAACAAGACCTTGATGGAAGGAAAACCGAAGCGCGAACCGTGCAAATTCGGTTTCCAAAATCTTGGTTGAACTCTCCGGCGGAAAAGCCGCATTTGGATTGGGGAAACAAGAAAGTTGAAATTAATGGTTGGGGAAATATAGGTCGAGTTTTTGAGGGTCAAGGCGGTTATGAAGAAATTCAAAACTCTTGGAAAGAAGCGCAAGCAAGGATTGCCGAGGGCAAATCCATGGTTTGGAAAGTTAAGGCCGTTATTTTTAGAAGAACCGAAGTTTTATACAAGCGAAAAGATGGAGTTGTAGAACCGCAGCGGGCTTATTTAAACAATCCTGAAATTGATTTTGCTTTGCAAACTTTTGCACGATTTGAGGCATTGGCAGAAGCATTTACAAAGGGTGCGATTGACGTTCAGATTACTTATTCGCTTGAAGATAATCCGATTCGCGGAGAGTATTCGGGAGATGAAGTTTGGTCGTTGCATCCCATCGATGCCGGAACGAAATATCTGCGGGGGCGATTCAATCGTGGTGATTTTGATT
>CAZJKW010000163.1:0-381 GCA_964546835.1 uncultured Fimbriimonadales bacterium
GGTGCAAATTTAACTCGAGGATTGGGTGCCGGTGGAAATCCTGAAGTTGGACGAAATGCTGCCGAAGAAAGCCGAAACCAAATTCGAGATTTACTTAATGGGGCAGACATGGTTTTTATCACCGCAGGTATGGGTGGCGGGACCGGAACCGGTGCTGCATCCGTCGTTGCAGAATTGGCAAAAGAACTCGGTGCATTGACCATTGCTGTTGTCACCAAACCCTTCACTTGGGAAGGGGCGCGACGACGACGACTGAGTGACGATGGAATTCAAATGCTCTCAGATTCGGTTGACACAATCATTTCAATTCCAAATGACCGATTGCTTCCGGTCGTCGATAGAAAAACAACTTTGTTCGAATCATTTCGCGTTGCTGACGAC
>CAZJKW010000163.1:391-3660 GCA_964546835.1 uncultured Fimbriimonadales bacterium
TGAGACAAGGAGTCCAGGCCATTTCCGACATCATTATTGTGCCGGGCACGATTAACGTGGACTTCGCAGACGTTCGAGCAATCATGTCCTCTGCAGGTCCTGCACTTATGGGAATTGGTTTCGGCACCGGCGAACATCGGGCACAACAAGCAGCACAAAGTGCTGTTAGCAATCCGTTATTGGAGACCACAATCGAAGGAGCAACACGCTTGCTAGTTAACATCACAGCTTCCGACGACATAACGCTTGCTGAAGCAAATGAGGCCATGAGTTTCATCCAAAGTCTCACCGCCACCGACGAAGCAAACATCATCTTCGGAACGGTATTGGACGATTCATTGCAGGGCGAGGTAAGAATAACCGTATTGGCATCCGGCTTTGACCAAGGCACCCACGCCGGTAGGCGGGCAGCGCAAGCGGCGCTTGGCAGTGCAAGGCCAGCGGCACAACCCAGTCAACCGAATCAAGCAGTTGTTCAACAACGACCTGTGGTTCCTGAGCCACGCCCACGAACAATGGAGTCCGCTCCGGTCGTTCCTAATGTTGCATCTTCGGATACCAAGGGACCTTCTACTCTTCCACCCGGTACAGCATCGGCAACCGGTACTCCACGACCTGCCGAAAAGGCACCCGAACCACAACAGGGCACGCTTTCGGCATCCGGCCAAGAAGAGGATGAGTTGGACATTCCAACTTTCATTCGCGAGTATCGAAGCAAAGAAAAGGGTCAATAACCTACCGGCATCGAAATTCCGGACGGACGGAAAGGAAATGGTGTCAACAAAATAACGTCAAGTGACATTCTTAAAACTGGCGCGTTAGCAGCCAAGCGAATCGTAATGGTTGTTGTCCCTTTTGCCGGAGTGAACCTTCCGATCTTGTACCAATTGAACGAATCACCATATCCTGCAACAGCGCGTTCAGGCAAAGGAAGTTTTAGATTTCCGACGAGAATTTCGACGTAAGGTTTAACTTCTTTTGGAAAATTTCCCGCAATCCAAAAATCACATTCCTGCGGGTTATTCGTTCTAAAAACATATTCGGCAAAGTATCCCAAGTTTGCAGGCGGTGTAATAGGTGATGACAGTAGAAGTGCTCTGCCTTCAGAACATGCCGGCGACAAAAGCAAATCGCCAAAATTACTTTTGTCTGCTAACTCTGCCTCTTTCCACCAAAATGCGCCCACTCCAATTTGCATTTTTCGATAGTTCTCCACCATGTTTGCAAACGCTCCACCGGGATTTTCCTTAACTTTTCGATAGGAATCTTCAAAAAAGTATCTGGGGTCATCTATGTTTACGCCGCGTTTTCTCGCAAAATCGGACAATAATTTGTAATCTTGAACCAATTGGTCTAAAGCGTCTGCTGGCACCGGAATTTCATCGGAACCGGTAATCATGATGGGTACGGTTCCAAGGGTTAACTCGACTGAATCCTTATTGATTTTGGTTTCAATGGGATTGCCATCATGCGACTTGAAAATCAATCGAGCGGGTTCCCGACACAACAAGCGAACACGCGCTGGCTGATTCGTTCTCCAAATTGCAATAAAACTGGCAAAAGTCGAATTATGTTTGTATCCCTCATATCCATAGCCATATTCAATGCGATTACCGGCGGCCGGTGTAGGTATCCACCAGAAACCGGCTGGCAATCGCATCGTATCGGCCGGAAATCGTGCGTTTTCAGGATAGTAAAGTGCCTTTGGAAACTCGTTTGCGATCGTCGGCATGGCACGAATTTGAGATTGGAACCTTTCGATAAAAGAATAATCAATGATTTCATCAAGATTAAAATACCAACCTTTGGCTCCTAACCCAACAGAATCGCTTAACAGATTCATCGCATTTTCCGGGTTCTCAAAACCTCGAAAAGATGACATCAAAAACCATCCTCGGTTTTCCCATGCGAGAAAGCTACTAGTGCCTTGAGCCAGAATTTGCGTTCCGTCTGGCCCGCCGCCATTTGCTTTCATGGCAAGCCCGTTTCCAGCCGGCTTGAGAGAATCGTAAACAGGCGACCAGCCTAACCACTCGAAAATGACAGGAACGTTTATCGTCCTCCGAATGGATTCTGCCAATCGCGAATTCCTTCTTAACGCGGCGTTGTTAATAACCGTTTGTACGTCTGTCCAATAATTCGAGTCTCGCATTTCAACCGGAATCATTGCCTCAGATTGGGGGTCAAACAGTCGATCCACACCGCGAGTTTTTGAAAACAGCGCAACCATTCGTGCGGCTTGTTTGAAAGTATCAATCTCAAATGCTTTTAATCGCCAACTGCGTACCAAATTTTCGATATTTTTGTTGTATTTGGATTCCAAAAAGGATTGAAATTCAAGCCGAAACATCTCAGTGTCAGGCACAAATCCCCCTTGAGGAATTGTCCAGGATTCTGGTGTTCCTAATGGATTCAAAATTCCCCTAAAACCCTCTCCAAATTTCGTGCTTCTTAGAGATGAAAGAAGTTCATCCCGGGAGGTGTCGAATCCTTCCCAATAGTCCGGCAGCTTTGACTCGGTCAGTCTTGGAAAAACTAACAAAACATATTTTTCATTTGCAAGATTCAAGTTTAGTTTAATGGTTGCAAATCCATTAACAACTTCGACCCATCCTTTTGCATCCACACCGTATCCGTCTGCACTTACCAAAAGATAATAAATACTTCGACCGTTTGTAATTGGAATCTTGTATTCACCCTTAGGTTGTGCGCCCTCAATTCGATAACTTCCCGGCAAAATTGCAAATGCAGGAGTTCCTTTCATTTGTCGGAAGGGCGTAATCAGATATTGAATTTTCTTACTCTCTGCGACATTAACCGCAGACTGCATATTTGTTGGACTTTCAAACTCCAATAAAGCATGTTTGATGCTTTCTGGAATCGCATTAATCAAATTTTCGCTCGCAGGGATTCTGGGTCCAACAGGAATGAAAGGTTTGCCGGCCCAAATCAATGTATGGCTGGAGTTAACGGACCAACTCGATCCATTAAACTGGCCAGTCGGCTGGCTCACACCAACTGCTGAAGCAAACAGGATTAGGAAACTGAACAAACGCACGGGAATCAGACTACCAGACGAACCGAATCGCTACGCTTTGGCTGGTGATACCGGCTTACCGGTGATTGCGCTTTCGGTTGCAGCCTCCGCAATGGCAACAGCTCGCAATCCATCAACCGCAGATACCAGAGGAGGAAGGTTCTTTTGTACAACATTAACAAAGGAACTTAGTTGTATGTAATAAGGGTCTTCGTCAGACGCAAGAGGGTTC
>CAZJKW010000164.1:0-3604 GCA_964546835.1 uncultured Fimbriimonadales bacterium
GGTGTTGGATTCAGCTTAGAATTTGATTATTTTCGCTTACGTCTTGCAGCAATCGCTCCAATACCAAGAGCCAATGCAGTCATCGTTGCCGGTTCCGGAACGATTCCAACGTGGCCTGAATTTACGCCATCGATACCTTGGATTTGTGCACCGGCAAGCAAACCATTATTGGATACGTCCAAGAAGTTTGTTGCGGTCAAACCTGTTCCGGTCATGTCGCCCGACCAAAACTCGCCCGGCTTCAGGCGATTAACTCCTCCGCCTGAATTGGAAGTGACGAACGACAATTCCATATCAAAAACATGTCCACCGCCACCGTTGACGTTATTGTTTGACAGTGAAAAGCCGTCGCGCTTGTTTGCGTTGACTTCGTTTGAGATTGTAATGTCACTGACAAATGGACTTACATTTAGCCAAACTTTGGAAACAAATTGAGGAGCTACGCTCGTTGCGTTATGATCAACTCGAACGTTGACCTTATTGGCTGCTATGTCATCAATCGTTATCGTTACCCAAGGCGCGGTCCCATTAGGCGTTGCGCCTGTATAGATTGAATTCAAATTGAATGTGACAGTGGCGGGAAGGGCAAACGTTCCGATTGCGGCAAGTCCTGCTGTGATTGCGATTTTCTTCATTTTCTTCTCCAAAAAAGACTACATCTCGATAGGGTCAAAAATCGTGCCAAACAGGCCGTTCTTTCAAACCTCATGGTCAATACCAAGTAGATTGCCCAGAATAAGAGAAGGTTCCTTACTTCTCAATCCTTTCTACAAATCTGTGCTTACCCACATAGCTGGGTAAGACACGGTTATTATGTAGGAGAAAAGGACTAAACTGACCTGTTAATCCTGCTAGATTTAACTACCGTTAACAATGACTTAACGTTCTCTTCTAAAGTAAAATCGGACCTCCCCGGAGGATTGATTTGAACGTTCCAACAGATTTGAAGTACACAAAAACCCATGAATGGTTGAGAATTGATGGTGACATTGCAACTTTGGGTATCACCGACTATGCCCAATCAGAGTTGGGGGATATCGTCTATGTAGATATGCCCGAAGCTGGGAAAATCCTTCAATCTGGACAGTCTGTCTGTTCAGTTGAGTCCGTAAAAACCGTCTCAGATGTTTACGCGCCATTGGCGGGCGAGATCATCGAAACAAATGCAGACCTTGAAGGGTCGGCAGAATTTATCAATCAAGATCCGTATGGTAAGGGTTGGATTGTTAAATTGAGGATTGAGGGCGATGTCGACGGTCTATTAACAGCAGATGACTACAAAGCGACTTTGGGGGCGTAGAAAGTCACGATGCCCTATATTCCTCACACCAAAGACGATGTTAACTCGATGCTTGCTACCATTGGAGTACCCAGCATCGAAGAACTCTTCCATGAAATCCCCGATTCTCTTAAACTAAAAGCCGAACTCAATATTCCCGACGCATTAGACGAAAGGGCAATCTTAAGGTGCTTGGCAAAAATCGGTAACAAAAATTCCGACTTAACCAAGTTAGTTTCGTTCTTAGGTGCAGGAATTTATGAGCATTACGTCCCGAGTATCGTTATGGAACTTATCAGTCGCGGTGAGTTCCTTTCGGCTTACACGCCGTATCAGCCCGAATTAAGTCAGGGATATCTGCAAACCATTTACGAGTTTCAATCCATGATCGCAGAAATCACCGGAATGGAAGTTTGCAATGCTTCGATGTACGACGGAGCAACCTCGCTTGCCGAAGCCACCATCATGGCTTCAGGAGTAAAAAACAGAACGAAAATTCTGATTTGCAATTCAATTCACCCGCATTATCGCGATGCGGTACACACCTTCGCAAAACCTGCGGACTGCCACGTGGTCGAAACCGACTGGGACGATTTGGAAAATCACTTAGATGACCAAACAGCTGCAATCGCATTCCAATATCCGGATTTCTTTGGAAGAATTCGAAATCCGGAACGATTAATCAAAAAAGCAAAAGAAGTTGGTGCGCTTTCAATTGCGGTCTGCGAGCCCGTGTCGCTCGGGGTTTTGGAACCACCCGGAAAGATGGGCGCAGATGTAGTCGTAGGCGAGGCACAACCCTTAGGTGTCCCAATGGGATTTGGCGGGCCTTTAGTCGGTTTTTTCTGCGTAAAGCGAGAATTGGTTCGCGCAATTCCCGGCAGAATCGTTGGCAGAACGCAAGATGCAAACGGAAGACGCGGTTTTGTTATGACTTTGCGTACCAGAGAGCAAGATATTCGCCGTGAGAAAGCAACGTCAAATATTTGTACCAATCAAGCCCTAATGGCGCTATGCACAACGGTTTGGATGGCGGCCGTCGGGAAAAACGGATTTAATCAAATCAGCGAAACTTGTGTTCAAAAGGCGCACTATGCTGCAAGTGCAATTTGCAAAATTCCCGGCGTAACGCTTAAGTTCCCTGAACACCCATTTGCATTTGAATTCTTGGTTGATGTTGGCAGAAATGCAAAAGAAGTAAGGGACAAGTTATTGTCAAGAGGATTTCTCGCGGGACTTCCAGTTTCCGATTACTATCCGAATCAAAATCTGGATAACTGTCTGTTGATTGCCGTAACAGAAGTCAGGTCAAAAGATGAAATTGATGATTTTGTAACTGAAATTGCCAAGGTGGTCAATTGATGAAAGACTTTCCACTCATATTCGAAAAATCAATCAAGGGAAGAATGGGTTGTGTTGTGCCACAAAGCGATATTCAATCAAAGCCGGCAAAAGATTTGGTCGGACATGAATTCGCAAGAAAACAAGCAGCAGAACTTCCGGAAATTAGTGAACTTGAAGTCGTAAGGCACTTCACAAATTTGAGCCACCGAAACTATGGAATTGACACCGGGTTTTATCCGCTTGGCAGTTGCACAATGAAATATAACCCGCGTGTCAACGAAGCCGCTGCGGCAAATCCGTCTTTTGCTATGACTCATCCGCTACAACCGCAAGAAACGGTGCAAGGAAATCTTGAAGTAATTCACGATTTACAATCATGGATGGCTGAAATAACAGGATTTGACTTTGCTTGTATGCAGCCGCCGGCGGGGGCGTCTGGCGAACTTCTTTGCCTTCTCCTAATTCGCGCTTATCACAAATCAAACGGTGAAAATGAAAAACGCAAAGTTGTACTTGTGCCCGATAGCGCACATGGAACGAATCCAGCAAGCGCTGCAAGGGCCGGTTACACCGTTCGACCCGTAAAAACGGACGAACGCGGAGGGACTGACTTACAAGACCTCAAAGCGAACTTAGGTCCCGATGTCGCTGCGATGATGCTGACAAACCCTTCGACCTTAGGATTGTTTGAAGACAATATCCAAGAAATTTGCAAACTGATTCATGAAGCCGGAGCACAAGTCTTTTGTGATGGAGCAAACATGAATGCCATGGTGGGAACAACAAGACCCGGCGACCACGGATTTGATTGCATGCATTTGAATCTGCATAAAACTTTCAGTACTCCACATGGTGGTGGAGGACCAGGATGCGGTTGCATTGGGCTGAAGAAACATCTGGAACCGTATTTGCCGGTACCGGTGCTCCAAAAAACCGGTAACAGCTTCGTTCTGAATTACGACAGACCTGAATCTGTGGGTC
>CAZJKW010000165.1:0-3519 GCA_964546835.1 uncultured Fimbriimonadales bacterium
TTAGTTTTAAAACAAGGGGAAATCGTTGGATTGTTTGGACTCGTCGGTGCCGGTAGAACATCATTGCTGAAGGGCATTTTTGGTTCAAACAAAATACTCTCAGGTTCCGTCTCGTACGACGACAGTCAGTCCGTTTCACCGTCACCATCATCGTCAATTTCAAAGCACATATTTTTCTTGCCTGAAGACCGGAAAAAAGAAGGCATTTTTGCTCAATCGCATTTAACAGAAAACATCAATACCGGATCCCGAACTCTACGACATTATCCATTCGGTCTAATCAATTCAAGTGTCGAAACGACTTTTGCAAAGCGCCAGATTGGTGAATTGAAGATAAAATCAACATCTCCATTTCAACCTGTCTCTACTCTATCTGGAGGAAACCAACAAAAAACTCTGTTCGCAAGATGGAATGATTGGCACGCAAAAATCTTGCTTCTGGATGAACCCACAAGGGGCATTGACATCGGCGCAAAACGTGAAATCTATCAAATCATTTTCGAAAAAGCCAAAAGCGGTGCTTCCGTATTGATATCTTCAGGCGATATCAATGAGCTGACAGGCATCTGCGATACAATTTATATCATGTGCGAAGGAAAAATAGAGAAAACATTAAGCCGCCACGAATTTGATAGTGCAACGCTTTTATCTTATGCATTGCCAAGTGGAGTGAAAGCAAATTGACAACCGAACGCTTGAAAATTCTCTTTGTTCCATTATTCTTTGTTATTCTTTTTGTGGTACTTTCAGTAACGGTTCCGTATTTCGCTGGTTGGGCGAACATTCAAGCACTTCTGCTATCGGTTGCAACAATCGGCATGCTGTCATGCACAATGTTGCTCTGCCTCATTTCTGGCGACTTTGATTTGTCAATAGGCTCAACAGTTGCACTCACAGGTGTCATCGCAGCATTATTATTAAAGAATGGAAGCGGAATGTTCCCGGCTATAACAATCCCTTTGCTGGCAGGAACATTAATTGGTGCATTTAATGGAGTCATTGTAGCTGGAGTCAAAATAAATGCCTTGATTGCAACATTGGCAACAATGCAAATTGTTCGGGGAATTGGGCTAATCATTTCAAATGGTTCTTCGGTAGGAATATCAGACCCATCTTTTTCGCAGTTGGGACAAGCCGTAATCATGGGAATCCCATCTCCCGTTTTGGTTATGATTTTTTCATTTATCATATTCGGGTTATTGTTGAAAATGACTGTGTTTGGTCGCAATTCTCTGGCAATAGGTGGAAATCAGGAAGCAGCAAAACTTGCCGGCATTCCAGTTTTCAAAACTAAATTGGCAATTTTCATGCTACAAGGCTTAATGGCGGGAATCGCAGGAATACTCCTGGCATCGAGAGTAACTTCTGGTCAACCGAGCACTGCATATGGTCTCGAGCTCCAGGTTATTTCGGCTTGCGTCCTCGGCGGAGTTTCGTTAAGTGGCGGTATCGGAACAATTTCAGGCGCAATCTTTGGTGTACTTTTTATGGGACTAACAGACAACGTAATGACATTGTTAAATGTAGATAGTTTTTATAAAATGATAATCAGCGGTACCATATTGTTACTTGCTGTCTTAATGGATCGACTAAAAAAAGGAAATCATAAATGATTCAAAAATCCCTCAACTATTGGTCCGCACCGGGCGGTCTCGAAGGAACTATGTCACCCAAAGATTTCATCCTGCTTGCAAAAAAGCATCGGTTTCCGGCGGTCGAACTTGCTATCGGTGATTTAGGTTCCGCTCTGTCAATTGATGCAACAGAAGCAGAGTGCAAGGAAATTCTCGAATTTGCAAATAACGAGAATATCGCAATTCCAAGCACGGCAAGCGGGCTATATTGGAGTCGTTCAATTGGCGACTCAGATGAATCAAATCGGTCACAAGCAACCAAAGATCTCGAAAAAATGCTTCGTATTTCATCTTGGCTTGGATCAAAAACACTTCTCGTTATTCCCGGCGCGGTTGATGTGTTCTTTATGCCAGAAAGAAAACCACAACCTTATGCTGAAGTCTGGCAAAACTCGACAAGAATTCTTGCAAACTTCGTAACTTTGGCTGAACAACTCAATGTCAGAATCGGCATCGAAAACGTTTGGAACAAATTCTTGAATTCACCTCAGGAAATGGCTCAATATGTTGATCAGTTTTCTTCTCCATTCGTCGGAGCTTATGTAGACGTTGCAAATTTACAGCTCACCGGATATGCCGAAGATTGGATTCGCCACCTAAGTCATCGGGTTGTCGGAGTCCACTTTAAGGACTTCAGAAAATCAATTGGCAATCTTGACGGTTTCGTGGATTTGCTCGAAGGTGATGTAAATTGGGTCGAAGTAATGAGCGCTCTTCAAGAAATCCGTTATCAAGGACCGGTTTGTGCTGAACTCATCCCTTGTTACAAACATTTTCCGGAAGTTCGTATCCAAAATTGCTCAAATGCAATGGACGCAATCTTGGGACTTTCTCAATGAAAATTGGTGTTGTCGGCTGGGGACTCCGAAAATCTCTTGTATCCAAATCAGCTTCAAAAATAAGTGAAATTGAAATTTGCGGCCTCGCAGATCCTTCCACCTCTGCAAGAGAGAATTTTCAAGCAACTTTTGGCGATGATTCAAACGTTTTTTTATCCCACGAACACTTGATAAAAAACCAATTGGATGCCGTATTCATTCTTTCTCCGGATCACCTTCACCTCGAACATGCTAACTTCTTCTTAAAAAACAAAATTCCGGTCTATCTTGAAAAACCAATGGGAATCACCATCGAACAATGTGATTCCATTCTCCAAACTGCATATCAAACACGAACTAAACTATTTGTCGGGCACAATATGCGCTATTTTTCAGTCGTCCAAAAAATGAAGGAACTGATTCAAAACAATGCAATTGGAAAAGTAAAAACGGCTTGGTGCAGGCATTTTGTTTCTTATGGTGGTGAAGCTTATTTTTGTGATTGGCACGCAGACCGTTCTAAATCCTATGGACTATTACTTCAAAAAGGAGCACACGACATTGACGTGTTACATTACTTGTGCAATGGATATTCAAAACATGTTTCTGCCATGGGCTCGCTAATGGTATATGGCAATCTCAAAAAGTCCAACCAACCAGTCAAGCAAATCGAATTTAAGAACACTTGGCCGCCAGAATCGCTAACAAATCTAAATCCTGTGGTTGATGTCGAAGATGTTAACTTAATGATGATGCAACTTGATAACGGCGTAATCGCATCTTACCAACAATGCCATTTTGCACCGGATGCATGGAGAAACTATGTAGTAATTGGCACACACGGTCGTATCGAAAATTTCGGCGATGCTCCCGGAAAATCCACAGTCGTTTTGTGGAACAAAAGTAGATATACATATGACCCAAATGGGGATGAACAATTCCAAATCCCCGATGCCGACGGCGGGCACGGCGGTTCCGATGACTTAATTGTTAACGAATTTGTAGATTTCATTTCTAAAAACAAAATCCCAAGAATAAGTCCAATCGCTGCCAGAATGGCAGTAGCA
>CAZJKW010000166.1:0-3515 GCA_964546835.1 uncultured Fimbriimonadales bacterium
ATAACATTTTTAGCACGAACATCACAAAGGTACCGGGCGCCTGAAATAGTGCGGCTGATTCAAACTCGCCAACAAAACCCAAGAACCAGTTAAAAGCCGGGACCAGAATCTGATATCCAAAAAACGTTCCACAGAAAAACAGCAGAACGCTCAACGGTGCAACTTTCCTTAGTGCAGATTTTTCAGTCGACTTAAGTGCGGGCTTTACAAACCCCCAAAGTTCATTGATTACGAACGGCGCCATGATAATCAAGCCAATGATAAAACTAAGTTTGAATTTTAGGAAAAACGGATCTGCAAAGTTCGTAAATGCATCTTGGTACTTAATATCCTTTGGTAACGCACTTCTTAGCAGGCTATCCAAATGCTCATAAATAAAGGGTTCCAAGAACCAGCCTGCGCTCCATCCTCCAACAACAAAAAATAAGGCGCGCATAATGCGCACCCGAAGTTCGTCTAAGTGCTCGACAAGGGTTCCGCGTGCCTCAACGGACTCGCCATACTCGTCGAGAACAGGTTCTTGCTTTTTTCTAAGCGGGAAACCAGCCATTCCAGTTATTAGTTTGGCCGATTCCCGCTAATTTCTTACTTTTCGAGGGTCATTCGGACAAACAGTTTTTGTCGAACGAAGTAAGCAGCTCCTCGATTTCCGCCGCCAGCGTTGCCGCCACCACCCCCGCCGGGTTGGCCACGTCCGCCAGCACCACCTCGGCTACCTGCACCGCCTCCGCCGGGGCTGTTATTGGGTCCGCCCACAACTTCTGTTCCAGAATTGGATTGATTGAGGGTCAATCCCCCATCTTCCGGACCACGGTTGCCTCCACCGCCTCGATTGCCAGCTCCACCGCCGCCACCGAGGGGAGTGGGAGCGCCCGATGCCATTCCGCCACCGCCGGCAGCAGCACCGCCGCCACCTTGGTTGCCGCCACCACCGCCGCCACCCAATGTGACTCTAACGTCGGCCTCAAGGGTGAACTCGGACTTTACGATTCGGCCTTCA
Source organism: uncultured Fimbriimonadales bacterium (assembly GCA_964546835.1). Lineage (GTDB taxonomy): Bacteria > Armatimonadota > Fimbriimonadia > Fimbriimonadales > ATM1 > JAHCHL01. The sequence continues at coordinate 1,001 of CAZJKW010000166.1, forward strand.
TCAATGGACAGCCAAATGACCTGCATCAGTTTGTTGCGTTGGTCATTTCGAAACTCTCTACCAAGCACTGTCAAGTTGCCCGTTTCGCGGCTACGTTCGCCGAGAGTAATTTCGTAAGAAATCTTCGCGCACTTCTTGCCCAATTCCCATTCAACGCTTTCGAAAGTTGCCGAAGCACGCGTCGGACTTAGGGACTTTCCGGTTTGCCAGATTCTCTCGAGGCCACCGGAACTCAGATTGATTCCGGCTTCCCAACGGTCTCCCGGCTTGACTTTGTCTGCCGGTAGCAGCGGAAGCGGTTGTAAAGCATAAAGGTCCAAAAGGGAACCGCTACCTTGGTCCCCGAGGAAACCAAACCAAACCGGTGCATCTGCGTAAACTTCTCTACCGGTCGGGGTAATGATTCTGTAGATAGGAGCAAAAGTATCAGCACCATATTTCTTCGGCTTATCGTCGCCGCTTGCGGTGACGATTGCATAATCCTTGCCCGGATTCGGGAGAATTTGACTTCGAATGAGCCCGTTTCCGCCCGGCTTCACATCTTCAATGGCATAAAGCATTCGAAGTGTCTCTCCGCCAACGGGTATCTCGGTTGCTCGTCCACCCATTCGGTTTCTGGCTTCACTGAGAATCGACTGCATTTCAAATTCTTCAATCTTGTAGGTTGAGGCGAGACCCTTGACAAACTTGTACTGTAATTTAAGCCCGTCTTCAGGCACCTTGATGCCGTCTTGATTTCCGACTCTGAACTTAACTTCGGTTGAATCCATCATTCTGGCTCCGCCCTGGAAGTTGCCATAGAGGTCAAGTCGAAGCGTGTGTTCGCCGTCGGCAATTTTCAGTTTCTTCGTATCTAACTTGTAAACCTGCGCTTTTCGCTTGTCGTCCGTAGTTGGAACGGTAGCTTCCACGAATTTACCATCGACCCGCACGCCGATATAGGTGCCTGATGGCACGCTACCTGCCGGTAACAGAATGTCGGCGGTTTCTCGGACCGTTGAACCCTCGAGCGGGCGCATGATCGTGAATGGAGCTTGGGCAAAGGCAACCGTTGCCGCGGCTATTAATACAAAACTTGCTGTCAGTCTCTTCATGATTTGGCGTCAGACCTCCAAACGGGCGAATTCTGAAACTCTACCTCAGAGTTCACCTCGTTGACTTTACTTATTGGACGTATCGGCAGGTTCTAAAGGTCACATCGGGGACACTTTTTCATTCGATTTCCCACCTGCTTACGATTTCGGGGCTCTGCCTGAGCGTTGCCGAAACACTGCAGTACTTCTCATCGCTGAGTTCGATAGCCCGCTTAATGGCACTTTCATCCAAATTTGTACCCTCGAAGATATGGGTGACAGTAATTTTGGTAAATGGTCTTGGCCACTGACCTTCCGGACCACGCTCCCCATTGATTTCAACCCGGTACGACTTCACGTCTTGTCGTTTTTTCTGCAAAATGCTGATTACATCCATCGCCGTACACGCCGCCAGAGTACAGAGCATGGTTTCCAATGGAGACGGTCCTGCATTCTCGCCGCCATGGTCAGGATGCGTATCGAATGTGATTCGGTTGCCGGATGGAGGCATTGCCTCAAACTGGCTTTTCCCTATCCACGAAAGGTTTGCTTTCATATTCGGCAGTCTACAGTTTAGAGCTTGGAACTTTTCCGATGGGTCCCGTGTTGAAATGGGTGCGCATGTCCTCCTCTCCTCAAAAGGAAGGAATCCCCGGATTAGCCACCCGGGGTTGCAATCATTCTCATAATCCTCTCTAAAGGTGCTTCCGAACGGAAGCAGATTCTTGATGTGAACCCTAACTTTGCAAGTGGTTTGGGTTCACACTCCAAAACCCAACCTTCAAGCCATACGTCTCCCGATTCGATACTCACCATATCGCCGGGGGCTAGCCATTGGTCAGAAAGAACCCGTGCGCCGGAGCAACTTGCGTTTTCGATTTGACCTTCGGTTTGATTATTGATTTTGACGGTGACGTCGGCGCTTAATCTTGGAGAAAGTCTACGGTCGACGATTCGAACGCTCGTCGGCTTTTTCAAAACAAGTGTTGGAAAGGGATTTTTTTCTCGATATAGGATTTGAGTAAAAAAAGTACACAGGCCATGTTCACAAACAAAATCAACCATCATGGATTCGCTTGGCCTTAATGGAACTACATCGGATTTTGATAAAGGTGCCGAAATTTTCCAACCGCGATTTGACGCTTCAACAAAAGTGCTGTGAAAGATTGACGCACCTTGTCTTAATCGTATCTTTGAATTGACATCAGGACATATCGTTTGTTTTGACAATTTAGCTAGAGCCAATTTGGAAACGATTCCGGCAATCAAAAAAAGAGATGCCCAAAAGCAAAGTATTTTTAGCAGTTCAATTCCCATCGCATTATTGCCGGGAGTTTTGTTCTTTCAAATATTGTGCTTGCGCGGCGGCAAATTCACGCATTGCCTCAATTTGCAATAGGGAGGCATCGCCATGAATTTCATCGTCCCGCTTCGCCAAAAAT
>CAZJKW010000167.1:0-3513 GCA_964546835.1 uncultured Fimbriimonadales bacterium
TTAAGCATCCAAACGGATTTTATCCCTCCACTGCTTGCGGTGGAGGGCTTCTCTAATACCACTAAAAGCCTCTACGCTCAGGAGTTGAGGCATAAGAAAGAAGGAATCCCGGAAACCATATCAAACCTCGAAACTATCAGAACTCACACCTTCCGTAATTCGTATGCCTCTTTCACCCAAGACACAAAATCCTTATCGAAATCCGATGCACTCATGACATCCACTTCATTATGAAAAACCGATTTTGATGTCGCTTCCGATCTAACCACGCGCTTATCTTTCAAGGCGCGGTTCAAAACGATGTTAATTCTCAATCCATCTTTCCGTGGGTGTACGCCAAGAAACGCCGACTTTCCCGCGTCCAAATGCAGGGAAGTTTTCTTTTCCTGAATGTTCACACCCTTTAAGCCCGACAACGCTTTTTCCAGCCGCTTCCAATTAGCAAGCGTCGCTTCATTTTTCATCATCAATTCCGGTGTCTTCATCGGCATATCAGTAAAAATCAATGCACGCCCGGCGGCGGTCCCAAAATCTCCATTCCAAACTCAGCACAAGTTCCCATAATCTTTTCCATATCCGGCGGCCCTCCGGCAGCAAACAAATCCGAACACTTCGAATAAAAATTCTCAAATCCACTCGGCGTACAAATCACCCAATGGCGGCTTGTTGTGTCACCTGCATTTCTAAATTGATGCGGGACATCCTTCGGCAAAAACACAACGCTCCCCGGTGGTGCTTTTATCCATTCACCTTCAGCCAAAACTTCAATATCTCCGCTTTCCATCAAAAAAATCTCGTTCTCACGACGATGAACATGCAAAGGCGGACCACCACCCGGTGGCGTGCTGACTATCCCAATCGTAATCTCATCGCCAGTTTGCGAACCAACCAGTGGAAAAACAATCGTGTCTCCAAATGCCGTAATGCTTTTGCCATCTCCGGGCTTAACGATAATCGGTTTCATCAAACCATGTTAGCACAGTAAATCCGCCTGTATAATAAACCCATGAGAACAGCACTCTTAATCGTAACCCTGTTGTTTACAGGAGTCGCTAAAGCACAAACTTACGCCCAGCAACTTGCAAACCTCGACAAGATGCTCGAGTATTACCGCAATCTGCATGAAAGCAAAAACCTTCTTCTCGAGCAACTGAACAAGGGAACCGTGGTTATCGTAAAGTTAGAATCGCAATTGCAAATGCCGATGAAGACCGAAGACATACGGTCCAGTTACATGATGTCGGTTGCTTATGAAATAATGAATTCCGAAAATCCAAATTATGATGATTTAGTAAAACGGGCAAACGAACTTGCGTCTAAATTCATCAATTCTTGTCGCGCTCAAACCAATGCGTACAAGGCAAAACTAATTACAGATATAAATCGAATCAGAACGACTATTCAAAAAACTCAAATCAAACGCGACAGACTGAGATTAGAATCCATCGCACCGCAAATGGATATGGAAGGAGTTTGGATAAGGCCAACAGATGGTTTTCAAGTTCTTGTCACCGGTTCGAATGGAAAATATACAGGCACAATTTTGTTTGTTCCCGAATACAATCGCCGCTGGTTCAAAGTTGGAGAAAAAGTTTGGGAATTTTCTCGTGATCCGGCAAAGTCGGACAAGTTTATCGGCAAGTGGATGTATCGCTGGATCGACAGTTCAAAACCAAACGGATATCGCGAAGAATGGCCGGCAGTAATTGTCACAATGACCGATGCCAATACGCTGGTTCCAAATGACGCCGGCGGAACATGGAAAAAACAAAAGTCCTGAAGCCTTTTCAGATTACTTCGCCAACAAATCGCGCAAGTCTTGAATCACTACTTCGTTCTTTTTGTATTTCCAAGTAGCCACAATTCCACTTTGAGAAAATGCAGCCGAGTAACTGACGAATTGCTTAACTATGCTCATATCACTCATTTTGTAAATATTCACATGCCTGTCCATTGATCCATTGTCCTTAATCTCGATGTCAGAACAACCAAGGAATTCATCTTTCCCAAGAATTCCCAACGCGCTCCCTTCACTGCCACGTCCCATTTTCACGTCAACAAGTTTGCGAGATTGGAAACTTGCGAGACTCAACTCGTGGATCTCTTTGTTGCCAGACCAAAAGAAAATCTTTTTTCCATCGAAACTGGAACAATGCGCGCCTCTCCAAACAGGATTAAGAAACATATTCCACGCAAGGCTGCTTGAGTCAATTACTGGAATACCACCACCTGTCACTCCAGTCGCAACTTTATTGTCTCCACCTAAAGTAAACCAACTACCATTAGGATCAACTGAGATGCACAAAGGTGAACCTGAAATCGTAATCCGTTCTCCGTTTTGATGCTGCATTTCCCCTGTTTTCAAAATTCTTCCTGACAAAGGATCAACAATCGCAGGAACAACGAGTGACATGGCGCCAGAACGGTCTGCGTTTGCAGCCCATCGGAATAGGCTTCCCAAAATTTTTGAACCATCGGGAGAGAATGCAAAGACATCGAAAAACAGATCTGATTCGTTTGGTATCGGAATAATGTCGTCATCTTCAAGTCGCCACCGAATCCCTTTAGCGATGAAGCGCTCCATGTATCTCTTTCCGGTTTTGACGATGACTTGGCTTGCGTCTCGATTGATATCCACCATGACGACTGCATTTGCATCTACTTTTTTGGACTTGACTAACTTAACATCCAGAATGGGTCTGGGTTCATCTTGTGTGGGCTCAGGAAACAAAGAAAAGACATTTACATTTCCTTCCGCATCGCCAACAACTAAGAATCTACCATCGCGTGAAAGAGCAGCACAATTCACGTTCTCGGGTACGGTCACCGTCGCCGAAGTCGCTTGAAGCACCATTAAAGAAGCCAGCAGCAAGTTCATTGTTGTTGTTTCGACATTGATAAAAAGGGCTCCTTTAAGCAAATCAGTGCTTCCTCCGCCCCAAACCCCTTCTCCCGTTTCAAATCGAAAAGGGAGTTAATTCGTCACAACTCCAATCCCATAAAGCCCATCCGGATGAAAACAAAACTCTTCGGTTTTCTTACCATCCCGAATCTCGTTCCAAAACCGCTCCACTTGCGTTTCGTCATAAGACGATGCAATGTCATGAAACGCTATCAACCCACCTTCACGCACCAACGGTGAATACATTTCCCAGTCTCGTTTCACCCCTTCATAAGAATGGTCACCATCAATCAACAAAAAATCAATTTTGCGCCCAGCCAAAATCGAAACCACCGATTCATAAGAAGAAACAGAATGAGAATCGCATCGCAACAAATGTAAATCCTGCAACGAATGAGAAAACGACTGATACAAAGGTTTCTTCCAAGCAGAATATCCTCCGCCAAATTTTCCGCCCGGTAAATCCATGCTAATAATTGTGGCGTCATCCGGCGCAACCCGCGTCCAAAAATGTAACGTCCCACCCCAATGCGTTCCGATTTCCATGACCACTTTCGGTTTAATTTCTCGGACCAAATTCATCAAAGCAATAATCTCTTCATCCTGCTTAA
>CAZJKW010000168.1:0-3438 GCA_964546835.1 uncultured Fimbriimonadales bacterium
AACAAGTCTGTAATGATTCTTTTTCATGCCTCTTGGTGCGGTTGGTGCCACAAAATGGACTCCATTTTAAACAAAGCTGAAGTCAAACCCATTATGGAAAAGTATTTTGTGATTCGCTGGTTGACTGTTCTTGAAAGCGCTCAAAAGAAATCAGAAGAGAATGCAGGTGCTTTAGAAATAATGAACGAGCGAGGCGGCAAAGACTCAGGGATCCCTTTCTTTTTTATTACAGACGCAAAGGGGAAATTGTTAATCAATTCGATTGCACCGGCAGCAGGAACAGATAAGGGCGGGAATATCGGTTGCCCATACGAGCAGAAAGAAATTGCTTACTTTTTGAAAATGCTTAAAATCGGTGCACCAAAAATAAGCAACAAGGAAATGGAAACAATCAAAACTGCCTTTGAATCCCTGAAAAAAGCAGGCGGCTAATTTGCAACGACGTTTATCAATCTTTCAGCAATAATAATGACTTTTTTGACGGTCAATCCCTGAATAAACTGTTGAACTTTTGGCTCGGCAAGTGCGAATTTTTCAAGCTCATCATTTGAAGTCTCGCGAGGAACGTCAATTGTCGCGCGCACTTTTCCGTTCACTTGTATGGGATAGGTGACCGTGTTTGCAATCAGCATTTTGGCGTCTGGAATTGGCCACTCTTGCAGATAAGTGAAACCGGTATGACCAATGGATTCCCAGATTTCGTCTGCCGAATGAGGAGCAATGGGTGCTAACAGCAAAATCAGATTTTCTATAGCTTCGGAAAAGCAAATCTGCGTTGATTTTAATGCGAAATCCGCAGTTTTTGTAAAATCGCTAATGACATTTAGGAACTCCATCAATGCGGAAACCGCAGTATTGAATTTGAATTTTTCAATGTCACCAGTGACTTTTTGAATGGTTTTGTGCGTTGAATTTCTAAGTTCCAGTTCTGGCTTTTGAAATTCTTGGTCCAAACCTTGTTTCCAATCTTTGACAAGATAAGGTTGATACTCCGAAATTAGCCGAAAAACACGATTTAGAAAATTAATCGAACCACGTACTCGCTCAACCGACCATTGAATTGTTTGTTCAAATGGTGCTTCAAACAGTTCGTAAACACGCAATGCATCAGCACCGTATTTTTGTGCTCCTTCTGTCGGTGTAACGACGTTACCCTTTGACTTAGACATTTTTTCCCACTTAACAAAAATCTGATCTTTTGGATAATTTTGTAGTTCATCCTGTGAAATCTGAATTCCGTCTTCACCAACTTTCAAAGTTTCGTTCGCATTAGGATGGCGATAATAGGTTTCCGCCAAAAGCATTCCTTGATTTTTTAATGACTTGAAAGGTTCTTTAAACGGCAAAAGGCCTTCATCATAAAGCACTTTTGTCCAGAATCGAGCATACAACAGGTGCATGACCGCATGCTCTGCGCCACCAACATAACAATCCACTGGCATCCAGTATTTTGCTTTCTCCAAATCAAAAGCGCTCGAATCATTGTGAGGATCGCAAAACCGCAAAAAATACCAAGATGAGCATGCAAATCCCCCCATTGTGTCGGTTTCGCGTTTGGCTGGTCGCCCTTTGCTGTCAATCGTGTTAACCCATTCGGGAATTCCCGCCAATGGGGACTCTCCTGTTGACGTGGGTTCGTAATGTGCGACTTCCGGCAGTTCAATCGGTAAATGACTTTCAGGAACCAATTCCATTCCGTCTTCTGTGTGAATGATTGGAATTGGACAACCCCAATATCTCTGCCTTGAAATTAACCAATCTCTTAAACGGTAATTGACTTTTCGAATACCTAAACCATTTTGTTCAATCCAATCCGCCATTTTTTGTTTTGCGTCGCTGACAGACAAATTGTTGAACTGCTCGGAATTAATCAAAAAACCGTTATCGGATGAAAATGGTAACTCATTTTGATTGTTTTCAATCGGTTGAATCACTTGTGAAATCTCTAAGCCGAATTTTATTGCGAATTCAAAATCACGATCGTCATGCGCCGGAACTGCCATAATGGCCCCTGTACCGTAATTCATTAAAACATAGTCAGCAACAAAAATGGGTGTCCGTTTTTGGTTAAATGGATTAATTGCAAAAGTACCTGTGAATACTCCAGTTTTTTCTCTTGCCGTGGCCAATCTGTCTTGATCCGACAGTTTTGATGCGGAAGTTACATAAGATTCCACTTCCGTCTTTTTTTCTTGCGTAGCAATTTTCTTGACTAACGGGTGTTCAGGCGAAACAACACAAAAAGATGCACCAAAAACGGTATCAATACGCGTAGTGAAAACGCGTACTTTTTCAGAAAAACCTTCTATTTGCCATTCAAACTCAACGCCTTCAGATCTACCGATCCAATTCCTCTGGGCAAGTTTTATTCCTTCCGGCCAATCCAATTCATCTAAGTCATCAAGCAGCCGTTGCGCATAGTCTGTAATTTTGAAGAACCATTGTTTTAGGATTCTCTTTTCAACCGGAGTTCCACATCGCCAACAAAGTCCACCTTCAACTTCTTCATTTGCTAAAACCGTTTTGTCATTAGGACACCAATTTGCCGGGTAATCACCATGATATGCCAAACCGCGACGATAAAGAATTTGGAAAATCCATTGGGTCCATTTGTAATAGTTTGGGTCACTACTGTTTATCTCTCGGTGCCAGTCATAACTAATGCCGACAAGTTTCTCTTGGTCGCGATAAGTAGCGGCATATTGCTTTACCATCGGAGCCGGATGAATTTGCCTTTTTATTGCTTCTGATTCTGCAGGTAACCCAAATGCGTCCCATCCCATTGGGTGCAAAACGTTGAAGCCCTGCATGTATTTCATGCGACATAGAACATCGGTTGGAATGTAATTTCTAAGGTGACCAACGCTTAGTCCCTTGCCACTCGGATAGGGGAAAAAGTCCAATCCGTAAAATTTCGGGCGATCAGCGTCCTCTCTTGTTCTAAACAAGTCGGCTGATTCCCAACGTGCTTGCCACTTGGGTTCGATACTTTGAGGCTCATACCGGTTTGACATCAAGGCGCTAATTATGGCGGTTTTGACAGGTGATTTGAACCTAATCGCAACGAATTCTGCGCTTCATCGGTACACTTTCAATTCACTTATGAAGTCCGCCCAAGAAATTGAAATTTTGATCAGAGCCAAGTACCCGGTCATTTATGTTGTCACTTGGGAAGAAGACCGGCTTGGTGCCGCCCTTACCGATATCTCTCATCGCCTAAGCAAAACCGTATGCACATGGTCATTGACACAGGGAATGAAATCCCCGGGATACAAAGCGAACGATTCGGAAGCCCTCAAAGGCCAAAGACTCTCTGCTGAATTAGTTGCACTAAGTGAAATTTTGACTTCCGAATCCCAAAACATGATTTATCATCTGAAGGATTTTCATCCTTATATGAATGACCCGCGAGTCATTCGATTGTTACGAGATTTGGCG
>CAZJKW010000169.1:0-3377 GCA_964546835.1 uncultured Fimbriimonadales bacterium
CCGTGTTTGTACTTTGGTTCAAAGACAAGATGCCCAAAATGTTGGAAGATGCGGTTACTTCCGGTACACCCATTTACAAAGTAGAACGAAAAAAACTCGGTTATGACCACCAAGAAGCCGGCTATGCTCTTGCAACTACTTGGAATCTCCCCGACCCGCTTTTGCTCGCGATCCGATATCATCATGAACCCAACGATTGCGAACCGCTTTCCTCGCTGGTTGACATGGTCCATATCGCCGATTACATGACTAAATCCTTGGGAATTGGCTTAGGTTCCGAGGAACTTGTCATCGAAGTTGCTCCCGAGGCCCTTGACCGGATGGGAATCAGTTCCACAGCGAAAATGGACGCATTGTCAGCCCGAGTCTTGGAACGATACGAAGCAGCCCAATCGTTGCTATCCGAAGACTGATCGTTTACACTCTATAAGTACACGAGACCCTCATTTGTCAGGCAGTTTAGAGACAAAACTGGTAGAAATACCAGGGATTTTGTTTGAGATAAGTTCAACCGGTTTCGCGTCAGAATGAGCCGTGCGAGTTGTTGTACAAAGGGTTTTGCGTGCAAAAGTGGTCGTCAATCAGGCAACCGTTTCTGAGATACAAGCGGGAATCGTTGTGTTTGTTGGGGTTGCAGAGGGAGACGGGTCGGAGCAGATTAAGTGGATGGCTGAGAAACTTGCTCATTTGCGGGTGTTTGAGGATGATGCAGGCAAACTGAACTTGAGCGTATTAGAATGCGATCACGAAATATTATTGGTTTCCAACTTCACCGTTTGTGGAGATGCGCAAAAAGGTAGGCGTCCAAGTTTTGATAAAGCAGCGAAGTTTGAAACGGGAAAGCAGATATTCTTAGATTTAGTTACTGAAATTCAATCTTTTGGGGCCAAGGTCGAGACAGGAATGTTTGGAGCAGATATGAAAATTGAGTTAGTTAATGATGGCCCGGTTACACTCATCATTGACAAGTAAATGGATTATTTGGAGCGTTATGATTTGCGAGAAAATCATCCTGCATTGGGCTCGATTCGAGATGCTTATCGTTTCCAAAGAGAATTTCAATATTATGGTTATGACCAAATTCGAGAATTTCAGTTACGGGAACTTAAATCATTAATTCATCACGCCTCAAAAACAGTTCCGTTTTACAATAAATTGTATCAAGGAATTCAGCAAATTACGAATTTCGAACAGTTTGAAGCGTTGCCAGTCGTAAAAAAGGACGACTTGGTCAATATCGAATTAGATGAGTTAACATCTTCTGAATTAACTTACGATACCGTTCCGAAAATCGTTGTAAAGTCCTCGGGTACGACGGGTGAACCCATTGTCTTAACTCGATCATTGAGAACAGAAATTTGGCGCGCGGCGTGCAGATTGCTTGAATACGAATGGATGAATTTAGAACCCAGTGGAAATTGTATGATTGGTCGGTTTACGATTTCGCCGGATGCGGAAGGTTATGACCCTATGGAAAGAATCATACGTAAAGAATTTTGGGAAGAGGGAAGTTTGAATCGTTTGATTCGATTTGGGGAGGGTTATCAAGTAAGTGCCGGAGAATATGCGGATTGGATTGCAGAGTTATTGGAAAGGTTTAATCCCGAAATAGTAGTTTTCGGTCCGACAACATTTCAGGAAGTTTTACCGTTTATTAAGAATTATCAAGCAAAGTCACTTATTTCGATGGGCGAGAAATTGCACTCAAACGTTCGGGAAAAAATTGAGCAGAAATTTGGCTGCAAAGTAGCAAACCTGTACGGCGCAAATGAAGTTGGTCGCATAGCGTCGAGTTGTCCGGATTCAGTAGGGTTTCATGTACATGATTCGAATGTTTTTATGGAGATTGTTAATGAATACGGAAAACCTGTTGCTGAAGGTGAAGCAGGAATTGTGCTGTTAACAACCCTCCAAAATCCCGGAATGCCATTGATTCGATATAGAATTGGAGATTACATTCAAAGAACGTACAAACGTTGTGACTGTGGGAGGGGATTGAGTCGCTTCTTAAACTTTGAAGGCCGCGAGTCAGCTCAAATCACTTTGAGAAACGGAAAGACCGTTTGGGCAGGGAAAGTTGCGGATTATATTGAAGGACTGAATATGGCGGCACATTATCGTATCCGGCAAACGGGGTTCAATGAGTTTAAGTTTGAATGTACCAACAAGTTAAGACTATCCAATGAAATCACGAATCAAATCGCCTCAATGATTGAAAAGTTGGTGGGAGAAGAAATCCATCTCGAATCTAAAAACGTTGAGTATATTGAACCGTTACCGAGCGGAAAAAGAAATTGGTTTTTGAAAGAATTTTAGGCAATCAAAAATGGACTTTTTGACAAAATACGACAAGGGAGAAAGACATCCGGCACTCGATGCAACGCGTCGGGCTTACCGATTTATGCAGGATTTCCAATTTAGATCTTACGATGAGATTAAGGATTGGCAATATAAGCAGTTAAAGCAACTAGTATTTCACGCTTCAAAAACTATTCCAATGTTTGAGGATTTGTATAATGGAAAAGTAGACATCCAGTCATTAGAAGAGTTTGAAGCACTACCCATTCTTAATCGGGATTACCTTAGTCATTGGGATGCCAACAAAAAGATGTCAATGCAGGTGACCGAGGAGACGCGGTTACGATCAAGAATCAAGACTTCAGGGACAACTTTGAATCCCGTTGAAGCGTTTCGGTCCTATCGTACGGAGTATTGGCGTGAATTGTACCCATTGAGCCACCATGACCGGTATTCATGGCTGTGATCAAGTCGAGCGCTTCAGAGCCTCGGACTTCGCCGACTACGACTCGATCTGGCCTGAGTCGCAAGTGATGGTGGGGAGAAGATCGTGGGTGATGACGGCGTCGCTTTCCTCGATGGCGAGGGACAAGGATTGCAGCGAACTCTGAAGGGCGGCGTTGACGTCGGTGCGCTGGAAGGGATTGGCGCCGGTGCCGATCCTGGAGTAGGTCAACAGATCGTCGATCAGTCGGCGCATGCGTTTAGCGGCGTCGATGATGAAGCCGAGATCCTCTTTGGCGTCGTCACCGAGCTGGTCACTCGCGTCTTTTGCCAGAGACTGGGAATAGATTGTCACCATCCTCAGCGGTTCTTGAAGATCGTGCGAAGCGACGTAGGCAAACTGCTCCAGTTCGGCGTTCGATTGCAGCAGTTCCCTCTCGTGTCGGCGCAGTTGCTCGTTCGATCGCGTTAGGGCTGCTTCTCGAAACTGTAGGTCTCGCACCAATATTACGTTTGCGTCGATTGCTCGTTGCAATGCACGCAGTGGCAGGACCCGGAGAACGACAAAAAGACCTGCGCCGATGCCCAGGCCCAGCAGCGCCATCTCGCCGGTTTCCAGCAGTAATGGCTGCAGC
>CAZJKW010000170.1:0-3348 GCA_964546835.1 uncultured Fimbriimonadales bacterium
GGACGGAGCCCTTTTGTTGATCGATGCCGCCGAAGGCCCAATGCCACAAACCCGATTCGTTCTAAAAAAAGCCATACAGAACAACCTTAAACCCATTGTTTGTATTAACAAGATTGACCGAGAAGGAGCGAGGCCTTTAGAAGCGTACGACAAAACCCTTGATTTGTTTATTGATTTAGGAGCAAGTGAAGACGACTTATTTTTTCCTCATCTTTATACAAGTGGTTCGGCAGGATTTGCAAGAGTATCGCCTGGGGGTGGCGAACAAGATATGCGCGAACTTTTTGAAATGATTGTTAACGCAATTCCTCCACCAAAACATGATGACGGTCCATTTTTGCTTCAAATCAATAATTTAGATTACTCAGAATACTTGGGCAGAATGTTTGGTGGCAAAATTTTGCGCGGAACAGTTTCTATTAGCGACCGATTGGTTCAATTACGAGAAGGAAAACAATCTGCATTTAGCGTAACCAAGATTTGGGTTTATGAGGGAATTCAACTGAAGGAAGTTGAAACTGCCAGCGCAGGTGAAATTGCAATGTTGTCGGGGTTAGATGGAGTACTTATTAGCGACACAATTTCAGACAGCAAAAGCCCCGAAGAACTTGCCGCAATTCAAATCGAACCTCCAACCTTGAGTATGTCTTTTTATGCAAATCAATCTCCTCTTGCCGGAAAAGATGGCGGCAAATATTTAACCATTCAAAAAATTAGAGAGCGTTTAGAAAAAGAGTCACAAGTTTCCGTTGCAATAAAAATTGATCCGGATTCGCCAACGGATGCCGTAAAAGTATTTGCGCGGGGAGAGTTACAACTTGCAATCCTTATTGAAACAATGAGGCGAGAAGGATACGAGATGGCGATTAGCCGGCCAAAGGTTATCTACAAGAAAGATTTGCAGGGTGGAATTATTGAGCCTATCGAAAACATTACCCTTGAGTTTCCGGACGAGTCTACTGGCGCCGTAATGGAAGAAATGAGTCGCCGCAAAGGCGAAATGTTTGATATGGTCAAAACTGAGACCGGTAACTGTAAACTCGAATATTCCATACCAACAAGAGGCCTGATTGGTTTTAGATCCAATTATCTGACGTTGACCAGAGGGTTTGGAATCATGTCACAAGCTTTTGACGGTTACAAAGAATTTAGAGGCGAAGTTTCTTCACGCGTTAGAGGTTCTTTGATTGCAAAAGACTCGGGAAAAATCACCGCATATGCATACGAAGATATCCAAGAAAGAGGTCAAATGTTTTATGCCGTTGGAACTGAAGTTTATGGCGGAATGATTGTTGGTGAATGTGCAAGAGACGAGGATTTAGTTGTTAACATCACAAAATCAAAAACCGCAAACAATATGCGTGCATCCAATTCCGAACAAACGGTTGTATTAGACCAACATAGAGATTTTTCATTAGAACAAGCATTATCATGGTTGCGCGATGATGAACTACTTGAAGTGACTCCAAAATCGTTGCGCTTTAGAAAGCAAATTCTCGATCATAGTGAGCGAAGAGTTTCTGAACGAAAGCAAGATATTTATGTATGAATCGTTTTGACTACTTCGTTGACCCAGACATTTCCGTTGCCCATACGTTGCCCGGAAAATTCTACACCGACACAATTGCTTTCGATTATTTAAAAGAAACTGCTTTTCGAAATGCGTGGCACCTTGCGTGTCGTTCTTCGGACCTGAAAACACCCGGCACATGTTTTCCTTTTGTACTTTTGCCCGGCTTTTTGGACGAGCCCTTGGTCATTACAAGAGATCATAAAGATAAAATTCATTGCCTATCAAACGTGTGTACGCATCGAGGTGCGTTGGTCGTCGAAGGATATTGCGTTGAAAAAGTGTTGAGATGCCGGTATCACGGTCGCAGATTTGAATTGGACGGAAAGTTTAGGAGTATGCCTGAATTTGAGCAATGCAAAAACTTTCCAACACCATCTGACAATTTAACTACGTTATCCATAGACAATTGGAACGAATTCGTGTTTGTCAGTTTAGATGAAAGAACCTCACTAAAATCGCAAATGAATTTTGTCGAAGAAATTACAGGCTTCATGCCAATTAGTGAGTTTCAATTCGATGCAAGACTCTCGAGGGATTATGCTGTCCATGCTAATTGGGCGTTGTATTGTGAAAATTATCTTGAAGGATTTCATATTCCATACGTGCATCCGGACCTGAATTCTCAAATTGATTTCAACCAATACAGAACTACATGTCATGAATTTGGCGTTTTACAAACGGCGATTGCAGACAAAGGCGAGTTAACTTTTCAACTACCAGAAAACCACGCAGACTTTGGAAAAAATATTGCTGCATACTACTTTTGGATTTTTCCCAATTTAATGCTCAATTTTTATCCGTGGGGATTAAGCATTAACATTGTAAAACCTGTTAGCACAAGTTTAACCAAGGTTAGTTTCATACCTTATGTTTGGAAACCAGAACTATTAGGCTCAGGGGCTGGCGGTGCGATTGATCGAGTTGAGCGAGAAGATGAGGCGATCGTTGAGTCCGTCCAAATGGGCACCAAAAGTAATTTTTATGGCTCCGGGAGATATTCGCCTACCCAGGAAATTGGAACCCATCACTTCCATCGAATGTTGGTTAAGGCACTTTCCTGAAAAAAGTACTTGCAAATTTGGCAAATCCTTGTTACAGTATGTAGTGGGAAACCAATCAGTGGTCCTCAAGTTGGAACAAGGCAGGAAACCAAATGGCAGATCAGATACATCAGGCTGAACCCGGAATAAACAAAGGTCGTTCAGATTTTGAACTTGTCTCAAGACGGTCTTTATTGACGCTTGGTGCTGTTTCGGCTTCAATATTTGGCGCAAGAGAAACTCAGGCACAAGTAGCGCCTCCTGGTGGCGATCTCTTACTGAAGTTGGTTCGCAGGATTACGAATGGCTTAAACGCGGAGGAAGTCCAACGAGCGCAAGAACTTGGATTCTACGGCTATTTAGACTATCACCTAAATTATGAATTGATTGATGATAGTGCTCTCGAATTAATTCTTAATTCGAATTATTCCGATCTTTATTTGCCTGGATACAAATTGTATATGCTCCCTTCGAATCAGGGTCAAAACGCCCTGATGAACGCGAGCGTTTTGCGTTCTGCTGTTTCGAGGCGTCAACTTTTCGAAAGAATGGTGGAATTCTGGACCGATCATTTTAACATTGATATTAACAAAGTTGGAGTCCTGAAAGTCCAGGATGACCTGCAGACGATAAGAGAAAATGCAATGTCAACTTTTCCCCAACTTTTATCGGCTTCTGCTCACAGTCCGGCTATGATGGCTTACTTAGATAACGCTTCGAGTACAAAAACAGCCC
>CAZJKW010000171.1:0-3273 GCA_964546835.1 uncultured Fimbriimonadales bacterium
TCGCAGCAATCGTGGCAATCGCCATGCGAATCCGACAGTGATCCCACTGGCTCGGCGTGGTCGATGATGACCGCGCATTCGAAGCAAGTCTCTCCTGACGGACGAACGTAGTCCGACACGCAGAAGTGCATTTGGGTCAGCACGAGAACCGAGGCAAGCAAAGCTCGCCCGGCAAATCCTCTCATTGCGTCCCAAATCTTCACGACTGATACAGTATAACGCTGGATTCCGTCGAGACGATGCCGACGATTCGTCGCCTGGGGCGGGGCCGGAAGGGTTTGGGTAGCTTTGGAAGCGTGAAGCCGAGTCGTCTCACAGTCGCAAGAAAGTTCTAAGCGCGTACACTTCGGTGTACCAAATTTCACGGTCAAGTTAAGAAAGTAGCACCTGAACGGTATGCCCGGTAAAAATACGGGTTTTTAGAAATTATCCTTGACAAATGGCTCTCTCGAGTACCTATTAAGTGAAACCGCAATGAAAACGAAATTCGCAGTCATTGGATAGTCATGGAGTTTGACCTATAGGTCACTCTGATGAAAACAAACATAGATGCGTTGAATCTGATGATACACGTCAAAAGAAAAGTATTTGGGTAAGAGCTTGATTCACAGCTAGTTGTCAACTGTTTCATGTCCGAGTAAATGTCTCACCGAATAGATTTGGCCCGTGTGATAAGCAATATGAAACGCTTGGTACTCGAGAGTTGATCCCCAAGTCCAACCGCTTCGATTTAAATTGGGTTCATCAATACTAGGTTGCTTTTGATTGATTGAATTAATTGCAGCTTGGGAAATTGTGTTAATTTCTTCGACTATTTCGTTTACGCTAATTTGAAGTGAAAAAGGAGAATCAATATTCGATGTGTAATAGCGGGCAAATTCATGAAACAGCTTGCTTTTATAATTGTCGCCAAAGAACGATTGAGCAAGCCAATAAGCCACATGAGATGTCAATTCGCCAACACTCAACAGTCGCGGATGAGGCCGGCTCCAGAGTTCTTCTTCGGGGAAATTCTTTAGAGATTCATCCAATTCCCAAACTGCTGATTCTATTGCTTTTGTCAAAAAGTCTAAGTTAGCCACTCGGCACTATGGCATTGGCTCCCCTGTTTTTTCAACGGCAGGAACTTTCCAGTGGAGGAGCGAATATGACGACTCGTGAGCAAATCTGATTGCTCAAAAATCAAACTCAAGGAGTGTTAAATGAAAATTTGGTTACCGATCTTGATTGCCTGCATGAGCATTGCAGGGCTTTCAATTTCATCGAGCATGCAGGACCCAATGCGGGTAGACCCGAGCATTTACAACATCAAGTTGAACAACGAGCGAGTACGTGCATTTGTTGTTGTTTTTAAGCCGGGACAATCTATAGGCGTACACTCGCATCCGGACCACGTGGTTTACTCACTCACATCCGGTCGCCTTATGATTCACGAGGTTGGCAAAGATCCAGTTACGATGGATGTACCGGCGGGCACCACGCTGTTCTTGCCGGCACAAAGTCACTCTGCCAAGAACGTGGGGAACACGACGTTGAAACTGTTCTCTGTTGAACTAAAATGAAAGTAATTGTTGCACCGGCTTCTTTCCGGTGCAACAATTTTTAGGCAGCGGCGTTATCTCCCAGACCTTCGCTGAACAAGGAGGTTTTTTGGAATGCAATTTTTTCGTCTGCGGTGTGTTTTGCTTTAACAAGTCCCGCGGGAAGAACCCGGTGCTTTCCATACTTCAGATTCATTTTGTCTACAGCATGCGAGAGTTTTTCTCCAGAATGGTCTTGATCGAATAAGGACATGGTGGTTTGATTTTCGTACGATAAATCATAGAGAACAACTGCGACTTTGTTCGGTTCTTCGATCGGATTTTGTGTCCATCGTTCGCGAAGAATTTCAATCATTTTCAGTGTGTCGTGAGTGGGTGACATTCGAATTTGCGATTCCCATTTTTGATTTTGGGAACGAACCAAGAAACTGATTCCGCGAGCGCAAGAATTTTCTCTGCGCAATCGGGCCGAGATTTTTTCAACCAATCGAAGCATCACTTCATAACTTCCTTGTTTGGTTCGAAATTGAGGAGGAAGAACATGTTCATGACTCATTGAACGACGATTCGTTTGCAGGTCCGGCAAGTCTGCTCCCCGCAAGAGATGCCACCAGCGCGCACCAATTACGCTTCCGAATGCGATTCGCAAATCTCTTTCCGATGCGGCCAAGAGTTGAGGAATCGTGTAGATGCCGGCAAGATTAAGCCGAACGTTCATGCGACGGTTGATTCCGGGCAATTGTGACAATCGCCAATGACCAATTTTTGCTTCAAGTTCATCCGGTGGAAGTAAAACCAATCCATCCGGCTTTTCGATTTCAGTACCAATTTTTGCTAAGAATGGGTTGGACGAGACTCCAATGGAGCAGGAGAGAGCCCCGCCAACCCTCTCGCGAATCGCGGCTTTGATCCGCAAGGCGATTTCGCGTGCTTTTTCCGGCTCTGCCTCGCTTGCCAGAAGTCGAACGCGCAACTCGTCAATGGAAAGCACCTTGTCAACAGGAACTACCGATTCAACGGCTTGGATGATTCGGTTGTGATAGTCCACGTAATTGCTATGGCCCGCTTTAACCAAGATGATTTCAGGGCAGATTCGTTTGGCGTCTGATACCCTTGTAAGAGTGGATACACCAAATCGCTTGGCCTCGTAACTTGCCGCAATCAAGCACGATGAGTCGGCGACGACAGGAACCACTCCAACCGGTTTGCCTCTTAGCTCCGGGTTCTCTTGTTGCTCAACCGAAGCGAAGTAGGCGTTCAAGTCCAAGAACAGCCAACGGTATATGCACATACGTCTACTATACCACACTTTTTGTCTACTTGTTCCAAAAACTGCCAAAATCCGGTATGCCCAAAAACTTTGACTACGTACTTCTTGGTGGAGGAACCTGTTGTGGATATGCCGCAGCAGCAATTAGGGAACTTGACAGTAACGGAACGATTGGAATCGTTGGCGCAGAACCGGAGCCGCCTTACGACCGGCCTCCCTTTTCCAAGGGGTTTTTGTGGAACGAGGAAATGGTTGTTTCCGATGCTCACAGTAAAGATGAGTCGTTTTATCCGGAGAATGCAATCGGATTGTTAACCGGCATGACCGCTGTTGAAATTGGAAGAAGTTCCAAAACAATTCGACTGGAGAATGGCGAAATGCTCAGTTATGGCAAGTTGCTTTTTGCTCTGGGTTCAGGAGCAGCAAAACTGGAGGTACCGGGAAGTGAATTGGCATGGGTAT
>CAZJKW010000172.1:0-3240 GCA_964546835.1 uncultured Fimbriimonadales bacterium
ATTAGGTTTTTCAGTGAGTCCTGAATCATTCTTTCGCTTCGCGTATCAAGCGACGACGTGGCTTCATCGAGGATAAGAATTCGTGGATTTTTGAGAATGGCACGCGCAATGGCGAGTCGCTGTTTTTCACCGCCGGACAGTTTGTATCCTCTTTCGCCCACGAGCGTTTCGTAGCCGTGTTCCAGGGATGCGATCGTATCGTGAATTGCCGCCATTTTGCATGCGTTTTCTAATTCTTCTTGGGTTGCGTCCGGCTTTGCAACTCGCAAATTTTCTGCAACCGATGCATGCAGCATATAGGTTTCTTGTGTGACGACTCCCACCAGTTCTTGAACGCTGGATAGTTTCAATTCCTTGACGTCTACTCCGTCAAGCAAAACTCTTCCCTGATTGGCATCATAAAGTCGTGGAATCAGATAAGTGAGAGTGGTTTTTCCTGCACCACTGGGCCCGACCAGGGCAACCAATTGACCGGGTTGAGCCGTGAAATTAATATCATGTAATGTCCATTCGTCGGTTTCTTCCTCGTACCGAAAATTGACGCTTTGCATTTCGACGGCACCTTTTGCATCTGAAAATGAGATAGATTTTGCATTAGGTTTGTCTTCGATTTCCTTTGGCAAATCCAGATAATCAAACAGGCGATCGAACAATGCAAAAGAGGAAAGTACCTCCACTTGTGAACCCAAAATGCCTGTGATTGGAAAGAACATTCTGATTTGCAAACCCACAAAGGCGGCGACTTTTCCGGCCGTCATGGATGCATCGCCACGAATGAGCAACCAGCCAGCGAGTAAGTAAACCAGCGCCGGTGCGAGCGATGTAATTAAGCGGATAAGCCCGAAGAAAATATATTGTAACAGTTGTTGTTTGACTTGCCACTTTGCAAGGTTTTTGTTTTCTTCATCAAATTTTTCGGTGATGACGTCGGTGCGTCCGGTTGTTTTGGTGAGCAACATTCCGGAAATGCTAAGCGTTTCTTGCATCGTAGAATTGAGATCGCTTGTGGTTTCTTGAACGTTTTGTCTGACATCTCGAGCAAAGTCTCCGACTTTTCTGCCAAAAATACCAAAAACGGGAACCATTGCAATGGATAAGACGGTGAGGCGCCAATCCAATACAAACATGGTGGCGACGCATTGAATGACGATTGCAATGTTGCTTACTAAATCCACCAGAGTTGCCGACACGACGGTTTGAACGCCTTGTACATCACTAATTAAGCGTGTTTGAATATCACCGGTTCGCGTTGCCGTAAAAAACTTGAGCGGCATTCCTTGTAAATGCGTAAAAAGTTGACGGCGAAGATCGCACATGATTTTTTGACCAACGACGACGCCGAGATAACCGTATAAGAGCGTAAAAAGTGCGCCAAGAATCGTGGCTGCAATAACAAGACCGGAAAACAGTGCGAGAACATCAAATTTTTTGTTTGTGATGCCTTCGTCAATAATGGTTGCGAACCAAATTGGGGGGAGGATTCCCAAACCGGTTCCAATGAGGACGGCAATGATGGTTTGCCATACTTCTTTTTTATAAGGTTTGAAGAGTGCGACGACTCTTTTGATGATTTCTTTGTTCGTTCTTTTTGATTTTGGTTCGGCGGAAGCAGAGGTCATAAGAGGTTACAGTTTGCACGATTTGAGTGTTATCTTTTTGCGAAACCGCGCGACTCAAGCCACGGTTTTAGGATTTCGCGGCCAGTCATATGATTTCCGTCTACTCGGCGACCCGAACGCATGGACCAGGTGACTTCGCCCTTCATGTTCTCGGATGCGTAAAAAGATTTCATTCTTTCGTCATATTCTTGCAAATCAAAATTTTCAGGATATTCTTCATGAAACCATATTTGATTTTGATTTAGGCGTGGTTTTATTTTTGAGGGGTTGTTTTCGGACGGATAACCGAGGCACAAGCCGAAGGGGCAGAAAACACCTTTTGGCAATTTGAGTTCATTTGCGATTTGCTCGGGGTTGTTTCGCATGGCGCCAATGTAACAAACCGAAAGGCCGATGGATTCTGCGGCACAAACCATTCTTTCGGATGCAAGGGCAACGTCAATGATTGCCATCGCAAAAAATTCCATATAGTCCAATCCGTTTGGTTCGATTCCTGCATTTTTTGCTGCGATTTTGATTCGGTTGTGATCGGCAAGAAACGCAAAGAACCAGGGTGCATTTCGAATTTGATTTTGGTCTGCGGCGAGTTTTGCAATTCGTTCTCGCTTGTCGGGGTTTTGGATGGAGATTAGCGACCAAAGTTGTAAGTTGCTGCTTGTGGATGCGGATTGTGCACAGGCGACCAATTGTTGAATTAAGTTTTCACTTACCGGTTTGTCGCTGTACTGACGAACGGAGCGGTGAATTAGGAATGGTTCCAATTTTTCAAGAACTTGAATTTCGGAATTGCCGTATCTGCTTTGAATTGCTTGACTCACGCGGATAGGATACTGTGTTTTGATTATAGCGGCTGTATGAGAGGTTCGATTTTTTCAAAAGCGACAACTGTGTTTGGGTCCAGAATTTGATGGTTCAGTTCTCGATTGCATACGAACATGACTGCAGCCAAAAGACTTTCCGCCATTCGGGAGTCCGGCAGCGGAATTGCAAAATCATTGGGGTTTAAGTAGGTGGATATTGCAATCTTAAAGTACTCTAAGGACTTTGGCCCAAGACCGAGCTGATGCGCGCAAGCAACTGCATAGACTTCAATGATATCGGTGTATCTTTCGGGCAGTTGTTTGCCGGATTGAAGTTCTTGGATTATCTGTTTTAAGTTCATACAATGGATTGAATGGCGTTTCTTAGTGTGTCCCATTCATGGTCAAGTACGGTTCTTAATTCAAGTTTAACGGCGTTGTTTTTTATGTACCCAAAAACGCCGTTTGATCTCAATTTTTTTGCAAGTTCGTTTGGCTTTTCGGTTTTGATTGAGAGGCAGATGGATTCAATTTCTACTCCGGGCATGGAGCCGCCGCCAACTTCGCAAACGGAATCTTCTATCGTTATGTTTTGCATGATTAAGTTTTTTGCAAGTTCATAGAGTTCTTTTTTGGTTTTAGAAATTGCTGCGATTGTGGGCAGCACTTTTTCATTACCGATTAAGTATTGCTTAAGCGTGAAATCAAGGGCTTGTGCGGTGAATTTATCTATTCTTAATGCACGCGCCAGAGGGTTTTTTGCGATTTTTTCAATCAGTGAATTTTTGCCGAGAATAATTCCGGCTTGCGGGCCGCCGAGA
>CAZJKW010000173.1:0-2965 GCA_964546835.1 uncultured Fimbriimonadales bacterium
TTCTTCCGTAATATGTGGCATGAACGGATGCAACAATTTGCAAAATGCATCAAGGCATTTCACCATAATAATTTGGGGCGTTGTTTTTTCTTTTTCATCTCTTAATCGCGACTTAATGGCTTCCAAGTACCAGTCGCAAAACTCCGTCCAAAAGAACTCATGCAGGGCTTTGCATGCTTCCATCATGTTCTGTTTATCGAGAGATGCACTTACGGTTTGGCAACAGTGAGACAACCTACTCAAAATCCAACGATCTTCAATTTGCAATTCCATTTTTGCGTTGGGTTCATAGCCATCCAAATTCATTAATACAAGTCTTCCGGCATTCCAAATTTTGTTGCAAAAATTTCGGGCTTCTTCGATTCGTTTTTCACCAAACCGAATTTCTTGGTTCTCACCTGTTTGAACAAGAAGGGCAAATCTCATTGCATCGGCACCAAATTGGTCAATGTATGCAAGCGGATCAATGCCTGTTCCCAGAGACTTGCTCATCCTTTTTCCATCTTCCGTTAAAACCGTTGCGTGAACATAAACGGTATGGAATGGAATTTGTTTCATTTGATCTAATCCATCCATTATCATTCGTGCAACCCACAAATAGATAATGTCTCTTGCCGTGACTAACACATTCGTCGGATAAAACCTTTTTAAATCTTCTGTGTTATCAGGCCAGCCCAGGGTAGCAAATGGCCAGAGCGCACTTGAAAACCACGTATCCAATACGTCCGGGTCGGGAGTTAATTTCTTGCCTGCTTTTAATTCGGCATCCTCTTGCGACATCGCCGCATAGGCATTTCCGTTTTCATCGTAATAAACAGGAATGCGATGTCCCCACCATAACTGGCGACTCAAACACCAATCGCGAATGTTTTCCATCCAGTTTAGATAAACGCCAGTGTATCTTTCGGGTGAAAACTTGATGTTTCCGTTCCGAACTTCTTCGATTGCAGGCGCTGCTAAGTCTTTCATTTTGCAGAACCATTGCTCGCTAAGAAGGGGTTCAATAACCTGACCTGAGCGGTCGCTTATTTTTAGAGGTATTGAATAATCTTCAATTTTATCAACAAGCCCTTGTGCTTCTAAATCTTCGATTATTTTCTTTCGGGCCTCGTATCGGTCTAAACCATGATAGGGTGTACCCGGCGCAATTATTTTCGCCTTTTCATCAATGCAAATGGGGACTTGAATCGGGTCATTAAAATCAAGACCCATTCGGACACCAACTTCAAAATCGTTTGGATCGTGCGCCGGGGTAATTTTTACGGCTCCACTTCCGAATTCGGGGTCCGGAAATTCATCGGCGATTAACGGAATTTCGCGCTGGGTTAATGGCAGTTTCAGTTTTTTGCCAATATGATTTGTGTACCGTTTATCTTTTGGATTGACGGCAACAGCGACGTCTGCAAGCATGGTTTCGGGCCGTGTTGTTGCAATCACAATATGCCCGGTGCCGTCTGCAAAAGGATATTTGAAGTGATGTAGTTTTCCTTTTCTAACTTCGTCATAAACTTCGATATCGCTGACGCTGGTCAACAAACCGGGGTCCCAATTTACAATTCTTTTTCCGCGATAGATAAGCCCTTTCTCAAACCAATCAATAAATACTTTTAGAACGGCATCATGGTAGGCCGCATCCATTGTGAATCGTTCCCTTGACCAATCAAATGAAAATCCGAGTCGCTTAAACTGTTTGAGGCTCATTCCGCCGGATTCGGGTTTCCCTTCCCAAACGCGGCGAACAAATTCTTCCCTTCCTAATTCGTGGCGATTTGTTCCGTGCTGCTTTAACTGCGCTTCGACAACTTTTTGAGTGGCGATGCCTGCGTGATCGGTTCCCGGAAGAACCAGAACTTCATAGCCCTGCATTCTTTTCCAACGGCCCAAAACATCTTGAACCGAATAACAAAGGGCGTGCCCCATGTGCAAACTTCCGGTTACGTTTGGTGGTGGAATGGTAATGCAATAACGTTTTTCTGCGCGTCGAAATTCGGGCTTAAAAAGCCCTTTGCTTTCCCAAAGCAAATACCATTTTTCTTCCACCTGTTTGGGATCGTAACGGGTGGAAAGTTGCGAATCCGTCATTCGTCTCTCCTCTTCTTGTTTTGAAGATTCGAGGATTATACCGGCACAAAAAAATCCCGAAGCCCCTAAGAGGCTTCGGGATTAATGGACAATTATTTTCCACCCATCGGTTGACCGGGAAGGGGCGGTCTGTCAACGCCTGCGCCCGCTTCACGTGCACCAGCCGAGCCACCGGTGGTGTCTTCTGGCGCAGGGGTGGTTGAATTAGGGTCCTTTGGACCGGAAATGTCTGATTCGGGTTCTTTGCTACCGCAGCCGGTCAGGGCAAAGATTCCGCCAATAGCAAAAATGGCTACGCATACTCCAAGTAGTTTTTTCATTTTGAATTGCACCTCGAAACGATTAGGGTGCCGTAAACCTGTTTTGGTTCACGACACCCTATTAGTTTAGATGATTATCGGCAGGATTGTCGCCTACGGATATGGATTCGCCTGAAATTCATTGTCAGGTGAGAATAAATACGGATGCCAATATCCGCTGTTCACCCAATAGGTGAGAGCGGGGAATCCGGCTGATACAACCATGTTAGTGACGTAGATTCGATAGGGGTCTACTCTGCCGTTTGTGAATTGCGGACTGAGTTGAGCAGCGAGTCGTCGCCATTTGGCGCTACTGTCTGCCATACCGAAGTTTGCACCTTTGTTATGGATGTTCATCGTTTCGCCATAGGTTGGCCAGAGATCGCTATACGGGCTGGTTTGTCCGGCATAGACGCAGGGTTGAGCAGCAGATACACAACCTGACATGGTCGGGTTTGTGAAACTTGCGCCACGGATATTGATTTTTCCGTTACCTTCCCAAAGTGCGATGAGCGATGAAGGAGCAGCAATGCCTGACGTCTTATATGTATTAAGACATCCGTTGTAAGCGTAGCCGTTATCGG
>CAZJKW010000174.1:0-2905 GCA_964546835.1 uncultured Fimbriimonadales bacterium
AAATTGAAATGGGTGAATACCCGGTTGAAAAAGTTCCTCCGAAAAATGAATTGCCGACGATGGGAATGATTGCACCCGTCGATATCAAATAAAAAAGCCCCTTGCTTTTCCTGCAAGGGGCTAAGAGTTTACGGGAGTTGTTTGTTGGCTTCGATGATTTTTTTGATAACTTCGGTTGTCAATTTGTCTTCTGCAAGACCGGGAAAACCTTGCCATCTTACGATGCCATCTTTTGAGAGAATCATTACGTGTGGAATTCCTTGAACTCCGAGTGCTTTTGACATTCTCTTTTGAGTGTCAACTGCGACGTGATAATTCATTTTTGTGTTTTTCATGAATTCTGAAACGACTTCCGGTTTTTCATCGCTGATACCAATGACAACCATATCGTTTTTGAATTCTTCAGACCACTTGTTGACTTCAGGAATTGAAGCGCGGCAAGGCCCACACCAAGTTGCCCAAAAATCAACAAAAATGACTTTGCCTTTCAAGTTTGGCGCATCGCCATTGAGCCAGTTTTCTGCGATGACTTCCGGGCCTTTTTTGCCTCGCAAGTCGTTTTGTGCGTACAGTTTTTTGTTTGGAACTATCGGCGGGAATTCCGCCGGTGGCGCGCCCCCACCAAAAAGAATGGAGGCGGCCAGTAGCGTTGTAGTCATGGTTTGGAGTTTACCGTTTACGTTTTCGAAGAACTGCGGCGATACCGATTCCCAGAGCAGCCAAAGTTGCCGGTTCGGGTACTGCCGCGACAAAAACTTTCATAACTCCGCGTTGTGCGGTCATGTAGGTGAAATCGGTTTCGACGCCTTGCCCACGCCAGTTTGCGTCGTTGATTGGGTTCCAGTTCCATTGACCTGCGGTGTTGCTGGCAACTTTTCCGACGAGCCAATACTTTTGACCTTGAGTGATTTGGGGGCCTGCAGGAGAGCCCGGGGGGTCAATCAGATCAATGACTCCCATGACTTCGCCGTCGCCGGGTCCGCCAACCGTCCATGATTTCAGGAAGTTACCGATAGAGTTTCCGTTATCCGTGTAGAGACTGAACGTAAATTCGTTTTGACCTGAATAATAGGTTACGGCAACTTTGATGCTGGACACTTCCCCGCTAACTGCAGACATGAATTGAGAGCCCTGGTCCAGGCGTCCGCCTTCGGTGTTGGCTCCTCGAGTCACCCAACCGATGGTTGAAAACGTGTCGTTTTGTCCGAAATTTGAAAACGCAACGACTTGAGATCGAGCCGCTGAGGTTAACCCAGCAGCCAGAACAGCAGTTGCAGCCCACTTTGCAATCGAGTTCATATAACTCTCCTTGTTTGAGAGTTGAGCCGAGTGCCGCCCGGGCTTACCTTAATGATATAGGGAGAGTTTCGATATTGGACTGAGAGGAGTGCTTGCTTTTTTCAAACCTGCACATGTTGCTTGGGGCTTGACTTAATCCGTGGCTCGTCTCCATAATCTTTTGTTCCCCTAGGAAATTCTTATGTTTGAATGTTTTGGAGTTGACGTCTATTTGCGGTCTGAAACGACACCTGATTTACCGAAAGAAATCGGCAATTGTAAGTTGATTTTTATTTCGAATCGCGGTACGAAGTGTTGGCCCGTTGCTGTGGAAGGAATGGATTTGGTTGATTGGCCTAGAGCGCGTTATGAATCCACCGTACCCTTGAGCGATAGTGACGTTGATGAGATTGTTCAGTTTATTTCAAAAGCGAATTTTCATTGGACGAAGACCCAAAAACTGTATCGCCTGAATGGCGAAAATCAATACAGTCAACCGTACTGAAAGGAAAATATGGCACACGATATTTGTATTATTCGCGGCGACGGAATTGGACCGGAAGTCACTGACGAGGTTCAGAAAATTATCAGCGCATCAGGAGTTGAAATTAACTGGATTCCTGTTGATGCCGGTCTTGCTTGCGTTGAACGCGGTGAGCCGATTGTTCCGGACAGGACACTGGAAAAAATCAAGGAAGTTGGAATTGCATTAAAAGCGCCGATGACTACGCCGATTGGAAAAGGTTCTGTGAGTCCGAACGTTACCTTGCGCAAACGGTTGGATTTGTATGCATGTGTTCGGCCAGCAAAAGTTTTGCCCGGTGTAGAGACGCCTTTTGACGGTTTGGACATTGTTATATTTAGAGAAAATACTGAAGATTTATATTCTCAAATTGAATATATGGAAACACCGACGGTTGCGATGTCAACAAAAGTCATTAGTGAGAAGGGTTGCGAACGGATTGCGCGTGCTGCATTTGAATTTGCGAGAAAAAATAATCGAAAGTCCGTTGCTTGTGTTCATAAAGCCAACATTATGAAAGTGGCGGACGGATTGTGGTTGAGAACCTTTCAGCGAGTTGCAGCGGAGTATCCGGAAATTGAACAGTTCGACATTATTGTTGATGCACTTTGCATGCAACTTGTCACGAGATGGAAAGCGTTTGATGTCTTAGTTTTGTTAAATTTGTATGGCGATATTGTTAGCGATTTGGCTGCCGGAATGATGGGCGGATTGGGAGTTGCACCGGGGGCGAATTACGGAACCAGCGGTGCTGTTTTTGAAGCGGTTCATGGTTCAGCACCCAAATATGCCGGGCTAAACAAAGTCAATCCGATTGCGCTACTTTATTCCGGGACAATGATGTTGCGACACATTGGCGAGATTTCTGCTGCTGATGCGATTGAAGGTGCAACGGAAGCGGTATTGAAGCGTGGAATCAAGACTTATGACATTGGTGGCAGTGCATCAACAAGTGAGTTTGGTGATGCGGTTTCTGCTGAACTTAAAGCGTAATTTTTAATGCCAAAAATTGCAGTTATTGGTGCCGGTGCTGCCGGTGTCATTGCTGCATGGCGAGCAGCAACTTTGAATTCCAAAGTTGTGCTTTTTGAAAAAACATCGCGT
>CAZJKW010000175.1:0-2814 GCA_964546835.1 uncultured Fimbriimonadales bacterium
CATTCGCTCTATCCAAAAGAAGACGGATGCAGCCGGCATGACAAGCCATGTAAATACGACTAACATGCCTGCAATTCGGACCGAAGAGGCAACGACGAAACCAAGTAGCGCATAAAACATGAAATCAAACAAAACCGATTTGAAATTTGGGGTTTGGTCATGAATCTCCGTAATTTTGGTAATTGGTTTCCAAAATAGAATTAGTACGATAAGAATGACAGAATAAATAATTGCGGTTTGGTTTACATGCTCTTGGCTTACGAGCAAAATGCTTCCATCTAAAAGACTTTTTAGTTCTTCGGGGCCGTGCGGCGAATGGTCAAGGAAAATGATACTTAGAGCGGAGCCGACGACAAAAATGATTCCAATCATCGCCTCGTGCGGTACGCGCCCCAATCGAAATCGTGTCAAAGAAATTAACATTGCGCCGCCGAGTGCAAAGAGGATTGAAATTTGATACGCCTTTGAAGATTCTGCTTCAAAGCCATTTGCCAGGGCAACTGCCATACCGAGTGCAGCCATTTGTGCAACTGCGAGGTCAATAAAAATAAGGCCCCGCCGGACGATGTGCAGTCCAAAAAGACAATGCACCGGTGACATGACCAGCGATGCAATCGCCGGCAGTCGCATTAACTCCCAAAATTGATTCATTAGTATGCAGACGTGAGTTTATCTACGATATTGCTAATTAAGCCGATGTAATCTTTGACGGTTGACTCATTTCCTACACTTAGCCCGGCAATGACGACTTTTGCTCCGCAGCGGCTTGCAACAAAATTTGCATGTCGAGTCGAATAGAATGGTTCTTGCAATATGATTTTTACATTGGATTGAGTTGCTGTTTTTAGAACGGATGCCAGATGACTTGGGGTTGGGTCGAGACCGGGTTTTGGTTCCAACTCGTCGGCCACTTTAACATTGAAGCGATTGCAGAAATAGACCCAACTTTTGTGATAAGTGATGATTGAAGTTCCGCGCAGTTTCTGCATTTTTTTGACCCATCCACCTAACAGACTTGAAACACCTGCAGATTCAATTTGTGAAAACAGTGTGTCATTTCTTTCCCATGTCCATAGTTTTTCAACTCCCAATTTGTTAACAATTGCTGATCCAAACATGGCATCGTCAATTCGGTCTACGAGTGCATTGGCATTCGATGTATAAAAGGATGCGTTTTGCGGGTCTAACATTCCCATTCTTTTTGCGATATTGCGAACGATTATTCTTGCGTTCCACGGGTCTAACCAGACATGCGGATTGCCATACGGATGCACATCTCCTTGTGCACGAGAAACGTTTCCGGTTGGTTTTTCCAAAATGAAAACGCCATCCGATGCGTACATATGCCCTTTTGCACCCACTTGAACTTTGGGGTTTCTACTGCCTTCTAAGATTGGTTCTTCGTAACCCATTTCCAAGTCCAATCCAACTGCGATAAACAAGTCCGCATTTGCAACTTTTGACATGAAACTTGGTTTTGCTTCGATTCGGTGCGGGTCTCTTGAGCCCACAATAAGGGACGATACCGAAACTTTGTTTTTGCCGATTTCGGAAACGAATGAAGCAAAATCCGGAATCGTTGTTACGACCCGCAACTCAGCAAAAGAAATTGCAGCAATGAGCAATGCGAGAACGGTGCAAAGGAATTTTTTCATTTTAGTATTTGTGTGCCGGATGCTTGCCAATTAGCCATTGAAATTGAAGTGTCAGAACATTTCGTGAATCTTCAAAGTTGCTTGTGATTCTTTGGAATTCTAATCTCCAATGTTGAAATTCGGAAAGACGATATGTAACGCCAAGTGAAGTGCCGCGACGAATATCTTCGGTGCCCGGAAGTTCGCTGTAATCTCCTTTTGCCGTTAAGAACCAGCGTGGCATGATTTGGTAAGAAAGGGAAGCAAAACCACCAAATGTTGTTGCTCTTCCTTTCGAGTTCGGGTTTGACCAATAGGCTTCTGCTTCAAGAATTGCGGACTTGCCTTTTGAGCCCGGCGACCATTTCATGGTGTAGTCAGCACCATAAAGGTTAGCTGTTCCATCCTCGCCGTTAGGCCCTCCTGCGTAAGTAGCACCGAGTTGGGCGGACAAGTCTTCCGAAAAGTCGAAGAAAGTTCGATAGTGGCCAATCCAGACCGGATTTGCTAAGGAGGAGCCCATGAACAGTGGGCCATCTTCTGCGGGATCGAGAAGCTCAACGGTAAGTTCGTGGAATCTGTCGCCGGGGAAGAGGTAGGAAAACGAAGCGCCTCCTGCTCTTAACCCTTCATCTCCAAGCGTGTCCTGAATTACAAATGGATACTCCAGGAACTCAAGTTGGTCGGAGTGGTTGCGTTGGACTCTTCCAATTGCAGCAGCGATTTTGCCGACTTTGCCACTGAGTCCCTTTGCCAAATTGGAATAGGTTAGGAAGCCCTCTTCGACTTCGGTTATGGTTTCGCCATCTTCGTTTGCGATTGCAATGACTAAGAATGCTTTGGCAAATGGATCTACATCCGCCGCGAAGTTAAGTTCAATTTCGTTGAAATCGAACTTGCGTTCTTCATCGGAAGTGTCTCGGAGGGTTCCCCGAAAATCGCCGATGATTGCCATTTGTGGGTTAAAGGCGTTGGGATTCTTTTGCGCCGGCGTTTCGGGAGCCGGAGGCGGCGTATCTTGAATCTTCATGACAGCCACCTGGTTAACGGGTGTATTGGGCAGTACCGATGAAGCAATGGCGGTTGCGACTGCCTTTTTCAAGAATATTGCGCACACAATTGGTCCCTCCTCAGAATTTGTTGTTTAAATGCAACTTTATTACTTTACCAAAAGCCTGCT
>CAZJKW010000176.1:0-2804 GCA_964546835.1 uncultured Fimbriimonadales bacterium
TGGCGAGGATCCATTCGAACTCTAAACTTTGGATTGGAGGTTAAGAAATGAAGAAAGTAATTGTAGGAATATTGGCACTGATTTTTGTAGTAGGTTTTGGAAAACTGCACGAAGCAGACTGCCCGTATTGCAAGTTAAAGTTGGTACAAAATACCGATACACAAGACAATGAAGTTGTATTGAAATACGGTAACAAGAAAATCGAGTACCGGTGCGTTTACTGCGTCATCAAAGACCAAAAGCGCTACAAAGGAGACTTGATTGTCTATTCGCCAAGCGAGAAAGTCGGTGAACCGGTTGTTCTTAAACGCACGGAAGGCAAATGGATAGCGCCTGAAGGAACTTTGTTTTTGAATCAGTTCAAGAACCATGCAGATTGTTCAAAGTTGTCTCGAACTTTTTCATCAAGGGCTGCTTTTGATGCTTATGTTTCTGCAAATAAAGTAGAAAATGCAAAAGCACTTACAATCGAGCAATTCATTGTCGAAGTCAACAAACAATAGGAGTCGTGATGATTAACACCCTGTTGTTCCTTGCAGCCTTGCAATCTTCCGGCTTGCCGGAGTTTCCGAGTTGGATGAGTTCTAAGGGTACAGACCACATGTATTACAGGTCTGCACCCTATAAATGGGCAATCAAAAACATTCCTGATTTTGCTGCTGACATGTTTGGTACAGGTGTTGGACACGCAATGGCGTATGAGGCCCTTGTTACCGGCAAATCGGATATTTTAGAAACACGAATATTCGACAAAATTGTTTTCGTTCTAAAAAGCCCCCCAAAATTGCCCATCGTAGAGGCAGATGTTTCGCCAAAATTTGTAAGCCAATTTGGATATTTGGAGAAAGTTTTTGATTGGGCTCATTTGCTGCATTTTCAAATCATTGATGTATTGATGTATCCAGGTTGGAGCAATGCGCGAAAGGAAACGGAAATAAAAGCCCTCTGGAATAAATACAAGTCGGAGCCCTATGCAATTACCGGATTGCCAATGAACATGGAAGTGTTAGATGGGTTTGACTATTCGGCAAATTTTAGAAAGAAATACCCGAAAGTAAATGGGTTGTTTTGGGGATATCATTGGTTGCAAACAGTTAACTATGATATGTTATTTGGAATCTTGCCTAAAGATCAAGAACCTCAATACGAGTTAATCGGTAACCAGTATCGTGAAACTGAGTTATTCAAAACTGATCGAGACTACATGCCGATGATGGCGGAAATGAGCCCGAGGTTTTCAAAAGCATTTCCTGAAATTGCAAATGCATTTGACAATCTTCATATGCTCCATGATAACGTCAACGATATATTGGCGACCGAAAAATTTTCAAATTCGGAGAAAGAACTCAAAATTAAAGAGGCGATTGTTCGGGTTTTGGAATCATCCCATTTAAGCTGCAAGTCTGATGAAGGTGTTGAAAATTCAATTCACGATCATCGTCATCCACCAAGCCAACCCGGAATGGGATACATGAAGGGAATGGACGGAGACGAAATGTACATGTCGGGAATGGGCTGGATGAATATGAGCGAATGCGCACACTGTTCGATTCCTATGCCGGACGGCCCGAATTGGGGAGCAACGGTAACTGCCAACGGTTGGACCATGAATGTACGATGTTTAATGTGCGCCAGAGATATGGCAGCAGAAACTCCCGGTCGTGCAATTATTCGGGCCGCAACGGAGGATCCTTACAAAACTTTGGTGTTAGTTTCAGACGAAATGGGTAATTATCAAACCAATTATCCACAAGTGGTTTTTCTTGAAGAAGTCGGTGAGCATCCTGCTTGCTCGGTTTGGTCAAAAGCGTTTACTTCTAAAAGTGCTTTTGACAAGTTTGTTGAAGCAAATCCGGAGTTTTTACAGGCAAAGCCACTTTCATTGAAAGAATGGCAAAGTCGAAACAACGGAACGCCGAATACTTATCGAAAAATTAATAAACCCAATCCATACAACCCAATTCCTCCGAGAACGAATCGAAGATGAAAAGAGTCGTCATTCTTCTATTCGCGTTGGTTGTCAAATCGTCCATTGCATCCGATCACAGCAATATTGATTCCGGCAGGCCGTTAACGTTTGACGATGCCTACTCGATCGGTTTCGGTGAGAGAACTTTCGAATCTGGAATCAGTTTGTCTCGAAACAAAGTGCAAATTGAGTTTGAACACAAATTTGGTTTTGCAAAAAATCGAGAATTAGGTGTTTCATTATCGGCGTTCCGTGATTCAGATAATGAAACGCTCGAATTTGATGAGTTTAAAATTTTTTTCTTCAATGGATTGCAAAGAGAGATTAATGGAAAGCCGGCAGTTGCCTATAAGTTCGAATTCGGTAAGCACGATAGCGGCAGAGAGGTCGAAGCGAAAGTCAGAGGCATTGTTTCAAAAAACGTGGGTCAATATGACCGAATCCATTTTAACGCAGATATCAATTACAATTCGCTGTTGCGAGACCACTCAAGCGAGATAAATGTTGGTGCTGTTATTGGATACTCAAGGCCAATTGGTTTGCCGAAAAAGTTTGACCAGACATTTTTGGCAAGTCTGTCATTTCAAAAATTGGAATCGTGGAAAACTTCTGTAGGAATAGGGATTAGGAAACAGATTGGATTTGACCAAGTGCTTGATATAGGAATCGTAAATGACTTTAATGGTAAAGACCGAAATCGCCCCTTGCTAAAAGTTGGCTACGGATTTAGTTTCTAAAAGTATGATAGGGTTTGCAATGCAAACCCTATCATGCCAATTGCTACTGAATGATCCAGTTGATCAAGTCTATGAAGAACTTGTAGCTAAGATCAACG
>CAZJKW010000177.1:0-2715 GCA_964546835.1 uncultured Fimbriimonadales bacterium
GACCCTTTTAGGCAGAGTTGCCGAGCACTTCCCGTGGACCTTACAACCATTTGATTTTTCCTATCACAATTCAAGAAGTTGTGAGTAAAGAATTTGACACCCATGTTCTTCTTTCCTCTTGGATAGCCACTAATCCACGACCTTAAGGGGACGAAATGCCCAGTAAAAGTACCAGTTCTTCAAAATCATCCTTGACAAATGGCCTTCTCGAGCACCTATGTATTAGTTGGTGCGAAAAATCACCAATTGCGTACTTGTTGCGACGAGAGGGCTGAAATGCCCTGAAACCCCCAAAAGGGTTCAACCAACCTAACCAACGGGCTAAACAAAGCCCCGTCGCAAAAAACGGGGCTGAAAAAGAACTACTTGGGTAGGGCGGCTTTTGCTTTCGCTACCATCGCGCCAAATCCGGCAGGGTCGAAAATGGCAAGCTCCGAAAGAACCTTGCGATCAACTTGGATTCCTGCCAACCCTAAGCCCTGGATGAACTGGGCGTATTTGATGTCGTTGTTGCGGCAAGCGGCACCGATGCGCACAATCCAAAGCCGGCGGAAATCGCGTTTTTTCTGACGGCGGTCTCGAAAAGCGTACTGACCGCTCTTCATCACCTGCTCGTTGGCTATCTTAAAGTTGCTTTTCTTGCGACCCCAATAGCCCTCGGCGGCTTTGAGGATTTTCTTGTGTCGCTTGTGCGACATCGCAGCGCGTTTTACGCGTGCCATATTCGTATCACCTCGTTTTTGATTAACCGGGTCCCAGCCCAAAGGCGGTAGCGGTAGAGGTCGAAAGTATACCGCAACCCGGTCTTTCGGTCGTTCGTATCAATTGCATATGACCCCCGACAACCAGGTACACGATAGTCTGCCCGATGGCCTGGCGCAACTCGGAGAATGGGAAATCTCAGAGTTCACCAACCTCGACAGCGGCTTAAAGTTGCGCGGAAGATTCCGCATGAGTCCTTTCCAACAACTGGACGTAGAGCAAACGAAATTCCTAATCACTTTCCTAAAGTGTCGAGGCGTTTTAAGCAGCGTCGAAAAAGAACTGAACCTGAGTTATCCGACCGTTAGGGCGCGGCTTGATTCATTGCTAAAAGCACTCGGATTTGCACCAACGGTTGACGAATCGGAAAGAAAATCTGTGAACGAAAAACAGAAAGAAATTCTTGAAAAACTGGAGGCAGGAGAAATTTCTCCGGAAGAAGCAAAAAGACAGATGAGGGAGACGGCTTAATGAAAGACCAAGTGTTGAGAATTTTGAGAATGGTTCAAGAAGGTCGGCTTTCGCCGGATGATGCATACGACCTAATGGACGCATTTTGTAATTTTGAACATCCAGCAAATGGTGAAACAATGACCGAAGAGAAAACTGAAAAGAAAAAAGAGGAAGACCCTTTTAGATCGTTTGTTGACCGAATGGAAAAAATGACGAAGCAAGCGTTCGATTCGGTTGAATGGTCGCAGGTTGCGGGACAGGTGAAAACGGCAACCGCAAAGGGTATGGAAGCACTGAAACAAAGCATCGGTGAAATTTCAAAGGGTGATTTCAAATTCTTTTGGGGCGGGCCGAATGAAAAAGCAGAAGTTGAATTACCTCTGACGATTCAGCACGGAAACACGCTAAGAATTGAACTTAGAAATGGTGATGTTTCGATAAACGGCGGCGGAGCGGATTCGAGACTGAAATGTTCCGCGATGATTAAAGGTTCAACGCGTGAGGAAGCAAAAGAAGCAGCGGAAAAATGGACTGCGGTTTTGGAGGAATCCGACGGCGTAATCATTCTTCGACAACAGGATAACACGGTAAGCCAAGACGTTGAAGCATGGGTGCCTGAAGGCGTTAAATTGGATATTCGAGTGGATTCCGGCGACGTAAAGGTTGCAGATACAAAAGCAAGTTGCAAAATCACCGGACGAAATGGTGATGTGAAATTGCAAGGAGTTTCCGGCGAACTTGAATTGAATTCAACTGCCGGAGATATTGAAATTCGTGATTCGGAATGTAATTCCATTCAAATCGAAAGCAAATCCGGTGACTTGAAACTGAGCCGCACCGCCGGAACCATTAACATTCGAAATGCGAGCGGCGACATTAAATGCAAGGAAATCAAATCCAGCCAAGTGAACTTGGAAGCGGTCAGCGGTGATATTGAATTGCAATTTAATTCACAAACCGACGGCGTTCATAGCGTTCGATCGGTGAGCGGCGATATCTTGGTTGATTTGGTTGAGGGATCGAATTTGCGAGTCACCCTTTCATCTTTGAGCGGTGGTGTACACAATCGAATTGAACTGCAGGACGAAGCCAAATCCGGCGACCGAGTGACGGGACGAGTCGGAGAAGGAACCGGAACGCTTGACATTAGTGCAATCAGCGGAAATGTCACTCTCGGAATGCAAAAATCCGAAGCGTGATTCAGTTACCGGCCTTAATGGGCATTTTGAATGTAACACCGGATTCGTTTTCGGATGGCGGCAGATTTTTTGATTCTGTTTCTGCCATTGAACAAGGGAAACGAATGTTCGTTGAAGGTGCGGATTGGGTGGATGTCGGCGGCGAAAGTACGCGTCCCGGTTCGGAACCGGTAACGGTTGAAGAAGAGCTGAGACGGGTTTTGCCGGTTGTAGAGGCGCTTTCAAAAGTTGGAAACGTTTCGATTGATACGATGAAGCCCGAAGTTGCCAAGAAGGCAATTGGAGCAGGTGCGGGCATGGT
>CAZJKW010000178.1:0-2605 GCA_964546835.1 uncultured Fimbriimonadales bacterium
CGATAGATTAAAAAACTGTTACTTAAGTCCGCAAGAAACAAAAATCAATTGCGATCCATGGCTTTTATTCCTCCACTGCTTGCCGTGGAGGAATAAAAAGGGGGTTATGGCAAAGACGTTTTCCCCAGTAAAAATACCAGTTCTTCAAAAACTACCCTGACAAATGGCTCTGCCGAGTACCTATGTATTGGTTGGCGTGAAAAATCGTCAATTGCGTACTTGTTGCGACGAGAGGGTGAAACTCCCTATTAACCCTAAAAAACAAAGTGGTGGGCGATGAGGGATTTGAACCCCCGACCCTCTCGGTGTAAACGAGACGCTCTACCGCTGAGCTAATCGCCCCTTCCGTCAGATTTTAGCCGTTTCTGAAATGTGGCTAACTCCTATCGGCGAAACCAACCTGCCGGCTCCATCCAAAAAGTAAAACGTGACTGGCCCTAAAGGTCCATCGTTCCGGACAAATTTGAACAGGAAGCGAACGCTTCCCACCGCTTCAAACGAAGTCAGATAAGGCGAAATCGGTTTTGGATTCGGTAAGTGAGTGTCGTGGTACCAACTACTCTTGACACCGTTAATCCAAACCACCTGCCCAACGGACGAAGCCAGCACTATTTGATGGGTAAGACCCCCTTCAAACAGGCATTCGGCGGTCATGTAAACCACCCCGGGTGCTTTGCCAAACAGGGGTTCCAAGTCAAAACTGGGCCCGCTCAAATGGATTGGTTGCCAACGGATGGTCTGGCCGGACCGGTCGCTAAAAACTGCGTCAGGATTGAAATCCCTTTCGGGCATATAAGACTTTTCATATCCGATGCTTTCGCGGTTATCGAATGGGCCTGTGACAAACCAAGTGGATACCGGAAGGACGGGAGCAACGGCTTCAACCGTTCCGACGCTGATGCGAATCGTTTCCGGTTCTTTGGCGACCATTGGGAACGAGGTATTTGAGTGCGGGTCAATGCGAATCCGTTGAGCGCGATGTGCGGCATGTGCTTCAACAATCGGTTCCA
The DNA here is from genome assembly GCA_964546835.1 of uncultured Fimbriimonadales bacterium. Taxonomy (GTDB): domain Bacteria; phylum Armatimonadota; class Fimbriimonadia; order Fimbriimonadales; family ATM1; genus JAHCHL01. The sequence continues at coordinate 1,011 of CAZJKW010000178.1, forward strand.
TTTCAAAAGGAATCTCGGTTAGGTTTTGGATGCGAACCGCAATCGAAACGGACTTACCCGGCTCGAGACAAACAAGGTCGGGGTAGGAGATTCCGACTTGAACCGAGTCGTCACCGAAAAGCGATTCATCCAGCCGAGCGTTTGGATTGAATGTCGAAAAGTCTGCCAGAAATGCGCGGTCCGGCTCATAAGGAATCGGCTGTTTAGGTGATTCACCCTCGGCAACTTCTGGAATGAAATCGGGCGGCAACTGGTCGGCAAGTTCAAAAGGTTTATCACTAATAGGAATCCTGCTTGCAAACTCCTCAATGGTTTTTGGAAGGTCTGGATGAGAGGTTCCGGCATTGACAACCAAATCCGTTCCAAGAGGTGCCAGCCAATCTTCAGGAACGAAGCCGGTTCCTGCCGCGACGAGGGCACCGATGGCGCCAGCGGTTTCTTGAGCACAGCCCCCGCAGCCGGCTGCGATACAAACGGCTTTTGCAAAATCAGTTTGACCATACAGGAGACCGATTAATGCAAAGGCGTGAGTCGCTTCGGCGCTTTCGGGCAGACGGTTCGTGATGACGGCTTGACGAGAATCTTGCCAAGTCCTGCCCGCTTGCCAACCTTGAATCATTGAGGCACCGATGGATTTCAGCGGAGAGTTTTGGGGAAGGGTGAATTCTGCGATCTCCAAACAATCCGAAAGACTCTTGACAAAGGGTGCTGCAGCGATTGCTGCTGCCCAGAAACAGGCAAGGTGAACGCCGGAATCGGTGTGGTCAATTGATGAATCCTGCCAAGCGAATTTTGCTGCCAATGCGGGTTCACCGGCGAATCGGAATCCCCAAAAAGGAGCTCGACCTATCGCGGTTCCGTTCAAGGAAAACGGATTGGCACGGCGACCGGACAAGGGAGGTCGAAATCCGGATTGCAAATCTGCTAAGCCGAAGCGATGGGCATCATCGCCGACTTTTAGTCCCGCGAGCCACGTTTCTCCAATCTTTGTAGGTTGCGGATTGGAAGCCAGATAAAGGGCTCCCGCATCAACTCCGAGGGTTTGAGCCATTCGATGGGGAATGGGTGTATAGAAATTTAGATTTCGCCAATCTTGCTTTCCTTCAAAAGGGGCTCCTAAAGTTGCTCCGGCAATCCAACCTTTAACACCGGATACGATTCGCGCGGTAATGGCTTCTTTCAAGAAAATCGGCTTTATCACAAAACGATTATGAAAGGTGGCAGCCGTATAATGGCGGAGTGTTAGGCGGTTGGGACATAAGTCTGTTCAGATGGATTAATTCCGGCTGGTCGTCTCCCATTTTGGATCCTGTATTTTGGTTTTTCAGTTTGGGGATAAAGGAGACTTCATTACGAGTTTTTCTTGGAGTTTTGTTGATTGTGCTTTTGTTTTCGGGACCCAGGATGAGAGGCACGGCAATTCTCTCGATGATTGCGTTTCCGCTGGCGAACGAGTTAAGTGATTTGTTTAAGAATGGATTTCCTGCAATGAGGCCTGTTTCTCAACTTGACAATGTTGTGGTCCTTGGAAAGGCGTTGACCAGTTATGGAACGATGTCTGCACATTCGGCAAACATGGCAGCGATTGCAACGGT
>CAZJKW010000179.1:0-2601 GCA_964546835.1 uncultured Fimbriimonadales bacterium
AATCCGCAAGATATGTTTCGATCTTCTGAAACTACCGTGTAATTTATCTCCTTAAAAGTTTTCATAAAAGCGATAACCTGTGCGGCTCTCGCATCAAATGGCAACTTTCTTAAGGAATCGTTTTTTTGAAGAATTGCATCAATGATTTGCCCACGCCGTGCGGCGGTCACGGTTTGACTCATCCCTACACCCAACAAAACAGCGAACACAAATAGAACCGATAACCCGCGCTTCATAGACACCTGTTCGATTCAAGTGCCTCTTAATCCTGCCCGCTGTAGAGTTCTTTGAGATGTGCGGCCCGGGGTTCATACGGTTCATCTACTTCATTTATTTCACCTACTTCACTTACTTCATCTACTTCATCTTCATCATTGTCATTTTTGGACTTCTGGTCTGGGTTCAGGTTCAGGCTGGGGCTGGTTGGTTTGCCGGCTCTGTTCTTTGATGGATAGTTGGATTGAAGTTTTTGCTCACACCTTATAGGTATCGGGAGAGCCGTTTGTCAACCAGTTTTGAAACAAAACTGGTAATTTTACTGGGGGTTTGGTGACACACCATCTGGTTGGTTCCTCACCGACCCCCCCTAAAAGAGGTTGTTTAAGAATCCAGCCGCCGAACGGGCAAAAAGCCTGCGCTCAGTTGGAGATTAACTTGCCCAATCTCAGGGGCACCCGCCGCGCCGATTGCCTTACGACGATGAGAATTGAGAGATTTGAGAGTTTTGAGAACACGGGAAGGGCTGACACCAAGTATATAAGAGCACGCTGCCTCCCACGCCCATCCCATGGCACACCTTCAATGTCATTTTCACGCTCGACCGAGCCACTCGTCCATGGCATTACAGTGAAAAATCATTTGGATTCATTGATTTCGGAATTCTTAATCTGTTGTCCGAATTTTTCTGCTGTTGTAGATATAATCTCACCTTTGTCCGTAACTAGCAAACTGTGATTTGGCATTAGACCATTTAAGTAACAACCCAGTCTCGCATCCGCAATCCTGGCTCTCATTTTGACCGAATACAACTCTATGATACAGCGTGGGTGCTCTCGCTTTTTCAGGTCCATTCCATATGCAAGAAAGTCATTAACAGACAACCACTTGACTCTAACAATATTTCGATTATCGTCAATCTTAAAAGTTATTTTCAAGTCACCGCTCTTAATGTCATAAACATGAAGATCACTTCTGAATCGCCTGGCAACTAAATAACGCTCATTTGTCGCCGAACACAAAAGTTTTTCTTTTGTGTTTTCCTCAAAAAACTGATTTGTAGTTTTTCGAAGTTTCCAGTCAAAAATTTCAATTACCCTATTTTTGCGTTGAATAACCAATTTGTCTTGATTTACCCAATTTCCAATTTCTCCTCCAGGAATTTTTGTAACAATTGTACCATTTGAAGTGTCGAAAATGGGATTACGACCGGAAAACTGCTCTACTACTAGTAATCGTCCGTCCGGAGACAAGAGAAGCGGTCCAGGTTGATTAACCTTAGATTTCCACAATTGGGCTCCTGATTCAAGAGAATAAGCGTATACATATCCTGGTGCCCACGTTGACGAATAACATTTTGAATTAGCGTCATCCAAAGCAAAGCGACAACCACCAAACGAGTACTTGGGATGGAAAGTAATTTTGGGTAGTTCTTGCGCCAAATCAAATACTTGACATTCAACTTCAGAAACCAATGCATACGAATTCAGACCAGAGTAAACAGACTTGTTCTCGTTTTTGAATCCAGACACTACCGGCGACCCCTAACCCAAATTCCAATTCCAAATTCGTCAATCAAACTCTCCATGAATGGAATTACATCTTCAACTCCCGGTTGTGTTGATATGAACTCAGCCCAAGCGGAATTCCAGTTTTTTTGACCACAATGTATACCAAAGGGTCTAAATCTATGCTTCCATCGAGGCAACCATGAAGTGAATTCTTCTATATCAAATCCCATTGGCTTAAAAAACATCTCATCGAATTGCTTAGGTAAGAGGTGATGCAATTCTTTTTTGAATGGATTTAACCCTTTCCATGCTTTTAATATTGCAGTCATTTCCGGGATATCATCAAGAATTCCGATGAAGCCTCCAACTTGAATCGCCGGATTTTCTAATACTGCTTTCAGCCCAGCACGACCCAAACTCGGCAAGAAGTCATGACCGCCGGAATAAGCCCCGCGCTCGGAATGCATTCCTGCGTTGTTTGGTATCCATTCAGGGTCGTCGCGGTCCTCAACACCTCTTTCCGGCGATGCGTAACCTTGCAAACTAACTGCACCCATTTCCGTAATCGTCATGCCGCCGCCCGGCGATTGCATTCCCATTGGCGATTGCGTGCTTGAAATTGCGCCTTGTATAAACGTTAAGTTGATAGAGTTAAATGCGAGCGATCCATAAAAAATTAGACTGTTAACCGTGTCGGTTTCAAAGCCGTTTGCCGCAGAAAATCCAAGTGTGCTTCCAGAACCGTATACCTGTTGTCCAAAATAATTGAAATTGGAACTAGATACGGCAGAACCTGAACTATTGGTTGTTAATGCAACTGACCCAAAAATATCCAGGTGCAAAAAACTGCTTGTGGAACCGGTTCTTGTGGATA
>CAZJKW010000180.1:0-2441 GCA_964546835.1 uncultured Fimbriimonadales bacterium
TGGTCCCTTTGCTTTCTCTAGCTACAATCCCTGTCTTCAACAAAATTGCCAAATGCTGAGAAGCATTTGCTTGTGGAATTTTCATCGAATCAATAATTGAATTCACAGAAAGCGCACCAGATTTCAGCAATCGAACCATCTTAATCCGGGTCGGATGAGCAAGCGCAGTCAAAAATTCTACGGCAAATCGGTCTGCTTCTAATCGCGATTGAGGGTCCAACGCATCAAACGACAAACCGAATTTTCTCAAACTGTTCGTCAACAGTTCTTTTCCCAGTGGGTCAAGAAATGCGCTACTCTCTTGCGGTTTCTTTATTCCTGCCACATTACAAGTGCGTTCGACCGATTAACGCTGCCATATGTTCCGGAAACTTGGATGACCAAATCTGATGATATAACATTTCATCGCGAGTTCGAAGCAAAACACCACCCGAATCCGAATGAGCCGCTAAATCCTCCTCCGTAAAAACAGTTTCCGCATAAGTGATTAATGCTTGTTGCAAACTTGCAGCATGGGTATCTTCGGAATCCGGTCTGTCCACGACCCATGCCGGCAAAACTGTACTAAAAGCACGGCGCAACACCCATTTTCCGCGTCCATCATCGTTCACTTTTAAACCAACAGGAAATCTCATAATTGCATGAACCATTCGACGGTCTGCAAAAGGCGTTCGACCTTCGATGCCAAAACAATTCGTCATTCGATGCCACCGCAAAAGTTGGGTCTTATGCAAATCATCTGTGATCTGTTTTAACTCAACTGCCAACTTTTCACGAAACATCGGCCGCAAATAAGCATGACCGCCAAACAATTCGTTGGCACCATCACCACTTAGCAAAACACGAACATGCTCAGAAGCGCACTTAACCGCAAAATAGTCCGCTACTGCATTTCGAACCAAAGGCGCATCAAAAGACTCAAGTTTGTAAATAATCGTTTGCAAACTCTCTAACATCTCTTCCTGAGTCACTTCCAAATGAATGTGTTCCGTGCCTAACCAACTTGCAACTTTTTTTGCAGTCATTCCATCACTGCTATCTTGAAGCCCCACCGAAAAGGTTCTGACTTTCGGTTTCTTTTGTGCAACCAAAGCAGCAACAATACAAGACTCAACACTTCCGCTTAAATGAATTCCAATTTCCATTTCGGATTTGGCAACTTTTTGAACCGAATCGTTAACCAAAGCACGAACAACTTCCATTCCCTCCTGCAAACTCACTTGTTCGGCAGGTTGGTCGGGCAATTTGTAATATCTTCTTGCACCTGATTCCGATTCCCAATAACAGCCGGGCGGAAATTCAGCGATTTTCTGAACGCTGCTCGGAAACGCTTTCAATTCAGTTGCAAAAATCCATGCATCATTCGATTTGCCGTAATAAAGCGGTTTGACTCCAATTGGATCTCTGGCGGCAAAAAAGTGATTCTTTTCTCGCAAAACAAAACTGAAAGAACCTTCCAAATAATGAGTCAGTTTCCGGCCCTTCATTTTGTAAAGTGCAACAATCAGTGCAGCATCGGTGTTATCTTTTGGTTTCGGCTTAACCCCTTGCCGCAATTTACTCGCATTGGTTAACGAACCTCGAAACAAAACAGAAAAGCCGTCAGACGTCTCAAAAAACTGACAGGCGTCAGCATCATTTTTTGATTCCGTGTAACCAAAAGCAATTCCCGGCTGTGAAGAAGTTTTGATGGATTGTCCATCCAACAAATCCACTTCCAACATTGACGTTACAAATTTCTCATCGCCACCGTTAATGGCACAAACCCACTCACTCATCAGACCCTCCTACTTGGGCAGTCAATCAAGACAAAAAGAAAAGAAACCGTTAATTGGAATCCGATTCTTCTTTTGCTTTTCCAACGAGTTCAGGTTCGGCGGTTTCTGCAGGTGCTTCAGCTTCAAGTGAAACTTCTCGCGCCACAGATACAGAACAAACGGTCGCATCGGGATGGGTCGGTTCACAACCTTTCGGTAATTGCACATCTCCGGCTGTAACCACATCTCCAATTTGCAATCCGCTAATGTCAATCGCTACTTGGCTTGGCAAATCGGTAACTTTTGCGTGCAAATCAATATGCTCCATGCTTTTATTCAAAAGCCCCTCTTTTTGCGATACTGATTCCGGCTCTCCAACAAATCTCAAAGGAACACTGGTGTTAACGACTTGGGTGTTTTTCACTTCTTGAAAACTTGCGTGTCTAAGTTTCTTATGAATGGGATGCCATTGCAACTCTTTCAAAATTCCCAAATGCTTCTCACCACTTTCAGGGTCTTCTAAAACCATTACACCGCCAATTCCTGTTTGGTGAACCGCATGCTGCAATTCTTCGCGAGCCGCCATCAAAGCAACCGCATCTCCACTCGCCTTGCTCAAAATCGCCGGAATCTTGCCCTCCGGTACGGATTTGCTGCCTGACTTTGGATTTCGTACTGAAACGT
>CAZJKW010000181.1:0-2279 GCA_964546835.1 uncultured Fimbriimonadales bacterium
CTTGGAGTTGGGCCTTCGATTGTTTTTGACCTGCGATTTCAATATTGCTAGAATGTGATCTTAAAAGCAATTAGACCGGAGTCAACGATTCTTTCAATTGTAGGAGATATTGACTCTCAAATTGCGTCGCAGAGAATTCAATCGAGTCTTGGAAACTGGAACCCAGACAAGCCAGTAAACATTCGACCTGTAATCAACTATTGTCATCGGATGGATAGTCCATTCAATGCTAACATTTTCACGATTTCAGGACCACAAGTTAAGGACAAGTCCTTTCCTGCCTGGTTTATGGGGACGCAAATTCTCGGAAGCGGAAAAGGGTCTGAGCTGTATCGTTTGGTTCGGAATCAATTGGGAATCAGTTACCTATTTACTGTTGCCTACTCGTTTTCCGAAACAGAAAGTTTTGCTCACTTTTGCGTACCCACAATTCGCACGAAAAAAGATGATCTTGAAACGATTCGTGTTGAGTTTGCGGATTTGGTACGAAAGTCTCCTGAAAATGTTACAATTGAAAAACTGGATCGAGCAAAAAGCCATTTTACAACTTATCGTTTTGCAGGCGACATGGCCGATGACAATCGTCTCGCGCCATTTTCATACAATTTGAATGGATTGTTTGAAATTGGATTTGATACGGCTTGCGGCCTGCACTTCCAACGAAACATGACTCAATTTATCCCGGAAATCAACGAGGTATCAATTAGCCAAGTAAGTGTTGCTTTAGAAAAGTCAATAAGTTCACTAAAGACACACGTTTATTCTGGTGACAAGCAATAGAACGTTTGCGAATATAATGGGACGTGTTCAGAAAAAAAACTAAACCGCAAATGCCTCCGGAGTGGCTATTTGTTGGGCTGGGCAACCCGGGTGGCGAATATGACGGGACTCGGCACAATGTTGGTTTTGAGGTGATTTCTGAGCTTGCCAAGCGTCACAAAATCAAAGTTTCCGAGCGAAAATTCAAATCGGTATACGGCAACGGATGTTTTGATTCGGGAATTCCCATAGTAATTGCACGACCGATGACTTATATGAATTTGAGCGGTCAGGCCGTGTCCGCACTTTCAAAACACTTTGGCATCACTCCATCAAAAATAGTTGTGATTTATGATGATATGGATATGGATACAGCAAGAGTTCGAATCAAACCCAAAGGCAGTCCATCAAGTCATAACGGAATGAAAAGTGTGACTCAATCTTTGGGAACTCAAGAAATACCAAGAATTAAGATTGGAATTGGAAGTCCTGAAATTGCTGGGGTTGATCATGTTTTGTCACGCTTTAGTCGCGATGAAATCACATTGATTCTGGAAGCAATTTCAAAAGCGGCCGATGCCTGCGAATTAATCGCTTCGAACGGCGTTGAATTTGCGATGAACCGAATCAATGCAAAAGGCGACGACTGATGAATTTGGAATCCGAAACGTGCAAAATTGGAATTAAATTAACTTCAGACCAGCTGGCTAAATTTCAATCGCTTGAAGAATCACTCTATAGGGCTAATGAGTCTATGAATTTGACGCGCGTGCCTCGAAAAGATTGCTGGTGGAGACATTTTTTGGATTCATTATTGATTGCGCAGCGGATTAAGCCAGGCTCTAGAGTGTTGGATATCGGAACAGGTGCAGGTTTTCCAGGTCTGCCCTTGAAAATCGTCAGGCCAGATATAAAGTTGACATGCTTAGACTCTCATCAAAAGTCTTTAGACTTTATTCGCTCATTTTCACAAGACGTCGTTGTTTTGCACGCACGAGCAGAAGAGATTGAGTTAAGGGAATCGTTTGATGTTGTCACCGGCCGCGCAGTTGCGCCGTTTTCGATTCAAACTGAGATAAGTGCTGCATTTGTGAAATTCGGTGGTGCTTTTTTGCCGATGCGAACTGAAAACGAGAAAAATGCAATTCAAAATTTTGATTCCATTCAGCTTGGACTAAAGTTGAAAACATTTGATTCATATGTGATTGGTCCGGAGAGTGTCACTCGATTAATTCCCTGTTTTGAAAAAATTGCATCAACTCCCAAAATTTATCCAAGGAAGTGGGCACAAATGAAATCGAAACCTTTTGGGGGGAATCTGTGCTAAGAATTCCGGTCGCTCATGATTTCGTTTGCGAGTGGTGTTGGATAGGTCTTTTTCAAATGCGCCGGTTGCGGGAAGAGTTTGAAGTAGATTTTGACTGGAAGGGATATGAACTCTATCCAGAAGGGCTGGTCGCTGACTCTGCTTCAGCTGAAACACCGTTACCACCGGATAAGCCGCTTACACCGAGTCGTTT
>CAZJKW010000182.1:0-2273 GCA_964546835.1 uncultured Fimbriimonadales bacterium
CGGGTGCACCAAAACCTTGTTTTCACTTACCAAAGATGCCGCGGTATATTGACAGATCATCATTCCATTGTTCAATCCCGGGCTTTGCACCAAAAATGCGGGCAAACCGCGATTGTAATCTTTATTCAACATTCTTTCGGTTCGTCGTTCTGAAATGCTTGCAAGTTCCGCAATAGCCAGTTTCATATAATCAATAGCAAGCGCTATGGGCTGGCCATGAAAATGGCCTGCCGAGATGACATTATCATTAATAATCAACGGGTTATCGGTAGCACTTTTTAATTCAATTGACAGAACCTCTTTTGCATGTTCAATTGCTTGTCTGGATGCACCATGAACTTGCGGCGCGCAACGCACTGAATATGCGTCTTGAATTTCTCCGCAGTTTGCATGGGATAACATTAATTGACTATTTTTTAGTATTTCCTTAATGTTTTTTGCCGATTTGATTTGATTGGGATGAGGTCTTATTGCGTGCACTTCATCTGCAAATGGCTTTTCAGAACAGAGCATTGCATCAGCACTCATCGCACAAGCAATGTCTGCAATTTTTGACAAAATCTCGGCCTCGAATTGAATTAAACAGGAAAGGGCGGTATGCACGTGAGTTCCATTAATCAAGGAGAGCCCCAATTTGCTTTGCAATTTCAATGGTTCAATCCTTTCCCTTATGCCGCAAATTAATTTTCCTTCTCCAATTAAAGCCAAAGCGATATGTGCAAGCGGCGCCAAATCTCCGCTTGCCCCAAGTGAACCTTGTGATGGAACCAACGGAACGATGTCGTTGTTTAGAAACTCAATTATTTTTTGAATGGCCTCGGATCCGACACCGCTGTGACCTTTTGCATGGCAATTTGCAAGCAAAAACATTGCTGCACGAACTTCATTTTTTTTTAGGGGTTCGCCAATTCCCATTGCGTGAGAGCGGATAAGATTTAATTGAAGTCTTATTTGGTCTTGCTTTGGAATGATTTCGGTTCTTAGGGGACCGAAACCGGTGTTCACACCATAAATGTTGCTACCGTTTTCGAGTTTTCTTTCGAGTTCTTGTCTGCTTATTTCGACGATTCGGATTGTTCTTTCATCAATTGAAACGGCCGCTCCATTGGCGACCGCCACAACATCTTGAATGCGTGTTCCATTTTCGTTAATTATGATTTGATTCATTGATTAATCCGTTCGAGGCCGAAGCGCTTGAGTCTCAGTGCATTTGTTACCACAGACACGCTTGAAAATGCCATCGCCAAACTGGCAATCATCGGATTCAGAATTCCAATGGCTGCAAGGGGTATGCCAATGATGTTGTAAATGAAAGCAAAAAACAGATTCTGCTTAATATTTTTTATGGATGATTTTCCCAGTTTAATGGCAGTTGGAACGAGTCTCAAATCGGTACGCATCAACGTGACATCAGCTGCTTCGATAGCAATATCGGTCCCTGAAGCCATCGCAATGCCTACGTCTGCTCTTGCCAATGCCGGTGCGTCATTAATTCCATCACCGATCATAGCGACAGTAGAACCACCCATTTCTTTTTGAAAGTTTTGAATCATTTCATCTTTTTGGCTTGGCAGTACTTGGGAAAACGTCTTTTGAATTCCTACGTTTGCGGCAATTTTTTCTGCAATGGAATTGTGGTCGCCACTAAGCATAATTGACGTTATGTTCATTTGTTTAAGCTCATCAACTGCACTTTTTGCTTCCGGTCTTTCTTTGTCTTCCAATTGAAACAATGCAGCAGACTTTCCATCTACAAAAAGTTCAACTTCACCGTTTTCCGACTGCCTGATTTCAACATCAAAGTTGTTCACCGTAGCGGTTACACCACGACCGGGAATGGCTTCGAAAAACTGAGGTTGAACTAACTCAATTTTTCTTCGAGTTGCCTCTTCTACGAACGCTTTTCCGATTGGATGCTCGCTGGGCAACTCTGCGGAAGCAGCAATCCATAGCGATGCGTTTTCGTCCATTGCATTTATTTTTGTAATTTGTGGTTTTCCGACAGTTATCGTTCCAGTTTTATCGAAAACTGCTGTATCCACTTTCGCAAGTTTTTCAAGGGCTTCCGCATCTTTTATCAAAAAGCCTAATTGTGCGGCTCGACCGGTTGCAACCATCACAGCGGTCGGAGTTGCAAGCCCCAATGCGCAAGGACATGCAATGATAAGAACTGCAACAGAGTGAATCACAGATTCACTAACGGTTCCGTTTGTGATTTGCCAAACTGCAAAAGTTGCAACCGCAATAATTAAAACAGCTGGAACGAAAACAGC
>CAZJKW010000183.1:0-2235 GCA_964546835.1 uncultured Fimbriimonadales bacterium
CCAAAAAACATGTTGTTTAGCGAAGCATTCCAAGTTTTAGGTGCAGAATATTCGGATATAGGTAAATATTCGATGTATGAAGTAACTGTAAACTTTGATGGAAAAACGAGAACCTATAAAGCGATTGCACTTTTTCATGGCTCATACCAATCAACTGAACATATGAAACCGGAGTTCTGGGATTCAATCATTGGTATGGGAGGACTTTTGACGAAAATATGGAACGAAACTAGACCGCCGATCGGGTCTTCCAGAAAATCGGAGGCTGGCAATGACAAAGATGGCCTTATACTTAAACCGGTGGAAAAATATAGACGAATTGTTCCTTATGGTTGTGATGAAAATCAACCACTTTGTTGTGTTTGGGGAGCAACTTCGCTTTCTGAGTGTAGATGGAATAACAAATACTCCTGGTCCGAACCAACGACACCTATCCCGCACAAAATTCCAGACAAAGAAGAAGAACACCAATTTGAAAACAGCGGCACTTATCTGACAAAATTCACAGACAAAAATTATGAATCGATTACTGAGGTAGCTACTTCCTGTAATTATTTTCGTGATTATCATGCTCTCCCTTCAATGCATGATAATGATCGACGTGAACACGATAGCGGAAATCATAGCGCACATACGCAGGTCGATTTTGAATGCAAGAAAACAAATCAATGCGTTTCTACCTGTGACGTTTATATTCCCCAGCAAGGATATTCGGATAATGCAGCTGGAGTTAAGTGGTATTTAGGTTTGTATCAACCGTACCATGTTGGAGCGAAAAAAGTTTCTAAAGAAAACAGAGGCAGTCTTGGCGATCCATCTACATTAACTTGTAAAGGTGGTGTCGGGTATGCATTTAATTCTTGCTCAGTTCCTTTTTGTGCCGTTGATGTTAATGTTTCGTGGGGTGGAGCAACTTTGCAGGCTTCCGGCGGAGACATTTGGAATGTTGGGCATTCAAGAGAGTTTACCTGTTCTTTTCCAAATGGAAACGGTGGTGGTGGTTCGGGTGGTGGCGGCCAGACTGCACAGTGTGGTATTGGTACAGGGTTGTATTGTTACCAAGGTAATTCGTTTTGTTTGCCGTATACCTTCCCTTCAGGGAGCTGTTGTTGCTCAATGTCGCCAATCGTGATTGATATATCACGTTATTGGGATTGGACGACGAACAGCGGAAACGGCTATCACTTCACTGACGTTGCTGGAGGAGTCAGATTTGATCTAAACGGTGACGGGGTTAAGGAGCAAGTCGCTTGGCCGACTGCAACTTCGGAAAATGCCTGGTTGGCTCTTGACCGAAATGGCAACGGAGTGATTGACAGCGGGAAAGAGTTGTTTGGCAATTTTACCGATCAGGTAGGACCTTACGGAGAACCAGTGCAAACCGGACAGGGAAATGGCTGGCTAGCCCTGGCCGAGCTTGACCGAGGCAGAAGCGGCGGAAACGAAAATGGAATGGTTGACAGGGGAGACGCAGGGTTTGAAAATTTGAAATTGTGGGTTGATAGAAATCATAATGGCATTTCCGAAGCAAATGAATTGTTTACTCTTGCCTCAATCGGGTTGACAGGGATTGAATTGAACTATGACTCAGTAAGTGGTTGGACGGATCAATACGGCAATAACTTCAAGCTTCGATCCAGATTCAGATGGGGCGACAGAGACGACCCGGAATCTTTCTATACCGAATGGTTCAAGGATGCCTGGGACGTGTTTCCGCTTTGGACGCCTTGATTGAAATCTTCATGAAGCAAAGCGAAAAGGCTCGCATGGATATTGATTCGTGCGAGCCTTTTGCTATTTGTATGAGTCCGAAAGTCAGGATGAACGACTTCATGCCTTCTTGCAGCCGCCACAGCGAGCGTCGTACAATCCGCCATTATTTTGGGTGCTTAATTTTCTCCGGGACAATTGCTTTTATGCGAATCAAATTTATTGCGCTTGCCGTTTTGGTGTTTTGCGGCTGGCTGACCGGCTGTCGCTCCTCTTCGTCATCGCGACCGGAAGGAGCGGACGATAAATCACCCGTGATTGTCGAAATCAACGATTCACCGGAGCACTATTCCGCATTCGAGCGATTCGTCAAAGCAAGGCTTTCAGATTTCGAGTCTCAGGATTCCGCCAATCAAGCCGATAACGATCAGCGTCGAAGCCAGTTGCTGGATGCCTTCATTCAACGCCAGTTGATTGTTCAGGCCGCCGTTGAAAAAAACATTGAGCCGACCGATGACGAAATTC
>CAZJKW010000184.1:0-2213 GCA_964546835.1 uncultured Fimbriimonadales bacterium
ATATCCATTAACTCACCGAATTCCAAAGCCGCTCCTACCGTTGGCTAACAAACCAACGCTTCATTATGCGTTTGACAAATTGAATGAATTGGAAATTGCCGATGTTTGCATAGTGGTTGGCGAGAACGAAAATCAAATGAAAGAGTCTCTTGGAACCGGCTCTGAATTTGGAATCAACTTGTCCTATGTTCGTCAAATCGAGCCAAAGGGACTTGCACATGCGGTTTCATTTGCAGAAAATTTTGTTGACAATGATGATTTTGTGTTGCTGCTTGGAGACTCTATTTTTGAAAGCAGCTTTGTTCCTTTGAAACAAAAGTTTTTGTCGGAAAAACCTGCAAATGTTAATTTAGTTATGGAAGTAGAAGACCCAAGAAGATATGGTGTTGCAAATTTGGACGGCGATAAGATTTTGAAATTAGTCGAAAAACCTGCCGTTGCCGAATCGAAATTTGCGATGGCTGGGGTTTATTTTTTTGATAAGACACTTTGGTCGGTATTGCCGAAATTGGAACCCAGTGCAAGGGGTGAATTTGAGATTACAGATGCGATTCAACTGTTGATTGACGATGGACACAGCGTGCTGGCGAAAATACTGACCGGTTCATGGTTTGATACGGGCACGTTAGATTCTTTTTTGGAATGCAATCGCTGGTTAATCAATGATGGAATCAAGATAGGGAATGGGGCGATTGTTAATGGAACTATTGGAACTGGAGTCGTTGTGGGTGAAAACGCGATCGTGGAATGCGAATCCATTTCAGACACGGTTGTTTTAGCGGGTTCTCGGATAAAGTGTGACGGAAAAATTACTCATTCCGTTCTTGCCGGAGACATCGAATCAAACGTGGACATTGAAAATACGATTATTGACGGGTTACCGGACTAATTTCTCGATCGCTTTTTTAAGGTTTTCGCTTGGCTTTGCGCCTTTCCATACTTTGCCGTCTTTTGCCCAGATAAGTCCAGAAGTAGAGTCATACACAACTAAGAAGACGACGTTGCCTCTCAAAATTATTAGCTCTTTGCCGCTTTGAGGTCGCTCGGTTATTCGCGTTTGTTTCATTTCCGAATTTAAAACGTTTTCAGTTTTCCGTTGAAAAACTAATTTGGACTCACCGGACTCCCACTCGAGCCAAAGTGGCTTTCTCGTATGGTCAGTATCACCAAGCATGCATCCGTTTCTACTCGCGCCAAAAACTCTGCCATCGGAGGCATTGACATTAACCCAATACATGACAGTCGGAACAGCATGATCGTTATCTAACGGAGCAACTATTTCAGCCCAATAAGTCCAAACCCCTTGATTCTCTTCTCCGTTCCTTTTGTCCAGTGTAGTCAATTCACAAAATTGATTTTGAAGATCATCCGCGCGTGGGGCCCATGATACAAGAGAAACCGACTTGCGAATACAAAAAAGCGATTGATTTGTCCTTTTGCCAAGATAAGAAATCATGTTTGAAAATGCAGTTGTTTTGTCTACAATCGACCTAATTTGAATTGGTTCTTTTGGAGCAATCGGCGCGGAAAGCAAACACAATCTACCGGTCACATGTTCTAATCCCAGGTGTGCCATGTACATTGGATGCAATGAGATTCCATTGCGAATTATTGTAAAGTACATATTGAACATGTTCTCAGTAGCTGCATCTGCCATCCACCTTTCATAATCTCTAAAAATAATTTTATCTTTATGACCCGCTTTTTGCCAATAGTAGTTAGCCCTTTCAATCAATTCATTTTTGGGCATCATCTGGTTTTCGTTCCAAGCCGGTAAAGGATAAGACTCTTTCCGATAATCCACTGCAAAATAAGTTACTGAACTGTTTATTTTGTTGACTGCAATCAGCCCCCGGTTAACCCAAAATGCGAATTCATTGGGTTGTTCATCAAAATCATCATTTTTAATATCTATCGCTTCCAAAGGTGGACCCAGCAACTGTCCCCTTTGGTCCCTTGAAGAAATTTCTAGGAACTTTGCAACGATTGTTTTGGCTTCATCTCGATCAATTTCACAATTTGACATCGAAAACGATGCAAACAAATTTAATACAACCAGTCCTAACATAGACTTTCACACCCTTTCGATATGTGGATTTGAAAGGGCTTCCTCAAATCCAACTAAAAGCAAACCCACGAACTTAAACCAACCGTTCTGCGGCAGATACATCTTCCCATGGAAAAGACGGATTGCCAAAGTGACCGTTTCTTGC
>CAZJKW010000185.1:0-2209 GCA_964546835.1 uncultured Fimbriimonadales bacterium
GCCGAAGCTAAAGAAACTCTCCCCATCTGACCCGATCGATAGACGATATCCAGCCAGACTGCCCCCTTTTGAAGGTATAATCTGCCAACGTTTCGGGTCGGCTTTGGGACTGAGTTAGCCGCTTCGCCAGAGTCAAATTTGCCCGGCGTTTGTGTTCTGAAAGGATGTCTACTGCGTATCGCCCCTCTCGTTATGAACAGGTCATGAAAGCCAGCGAAGGCCTGGATGTTCGCGCCCGCAAGATGTTTGGGGGCATGGGCGTTTATTCAGGCGAAAAGATGTTTGCCATCTTGCTGGATGATTCGGTTGGCCTTAAGTTGTCGCCGGAAGACCGGGACCAAGCCCTTCAGTTGGAGGGTGCCGAGCCGTTTAAGCCGGGTCCGGAGCAGCCGCCGATGCCAGAATACGTGATTATGCCTCACCAGGTTTTGAATGATGCGGATGCGTTTCGGGATTGGGTTGCGAAGAGCGCGGATTACGCCCGAAACAAAAACAAAGTCGTAAATTAGGCACTGCGACTCCGAATCTCCCATTTCGGCCGTCCGATAAGAATTGGATGGAACACGGAACAATAGTTTCAGGGTTGCTGAATGAAACGCGTTAACTACGGAACTGTGGGAATCGTCGGCCTTGGATTGGTTGGCGGCTCGATAGGGCTTCGGCTGAAAGAGGTGGGTGTTGCCAAGCGGGTGATTGGTTTTGACGTAGACACTTCCGTCCTTGAATCTGCTGAGGATAAAGGTTGCGTTGACCAATCGTACGACACGTTGAACCATCTTGCCGATGCGGACATTTTGATTATCGCCGTTCCCCCTAACCAAGTGGTTCCTTGTTTGGTTGAAGCGGACATTTTTTGCAAGGTGAACTGCATTGTCACCGATACCAGCAGTGTTAAGGGTCAGGTGGTTCAATGGACGAGCACTTATCCTTTGCGGTTTGGGCCCCGATTTGTGGGTGGGCATCCGATGGTGGGGAGCGAATCGGGTGGAGTTTCTTCGGCTTCGGCAGATTTGTTTGCCGAGCGGACATGGGTTTTGACGCCGACCGAAAGGACGGATGGAAGCGCTTTGGACGCGATTAAGAGTTTGGTCTTGAGTCTTGGAGCAAAGCCGGTGATATTGACTCCTGAAGAGCATGACCGGCATGCAGCGATTCTCGACCATATTCCGCACGCATTGGCGGGAGTTTTGATTCAGATGGGAGCGAATTTGGTCCATCCAGAAATTGCGGGGCCTGCGTGGGATGATTTAACACGAGTGGCAGGACAGAATCCTGAATTGTGGGCGAATGTTTTTTCTACGAATCGTGAACAAATTGTTTCTGCATTGGAAGATTTGGAATATTTGTTGAAAGAGTTGCGAAAAGCGGTAGACAGCGATCAACAGCAAGCGTTACTGGACTTTTTTGAAGCATCAAGAAAGGCAAAAATCGCTTGGCACGCGTAATTTATGGTCCAGTAAGACAATTTTGGGGTGAAGTGCGCCCTCCGAGTGATAAAAGCTTAACGCATCGCGCTTATATGTTAAGCGCAATTGCAAAAAATGGCGGATTAGTTAAAAACCCTTTGCGTGGACAAGATTGTGAAGATACGCTTCGGATTCTTCAGGAGTTGGGTGCGCGAATTGATTCGAAATTTGGGAATGTGGAATTTTTTCCATCGGAATTGAAATCGGTTGATACGCCGCTATTTTGTGGAAACAGCGGAACGACGATGCGATTGACTTCCGGCTTGATATGTGGATTGGGATTGAACGTTTCATTAACCGGAGATGAGTCCCTTTCCAAACGGCCGATGCGGCGCATTGTTGAGCCGCTTAGATTGATGGGCGCAGAAATTGAAGGAGATTTTCCACCCATTGTGATTCGCCATTCCGAATTGGTTGGAATTGATTACACCTTGCCTGTGGCGAGCGCACAAGTAAAATCGGCAATTTTGTTGGCAGGATTGTTTGCGAAAGGAAAAACCGTTGTGAGGGAAGCGGTTTTGACTCGAGACCATACAGAACGAATGTTAATGGGGGCGGGCTGCAAAATTGAAATTAAGAAGAATTCGATTGAGTTAGAACCCGGTTTGCCGAATCGAATTGAAATGAAAATTCCGGGTGATATTTCATCGGCATCATTTTTGTTGGTTGCATCGGCGTTGATAGGCGGGCCGATTACAATCAAGGATGTTGGCGTTAATCCGAGCCGAACGGGAATTGTCGAG
>CAZJKW010000186.1:0-2204 GCA_964546835.1 uncultured Fimbriimonadales bacterium
CCGTTATCCATAATTTTCTAACTCCCATTTTACCGTTTTGAGTTCAATGACAACGATTCACCCCTAAAAACGAATCTCCATACCCGGTAGGAATACGGGGTTTTTAATCCATTTTTGAAAAAATACTTGACAAATGGGCTTCTCGAGCACTTAAGAAGTATATGAGTAAATTTCAGAGATACATCTTAATCCCGGCAATCAAGAGAACCCCGGCAAGCAGCACCTTGAACGTACGGCTACCGGCACGATTGCTTCCGTACCAGGACCCCAAGATTCCGCCCGCCAAAGCTGCCGGAATCAAAACCCAAATTGCATCCGGCAATCTTTGCAAACTCGTGATCTGTCCTGCCAAACCGCTGAGAGAGTTGACCAAGATGAATAGCGCGGAAATACCGGCGGTCACACGAGGTGTGGCCCAACCGGCGAGAATCAATAGCGGACTAAGGAAAATTCCACCACCTACCCCAACCATTCCGCTGATAAGACCAATTGCAAGGCCTATGACGATTGGAGCCCATAAAGGAATGGGTCTGTTTTCTCGTTCTTTGAGATCAAAGACCATCCTTAAGGAGGCAACGAGAAGTGTGGCTCCGATGATGTACTTGTAAATGTTTCCGGGTAGATGAATCATGCCCCCAACAAATGCAGCAGGAACCGACACGAGGGCAAACGGCAAAAACGTCTTTAAGTCGAAAGCGCCTTTTCGAATGAACTGGATGGAACCGATGGTTGCAACGAGGATATTGAGTACCAATGCGGTGGGCTTCATTTGGACTTGAGGGACATTCATGATGGCCATGGCAGCGAGATAGCCCGATGCACCTGCATGACCGACGCTGGAATAAAGCAAAGCTGCAAGAAAGACCAAAATCGCCAGCCAAGTTGTATCCATGCTTCATTTTAGCGGGATAATCAGTTCTATGAAATTGAGTTGGCTTGGAGTTTTGATGATGGCTGTGTTGACAGGATGTGGTGGCGAATCAAGTAACGAATCACCTGCAGTTGTTCCGGAAAACAAGATGAACGAGTCAAAAATGAAAAACCCAAATCAATTGACGCCTAAACCTGCTGTTGAAATTCCTTCAGAAGAATCGAAAAGTGCAAAGCCCGAAAAGAGCCCGGAAATTGATTACACACCGACCGGTTCTGACAAGACGGAATTTACGATGAAAGATTATGAAAAAGTGAAACCGGGAATGTCGAAAGAAGAAGTGTTTGCGATCTTAGGCAAGAACGGAAAAATCGTGAGCAATGAAAACGGCGTTGTGATGATTCAATGGATGAACGGTAATCAAGAAACTTCTTCGATGACGATAACTTTCCAAAACGAAACAGTATCAGGAAAAGCGTGCGCCGGTTTGAAGTAATCAGACAATTGTTAACATCCGATCGAGTGCAATTTTCGCAAACTGCTTGGTTTTTGGAGGAACCTCAATAATGTTTTGCGGATTGCCATTGATAAGGTTATCCAATGACCAAAGAAGAAAACTTGGATGAATTCGATACATTGTTGAACAGGGGCAGATCATTTCATCTAAACAAAAGATGGTTTTGTTCGGGTTTTCATTTGCTAATCGCTTGACCAAGTTGATTTCGGTTCCGATTGCCCAAACCGTACCGGGGTCTGCAGATTCAACTGTTTTAATAATGAACTCGGTGCTACCGTTAAAGTCGCTTTGAGAGACGACTTCGATCGGACATTCGGGGTGCACTAAAATATTCACGCTTGGATATTTGTGTTTTGCTTTTTCAATTTGTTCTACCGTAAATCGCTGATGAACAGAACAGTGACCTTTCCAAAGAATAAACTTTGAAGAAGCGATTTGTTCTTGAGTGTTACCGCCAAGCGGCTTAAACGGATCCCACACAATCGTGTCCTTGATTGGGTCATAACCCAGTTTGACACCTGTGTTTCGTCCTAAATGCTGATCAGGAAAAAAGAGGACTTTTTCGCCTTGATTCAAAGCCCATTCAACTGCTTTGGGAGCGTTCGTGCTAGTACAAACCGTGCCGTCGCGTTCTCCGACAAACGCCTTAAGGTTTGCAGCGGACTTAATGTAAGTGATTGGAATTACTTTTTGGTTTCCAATTGTCTCTACTGTAGCATCTGTATTGAATATATTAAATGAGGATGGAACATAATCACGTATTGTTAGCTCGTTGTTTCCAACAAATGATGTTATATCAATGTCTACATCAAAGTC
>CAZJKW010000187.1:0-2194 GCA_964546835.1 uncultured Fimbriimonadales bacterium
CACAAGCGGTATTGAGATGGGAGTTCGAAACGTTGTCCTCTACCAAGTTTTGCGATTGACGGGAGACATTAAGCCCGACGAGATCGAGCCCGCGCTCGCCCTTGCCATCAAACAGGCGCTCTACTGCAAAGACCACCTTAGTCTTGGAAGCAGTGCTAACAACCACCTGCTGGCCGAATATGCCGGTATTGCGGCCATTTCCAGTTTGTTCTCCAGCATGGATTCTCTTTTTGAAGATTCCATACGGGGTCTTGAACGTGAAATCATTCGCCAGTTCAGTCAGGACGGCATTTCGCTTGAGCAGTCGTTTGGATATCTTCCGTTCATTTGGGAACTGGTTTTGTACCCATTTGTAATTGCGTCAGAGAAAGGTCGCAAGATTCGTCAAGAAGCGCTCGAGGTTCTTCATCAGAGTCTTGAAGCAGCCCGATGGTTAAGATTGGAAACGGGTCATTTGCCCCAAGTTGGCGATGAAGACGACGGTCGTGTCATGTTCCCCTTTGATTCCGTTAGCCGGTTAGATTTGGTTGGTAATGCTGTTGCTACGTTCCTTGATGTGCCTCCTTTGTCAATGACTCCGAACAGCGATGCCTTGGCGTTGGCTTTACTTAATAGGTGCTCGAACGAGGCATTTGTCAACCAGTTGGATGTAAAACCTCGTACTTTTACCGGGGGATACACCCTTTGGAGAGATAGTTCCGTATACTTTCTTTTGGATCACGGTGAACTTGGATTGGGGACGATTGCTGCCCATGGGCATGCCGATGCCCTGAGCGTGGTCCTGTTTATCGGCAAAGACCCAATTTTGGTTGACCCCGGGGTTTACGCTTATCAGGAGGACCCAGTTGGTCGCGACCGATTTCGGAGCACTGCATACCATACAACGGTCTTTTATCCGGGCCGGAACCAAAGTGAAATGTTGGGACCCTTTATGTGGGGAAAAAGGGCGAAGGTGTTTCCTTCTGAAAAGGGCTGGAGTTGCCGTTGGTATACCGGAGAAACTCATCGAAGACAGATTGAGAAAACGGACCAGAGGTTTCATATCACCGACCAAGTGACAGCTGACGGCGCCGTTCTTAATTTTGTTTTCCATCCATCTGCAAAGGTGACGGTTGAACAGAACCGAATCATAGTTGCCTCCGGAGAATCTCATGCGGTGTTTACGATTGAAGGTGTTGAAAGACTGGAAATTGTGTCGGGTGAATATTCCAATCGGTTTGGCTCGAAAGAGCCGACCGCATTTGTACAAGGCAAATTTTCCGGCTTTGAGTCTCGCACTGAAATAATGGTCGTATC
This sequence comes from uncultured Fimbriimonadales bacterium, assembly GCA_964546835.1. GTDB lineage: Bacteria > Armatimonadota > Fimbriimonadia > Fimbriimonadales > ATM1 > JAHCHL01. The sequence goes on from CAZJKW010000187.1 coordinate 1,297, forward strand.
GAAATCCGTCGAAGTGTTAAACTAAAATCCAATGAAGGCATTAATTCTTGCTGGCGGAAAAGGAACCCGTCTAAGACCGATTACGAATAGCATCGCTAAACAATTGGTTCCCGTTGCCAATAAGCCCGTTATCGAATACGGAATTGAAGCAATTCGTTCTGCAGGAATTCGTGACATTGGAATTATTGTAGGGGATTCAGAACAAGAGATTCGTGATGCGCTTGGCACAGGCGAACGGTGGGATGTTACATTTAGTTTTATCAAGCAGGATGCCCCGCTTGGTTTGGCGCACGCGGTAAAAACGGCGCAGCGCTTTTTAGGTGAAGATAATTTTATTATGTACTTGGGTGACAATTTAATTAAAAGCGGAGTCAATGAGTTAGTTTCTGAATTTGAAAGCAGCCAATTTGACGCATCGATCTTATTAACTGCGGTTCCAAATCCGTCGGAATTTGGAGTTGCTGAATTACGTGGAGACCAAGTTGTTCGATTGGAGGAAAAACCAAAAGAGCCAAAATCTAATCTTGCATTGGTAGGAGTTTATTTGTTCAGTCCAACAATTTTTCCGGCAATTGACACTTTAAAACCTTCTTTCCGAGGGGAACTTGAAATCACCGATGCAATTCAAAAGTTGATTGACCAAGGCAAAAGTGTAAAAAGTCATGTGATTACCGGTTGGTGGAAAGACACGGGGACTGTAGAGGCCATGTTGGATGCGAATCGTTTGATTTTGGGGAATCTTGAACACCGAATCGAGGGCGATTGTCATGATTCGGTCATCGAAGGACTTGTGACAGTTGAAAAAGGAGCGAACGTTATCAACAGTACGCTCCGCGGACCGCTAATTATTGGACATGCTTGTGAGATTCGAGATTCGTATATCGGCCCATTCTCTGCA
>CAZJKW010000188.1:0-2147 GCA_964546835.1 uncultured Fimbriimonadales bacterium
CAGTTGGGCAGCCTCTGGAATGGTCATAAAATACCGCACCATCTCCGGGTGGGTTACGGTGACCGGCCCGCCATTGCGTATTTGATCGCGGAAAATTGGAATAACCGAACCTGCCGACCCGATAACATTACCAAAGCGCACCGCGACATAGTTAGTCGCAAACCGGTTGTTTAGAAACTGTATGACCAATTCTGCCATGCGTTTCGTGGCTCCCATGACGGAGGTGGGTCGAACCGCTTTATCCGTAGAAATCAGGACAAAAGTTTCAACCTGAAATTCTCCAGCCAGTCGTCCCAGCCGATGAGTAGCGAGAACATTATTTTTCACCGCTTCCGAAGTATTCAGTTCCATTAACGGCACATGCTTATGCGCGGCGGCGTGAAACACCACTTGCGGTCGATAAGTAGCAAATATGTCTCGCATTCGAGATTCATCATTAATATCGGCAATCAAAGAGATGGATTTGGCGTTAAGATCAAGTTTGCTCAATTCTCGATCTATTTCAAATAACGCGAACTCGGAGCGTTCAACCAGCAATAATTGTTCTGGCTGAAACAGCGCAACTTGTCTGGCGAGTTCAGAGCCAATCGAACCGCCAGCGCCAGTAACCATAATCGTTTTCCCTGAGATAAACTTTCTGGTTTGTGCTTCATCCAATTGTACAGGTTCACGTCCCAGCAAATCCTCAATTTGCAAATCACGAATCCGGCTGACCTTTACTTTTCCTTGCAGGATTTCAAACAAACCGGGAATGGTCTTTACTTTGACCGGAATCCTTTCACAAATATCGAGGATTCTCCGAAAATCCTTGCGCGTCGCCTGCGCAAGACAAATAACCACGTGCTCAATCTTCAACTCGGCAACGAGGCGCGGCAGGTCGTTTGTGGTGCCCAGCACTTTTACGCCTAAAATGACCGACCCTTGTTTGGTCAAATCATCATCGACAAATCCTTTAATCAGCAGATCGGTATTGCCACGTTCATTTACTTCTCTCGTCACCAACATTCCGGCGCGTCCCGCGCCAATTAGCAATACCGGTATTTTTTTATTCAGACTGGAACGGGAGATTTTTTGTCGTCTTGCCGATTGCTCATACAAGATGCGGCGCAAGATCCGCACACCCAGGACACCACTGAATGCCAGTGCGGTATCCATTAAAATGATCGATAGGGGAACTTGCCATTTCTGAAACTGACCAGGTAGCAAAAGACGAACCGTCAAAAGCGGCAAACTAGATATAACGGCAGCTTTCAGGAAAACGCGCAATTCCGTGATGCCAACATAACGCCAAATAAACGAATAAACTCCTGTAAATCTCAACGTCACAACCTGTATCGCAACCACAAAGAACAGTTTGGGGAGGAAATGCTGCAACTCTTTTTCAGGAATCAAAAAGTCGAACCTCAATAAATAAGAAACCTGAAATGCCAAAACCAATACAATCAGATCGGTTACGATTTGCAGTTGTTTGGTTAAAAAGCGCAGGAGTTGCGCCCGGTTATGTTCTCGACTGGGCAAACGTTCTGGGTTTGTTTGATATTCGTTTAACATTATTTATTAACCTCTTTTTTGAGTAGGGAATCCCAAATTGCAAAATTTATTTATGACCGTTTCCCCTGCTAAGGGAAACTTGTGTTGAGGAATATATCGGCCAAGTTAAGTTTTGGTTTAAATGTCGGATTTATCCAAAATTAGATTTGGATTATCTACTATCCAAGGGCGAGCTTTTTGAAACAACATGGCAATGCCAACTTGGTGCGACACGGCTTCACATCGAATAACTTTGCCTGTATACATCAACCATCTCTCTTCTCCGTTCGGTAGTCGAATATACAGTTCCACCTTGGTTCCCACTTCGATGCGATTATTTAATTGGAAAAAGGCGCCTCGCGAACTCAGGTTGACAAGCGTACTGACTTCAATGAAGTCAGTCTGTGTATGGCGCTTTCCTTTAACAATCGCTTCCCAATTCACTTGATACCGCAGTGCTTTTCTTCGCTCTTGCAATTCTGTTTTTTTCATTTTTTGCCACAATTGATCAGATTGTACCCCCGATTTTTCCACTGTCCCGCCTTTTCTCTATCTCTAATGCCGATAGTTAGGTATCTGTTATTCGGAATATTTTTAAGTCTGTATGCTGCTGGAAA
>CAZJKW010000189.1:0-1952 GCA_964546835.1 uncultured Fimbriimonadales bacterium
TGGACTTCATTCAAGAAAACGCACACCAAATCCCACAACTATTGGCATCCTCCGGCATCGCCGACAAACTGCCCGGCGATATCGGAGACGCACTGGAAAATTTCCTGGGCGGTGACAAAACTTAAATTATCGTCTCTTAAAAATACTCCCCAAAACTCCACGCAAAATACTCCGACCCAACTGAGAACCCGCACTTCGTGCTGCACTCTTGGCAACCGATTCCAAAATCGAATCGCGCGGTCTTCCAACGGGTCTTCTCGCAACCTCTTTTTCCATCCGCGCTCGCTCTTTCGCCTCTTCCAATTCGCGCGCTTCAATTTCAGATTCACGAACTGCTTTTTCAGCCCGCAATTTCAAAACTTCAAATGCAGAATCTCGATCAATCGTCGTTTTATATTTCCCAAAAACCTGACTGCTGTTAATCACCAACTCTCTTTCTGCATCCGTCGCAGGTCCAACGCGAGATGATGGCGGTCGTATCATTGTTTTTTGCGTAATGGATGGCGTTCCTTTTTCTTCTAAAACTGATACCAACGCTTCTCCAACGGCAAGCTGAGTAATCACTTCTTCCGTTTTGAAATTGGGATTCACGCGAAAAGTTTCCGCAGCAACACGCACCGCTTTTTGGTCGCGCGGTGTAAATGCGCGTAAAGCGTGCTGCGCTCTATTTCCCAATTGTCCCAAAACCGTATCCGGTATGTCAATTGGATTTTGTGTAATAAAAAACACGCCGACGCCCTTAGAACGAACCAATCGAACCACCTGCTCAACTTTTTCAATGAGTCCCGGAGGTGCATCGCTAAACAACAAATGCGCTTCATCAAAAAAGAAAACCAGTTTCGGTTTATCCAAATCACCGACTTCGGGCAACTCTTCAAAAAGTTCACTCAACAACCACAGTAAAAACGTCGCATAAAGTCGCGGGTTATTAATTAATTTGTCCGCTGCAAGAATATTAATCGTGCCTTTTCCGTCCTGCGTTGTCCGCATCATGTCATAAAGATCAAGTGCGGGTTCTCCAAAAAACATTTCCGCGCCTTGTTGTTCCAAAACCAAAAGGTTTCTTTGTATTGCCCCAACCGATGCCGATGAAACATTTCCGTATTCTTTGGTTAATTGACTCGCGTTTTCTGCAACGGTTGTCAGCATCGCTCGCAAATCCTTTAAGTCCAACAACAATAGACCTTCATCATCCGCCAGCTTAAAGGTTAAATTCAAAACACCTTCTTGCACATCGTTCAAATTCAATAATCTCGATAATAGAAGAGGTCCCATTTCCGAAACCGTTGCTCTTATGGGATGCCCCTTTTCTCCAAACAAATCCCAAAACGTAACCGGTAAAGAAAAGTGCGAATAGTCGGTCAGTCCGATATCAGCGGCGCGCTTTTCAAAAACCTCTTTGCCACCGCCCGGTTGGCACATCCCGCTTAAATCCCCTTTCACATCCGCCATAAACACCGGGACTCCCTGCAGGGCAAGCCCCTCGGCAAGAACTTGCAACGTTACCGTTTTCCCTGTCCCTGTCGCCCCGGCAATCAAGCCGTGGCGATTGGCGTATTTGGTCAAAAGGTATACGAAATCCTCACCCTTCCCAACAAGAATCGAACCCGGATTGGCATCGTTCATAGATGGACAAAGCGTACCCCTTCAACCCACGAGTGCCATAATCCAACTTCGCTGGAGTGGTGTCCGAGTGGTCGAAGGAGCGCGACTGGAAATCGCGTATTCGTCGAAAGGCGAATCGTGGGTTCGAATCCCACCCGCTCCGCCAGAAATTCAACACAATTCATAATAGGAAACAACATGAACCGCATCGAGGAAATTCGCCAAATCGTCAACCAATTTGATATCAACAAGCACCCGTTTTACACGGCATGGCGAGAGGGCTGTTTGCCAATGGACCGCCTTCAAATTTATGCTCGCGAATATGGCAATTACATCGCAACCATTCC
>CAZJKW010000190.1:0-1907 GCA_964546835.1 uncultured Fimbriimonadales bacterium
TGCGCCACAGCATCCCCCTATCATATTCGCTCCGGCGTCTGCTAAACGCGCTGCTGCCTTTCCAAAATACTCTGGATTGGTGTCATATGCATAAGTCCCTCTCACTAATTGAGGCATTCCGGGAGTGGGCATTGCGAGAATTTTTGAATCCGCAACTTCAGCCATCCATCGAACGATTTCAAACATTCTTTGTGGACCGACAACACAATTGGCTCCAACACAATCTGCACCCCACTCCAACATCAATTTGGCTGCTCGACTTGGGAATCCTTCGGAGAGTGTTTCTCCATCTTCAATAAAACTTTTGCAGGCAATCAAAGGCAAATTGACAGCGTTTTTTACGGTCTCAATTGCAATTTCCATTTCTGCCATATCGGAAATCGTTTCTAAAATAATTGCATCAACTCCCCCTTCAAACAATGCTTGGGCTTGGAGTTCAAATTCCCTCTTTGCATCGTCAAGGTCAATCACGCCTAAAGGCGCAAGGGGTTTGCCGCACGGCCCAATTGCTCCCAACACCAACTTGTCTCTGGCGGCTTGTCGAGCAATTTTTGCGGCTTGTAAACAGATTTCATACGGTTCAATATCGCAGCCTGCTGCTGAAAGGCGAAAACGATTTGCGAAAAATGTATTGGTTTCAATAGCGTCGGCACCCGCTTCAAGATATTCTTCATGCACTTTTTGCACTAATTCGGGAGCAGTCATTGTTGCAATGCAATAAGGGGCAGATGCGAACCCGAGTTGGCTTAATCGCGATCCCATCGCGCCATCAACAATGAGGATTTTTTCTGAGAGCTGTTTGAGAAAGTCCATTATGGTTTTGGGTTTATTTTGAACAAAATTTCGCCGGTGGCGAAATTCCACATAACTGCTGAGCCATCGTATGAACCGCTTAGCAGCAATTCCCCATTTGTGGAAAAGTCCAATGCGCTGACGTTCTGTTTGTGACCTTGTAGTTTTTTGATTAAGTTTCCGGTTCGAGCATTGCGAACTTCGATATTGTTTGAATAATTACCGATGACAACGAAGTTTCCATCCGGTGAAAAAGTAATGGCGCCAATTACAGGATGAGATGTTCCTGTTGAGAAGAGCAATTGGTAACTGCTTGTATCCCAAAGAACCAATTGGCCGTTATTGCTATCGGTCGCAAGGGTTCTGCCGTCTGGCGAAAAAGATGCAGTCATAATTTGACCCGGAGACAATTTTTTTGTAACGCTACCATTAGAGGTTTTATAAAAAATGGATTCATCATAACTGCATGCAAAAATCGTTTCGCCTGTTGGGGAAATCGCAATTCCTAAAACATCTCCGGACATTCTTGGCATTTTGCGCAGTAATTGTCCAGACTCAACGTCCCATATCTTAACAAAATTGTCGTAGCCGGAAGTTACCAGTTGTTTTGTATCGCCAATCCAACCCAATTGCGTTACATAGGATGTGCCTGAATCAATAGTTCTCAATAATTTTGTGCCGCCAGCATCAAAAATTCGAATGCTGTTTTCATCTCCACAAGTTGCAATAAGTTTGCTATCTTTTGAATAAGCGACTGAATTAATATGACTTTTGGGCCCAACTAAGGTTCGTTTGTATTGACCTGTTTTTGTGTCGTAAATCCTAATCTCTTTTTCTTCTCCGGCAATGGCAAACACAGCTCCGTCTGGCCGAATGTCTACCGTTCGAATCCAGTTGAGGATTTGTGTTGACGTTGCCAATTGAGCGGGCGTCAAAAAGGCAAGAGCCAAGACTGGGAACATGCCAGCAAGTTTAGCCGACTGGTGAATATTGATTTGCAAAATGCCGAAAATGATGGGAGTATGGATGCTGCGCCGGCTCAATTTGAACTCAAAGTAAACGACGAACTAGTCATTGTAAGGTCCGGTGGAGATTCAATCGAAGAGACCGATGCC
>CAZJKW010000191.1:0-1880 GCA_964546835.1 uncultured Fimbriimonadales bacterium
AATTGGTAAGTGCTTTCAACAAAATTGATTACAACGAAATTCCGCCGGAGTCAGTTACTTGGAAAGCGTCGGACATTGATGGCGCAATCAACGGAGATATCGTCAAGAGGACCGAATTAGAGAATGACTTGAACACCCGATTGGATGGCACACCAACCGACCAGATTTCGAAAGCATCCATGCGGACCGGAATTTTTGTTCGGGTTCCAATTGAACTTGACCTACCAGGTTCATCTGGAACCAGAAAGGTGATAGGGGAGATTGTTGTTGGGTTTAGTAGCGATTTGGTTCGAAGGACGATGAACCACCGACTCATTAAAGACAAATTGGATGCTGACAACTCCACATTTTTGGCGGTTTACGATGAAACCTGGGAAGTGATGAAGAAGTCCGGTTCCCGGGAGGATGTGGCTTCAAAATTGCAGGCACTCTATTCGGATTCTCGCAGAGAACAACTGGCGGCACCGGTCAACAGACTGTTGAAACGAGTTTGGGTAATCCTGACTGAGCAGCATGTGACGGGCGCTAACCTGGAATCACTCCCGAGGTCAAACGGCGAGGGGGAGTCGTATTCGGTGAGTTTGGATCTAACCACCGAAGGACGGAACCGCCTTTGGAACTATACGCACCGTTATCCGGGTTGTCAACTGTTGTTCGTGGTGGACGGGGTTGCAATCGCCGCACCGTTTGCCAAGCAAGAAATGAAGTATTCTACGGCGGTCATCACCAACATTTCTGATGAAGATTTGGCACAGTCCGCTATTGATTTGATTAACCAATCTAAGAGCAAAAAAACGCCATGAAAAGTATTGCAATAACCCTAATTTCCATCTCACTTGTTTTTGCCGGTTGTAGTCCGGGAACAGACGGGCCTAAAACAGGCAAGAAACAACCCGTAGTAACAAACTCCGCAAAAACTGCCGCTGACTTATTACCATTAACCGAAGGTAACGCGTGGACCTATTTCATCGAAAGCCAAGTTGTTCTTGCGGATGGTCGCAGTGAGCGCACCTCGGTTAACCGAATCATGAAAGTCGGAAAAGTTACAAAAGGTGCTAATGAAACCAAAGCCAATTTAGAGTTTTATGATGAAAACAAAAAATTGATTGCCACCGTGTTTCTGGTTTCAAATAGCAAAGGGATTTACCAGACCGGTGCAAAAGCGGCTAATGCAAATGCGTTGAGTTTTTCGTCTCCATTGCCTTGGGCTCCTTATCCTTATAAACTGGATGAAACGATTCGATGGAACGGCAGCGGCCCCTATCCGGGAGTTGGAGGCGTTGGTGCAATGCAGGCCGGAATTACCGGCAGAGGGCAAGTTGAAGCCGATTCCCTTGCTGGTAGATTTAAGTGTGAAAGATTCGAGTCAGTAATGGTGTTTACAAGAGACAAAATTAAAATGAGGAACGAGCAAATTGCGTGGTTTTCTCCGGGTGTTGGTTTGGTTAGAAACAAAGAAACCATTGCAACAGTAACGGGCGCATCTCAAACCAGTGTCATGATGCTCAAAAGTTATACGGTGAAATAATGAGAACTAAGTTACTATTTCTTGTCTGTTTCGCCTTAGTCGCTTTTGGTTGCAATAAAAATACTGAAACCAACGCAAGCAATTTAGAACCTGCAACTTCAAACAATGAAAAACCCAAAGAAGTTAAGGAATTGGCAGTAACTGATGGATTGATAGCGATGGGTTATCCGTTTGATAAAGAAGTCGGTTATCGAGTGAAAGGTCTTCCAGCAGGGGCCGTTGAGGATACACGAATTGCAAAGTTAGAGCCAAATGATGAAGGAAAGCAAATTCTATCACTGAGCTGGAAGGGCAAATTGGCTTCGATGATTGGTGACGAAGAGTATGAATGTACGCCGGAAGGGGTTTTGGC
>CAZJKW010000192.1:0-1784 GCA_964546835.1 uncultured Fimbriimonadales bacterium
AGTACCAGTTTCGTCCGTCTTTTGCTGGGTCGCGGGTGATGAACCTAGCTATCGAAGAATCGTAGTAGCGATGGCCTAATAGTTTCAGTCCGGAATCCGGGTCGGTTTGGTAGCCGAAGTTTCCACCGTATCCAGAATTGCCGCTCCAGCTTCCCGTAGATGCAAGCACGTTTCCAAACGCATCGTAAGATTTCGTTCCTGCAACGGTCTGGTTTCAAATCGTCTGCGCGGATTTGTTTTTGAGCCCTCCATGCAGATATTTCGTTGTTCCGCTTCTTCTTTCAGAAACTCCAGGCGTGTAATTTGCAAGTCCATCACTCAGTAATGGCGCGGTGACGCCGACTCCATCTCTTCTAAATGTTTTCGTTCCTTGCGAGTCAACGGCGCCGACCCTTGTATCGAATCCGTTGTAATTAAATGAGTGGGAGGACACAAAATGATCCATCATTCGACTTTTGTGCAAATTCTCAAGCCAAGGCCGTCGCTATCGGCTAGGAATGCTGATTGACAAAATTTCAGAATTCGAGCCACGATGTCTTCATGCATGTTGTCTTCTGCCATCGGTGACAATGCTATTGAGTCCAAATCACTTGGCCCGAGATAATTTACAAAAACCGCAATGCTATCATTTGTAAACGCTTGTTCTAATTCCAAATTCAAAAAGTCTGTTGGAACAGATGGAAAGAATAGCGCCATTGGAACATCTTGTCTTCCTCCAAGAGAGTGCAAGCCTTGCCAAACACTAGTCTTCATTTCAAAATAATCTTTTCCTTGCTTCCAAAGCGAGTTACCAATCATGTCTTCAGCATAATCTACAAATACTGACCCCAAAAGCACAGCATTTTTGGACGACAATAGAAGTGGAGTTACACATGATTCAATAAACGAATGTGTCGTATTCAAAATTTTTGGTGACATATCTGGAACTTCATAATTCAATTCAATCGACAACTCAACAATGTTTTCAACGATCTTTTTCTCGTAAAAAACAAAATTCGCCAAATCGGTGGGTACTATTCTATCCACCCTTCAATCTCAGAATCAATTTTCCGCCCCCGGCTACGGCGGCAGTTGAACCAGTGCCAGCCGTGCTTACCGTTACCGCAATTATTCCAACTACAATAATCACAATCTCCGTTCGCCTTCTCACTTCGCCCCAATCAATGTGTTGCCAAATGTTGACGGGTTCAGGCGGCCCTACAATTGGGTTAGTGTTCACTTCGATTTCTTTGCCGGGTGGAAGATGCTCCTTCTCTTTCTTGAGTTTTCCATTTGGACCTCGCCTCAACCTGTGCCAGTGACTTTTACCTTTTTCACCCTTCTGTCCCGGTTGACCAGGATGGAACTCCAGACCTTCTTGACCGCCTGGTGCTAGCCATCTTTCCGCTCCCGTCTCGGGCGGGTGGCTCGAGACTAACAAGACAGCTGTGCCATGGGATGTGCGAGAGTTGAGTGACTCTCTCAGGCAGAGTTGCCGAGCACTTCCCGTGGTCCAATCAACATTTACCATTGCGTTGTAATTTGACAGTTACTGTCCTTTTTTCGATTCTAACCAAAAGACTCACAACAACGAGAAGGACGGCATTCGATTTCTTGTCTCCCCCTCCTCCCGAATTGGCTTCTGGATGGAAACGGATTAACGGGAGAGTCAACCAATCAACCGGAACTTGAACCCAATCCCCAGTAAAAGTACCAGTTCTTCAAAATCATCCCTGACAAATGGCTCTGCCGAGCACCTATAGAGTGGTTGGCGTGAAAAATCGTCAATTGCGTACTTGTTGCGA
>CAZJKW010000193.1:0-1753 GCA_964546835.1 uncultured Fimbriimonadales bacterium
ACGTACCGTTAATAGCGGAAATACTTGGAGCGAAATTGGATTTAGTACGGCACCCGGAAAATGGGTTTCAAGAGTTGTTGCGTCAACTCATGATGAGGCAACTGTGTATCTTGCGAAATCAGGATATCGAGAAGATGATTTTTCGGCGTACCTATACCGTTCAGACGATTACGGGAACAGTTGGAAAAATATTACAAGCGGACTACCCAATGAAACTATCAATGTGGTGCGAGAAGATCCCTTAATCAATGGACTGATTTATGTCGGTACCGATGTGGGTGTTTTTTTTAGTTTTGACAGGGGTGAAAATTGGTCGGTACTTTCCGGCGGATTGCCGAATATTCCGGTGCATGACCTCGTCATTCATGCCGCAAGTGGAGATATTGTTTTAGGAACACACGGAAGAAGTGTTTTTATCGGTGAAGGTAAATGGTTGCGATTGCTAACTTCGGAAATTCGAAACTCTGACTTGCATGTATTTCCAATTAGTCAGATGGTGAGAAGGGCAGATTGGGGATATGATGTTCCGGAAGATTGGGAGAATCGAGCACCAAATGAACCCACTCTAAAAATCGCACTTTGGCAAAAGCGAGCGAATCCGGTTACTTTGAGGTTATTGAATTCATCTGGAAGTCCTGTTAAAACGGTTAAAGTCAACGAGGAGAAAGAGGTTTCAGCCGGGCTTCAGTTTTTTGAATTCAGTTTAAAATTGTTAGACGGAAAGCCAATTCCGCCGGGAGGAATCGATTGGAAACCAAAAACCGTTCAAGAGATACTGGCAGACCCCTTCTTAGAATATCGTCCGAAATACCCGGATGCTGGAACCTATTGGATTGAAGTTCGTTCAGGGGATTACACTATGAAGACCGAGTTGATTTTGAAAAAACCGGATTAGGCAGGCGTCATTTCAAGTGCGTTAAAACCACCCTCAACGTTTTCAACATCTGCAAATCCATTTTTCAGGAGAATGGAGCCGGCAATCGTTCCGCGATATCCGCCTGCACACATTAATGTAACTTTTCGATCTTTTGGAATTTCATCAAGTCGCATCGGAATTTCGCAAAGTGGGATAGATTTGCTATTGGAAAGATGATTTGACAAAAACTCATTTGGTGTTCGAACATCAATCAGCAGATTTGCTTCGTTTGCCTTAAGAGGCGACGTGGTCGCCAGCGATTCCGTTTTTCCACCGGATGCCTCCCAGCGCTGCATTCCCGAAAGATAGCAACCGGCTACTTTGTCGTAGCCAACTCTGTGCATTATTTTTGCAAATTGAGTGGCTTCTTCTTTTGTATTGGATATCAATGCAAAAGATTTATCTGGTGTGAAAAGCCATCCGATCCATGTCGGTACGCTATCTCCTAAACCCAGAAAAATCGTCCCCGGAATATGAGAATGTGAATAGTCCGATGCAGGTCTTATGTCCAACACGATTGAAGAGGAGTCGTTCAATAAGTTGTTTACTTCAGCTTCGGACAATTCATTTACGTCTGTATGTTTAAGTAATGGAACACCGGCACGGTTCAATTTTGCCATGCGAGCAAAATTTCCCGGAACTCTCGGTTGGTTTGACATCATGTAGGCGATAAAATCTTCTTTGTTTTTTATTTGAAGCGCCGGACTTGTCGCAAATTCATCGGCGAGCGTCGTGGTTGGTTCTTCTCGGAGAGACTTTCCGCAAAGACTTCCTGCTCCATGTCCCGGATAAACAATCGTTTGCGGCGGCAACATCGAAATGGTTCCGAAAACCGAA
>CAZJKW010000194.1:0-1752 GCA_964546835.1 uncultured Fimbriimonadales bacterium
AAGAGCCAACTAGCAGACGATCGAAGTTTGCCGCTTCAAGTTACTTATCTTATGTACCCAAGAAAAAAATCGGATTACATTCCCCGTTATATGGATCCGCGCGTAGGATTTTTTGGTGTCGAGTTTTTCGATCATGGAAAATTCGGAAGCCTTGACCGAACTTCACGATTTATAAATCGTTGGGACATTCGAAAAAAAGATATGAAGTCTCAATTGAGCGATCCGGTTAAGCCAATTGTTTGGTATTTGGATGATAGTATTCCAGAGAAGTGGCGCCCTGCAGTTAAATCGGGAATTTTGCGATGGAACGACGCATTTGAAAGAATCGGAATTCGCAATGCGATTCAAGTGTTTGACAAACCGAAAAATGCGGACTGGGATCACGCGGATATGCGTTACAATGTAATTCGGTTTTTCGCATCTGAAAACGCAGGATATGCAATTGCTTTATATAGGAGCGACCCTTTCACCGGCGAAATTCTTAATGCCGGTATTAATGTCGATGCAAACATTATTATGTATTTAGGTCAAGAATATGCCGGTTTGCTTAATCCAAGTTCAACTTTAAGAAACGGAGACCCATTAAAGCGGATGGTTAGCAAAGATGAGAGTGCCCCATTTGTTATTAAAGAAAAGGTTAGTAAGCAATTTGGAATACAACATTCATGTACGATGGGAGAAAACAAATTGGAGGATGCGGTTTTTGGAAAAATCGCATTAGACATTTTGTCAACTGGCACCGTACGAAACATGGACGACTACTTAAAGCAATTTCTTGCAGATGTAGTTAGCCACGAGTTTGGACACTGTTTAGGATTACGCCACAACTTTGTTGGCAGCACACAACTAAGCTTGGCACAATTGGCGGATACCAATATCACATCCAAAAAAGGCAATTCGGCGAGTGTAATGGACTATGTGCCTGTAAACGTTGCAGCTGTCGCGAAAGGGCAAGGTTCATTTTATTCGTTGAACATCGGTGATTACGATCGTTTCGCAATAGAATATGGCTACAAAGACGTTCCTGGAAACGACCCAATTGAAGAGCGCTCTTATTTGATGCAAATTGCATCGCGAGGCGCATTGCCTGGATTGGGCTATATGAGCGATGAACAAGCAGATCAGTTTGACCCAACTGTTAGACGATTTGACTTTTCAAAAAATCCTCTTGAAGCGGTTGCTCTGACTTCAAAAATTGCAAAAGAAATGTTGTCAAAGGCAGACAAACATTATCCAAAAAAAGGACGGCCCTATTCTGATTTAAGACAAGTTGTCTTAAGATCACTTTCCATGCTTGCACGCCAGTCGGCAGATGCTGCACTATTTGTCGGTGGACTTCAAGGCAGACGGAACTTTGCAGGAGATCCAGGTGAAAAGCCAACATTAGTCCCGGTTAGTCCTGAACTGCAACGTCAAGCGGTTAACTTGATTGCGAAAGAACTATTGCAAGAAAACTCATTTAATATCAGTTCGAGACAACTGATCAATTTGTCTGGAGATATGTTTGGTGAATATAACCCAATGCCTATAAAGGACATGATTTCAGGTGTTCAAATTGGTATCGTTTCGCAACTCTTGTCTGCAGATACTACAGAGCGAGTTTCTAACAATGCTTTTAAGTTGGGCAAGAATTCAAACAAATTTACGATAAGCGAACTTTATGGAAAAGTAGTTGGATCCGTTTACTCAGAAGTGGGAACTGGCCGAGAAATTGGCCCTCTAAGACGAGATCTGCAGAGGTTTTTGATTTCG
>CAZJKW010000195.1:0-1696 GCA_964546835.1 uncultured Fimbriimonadales bacterium
AATTTGTTTTTGATAAGTCTAACCGGTACAAGTTGCTTCAACGTAAGCATGGTATCGCCTTCTTTAGCTTCCACGATCTTGTTTTTGAAATTGACATGGCCGGAGGATTCCTCGCTTGCGGCAAAACGTGTTCCGATTTGAACACCTTCCGCTCCTAAAGCCAACGCGGCCAGCATCGCTCTGCCTGAAGCTATGCCCCCGGCAGCCATTAAAGGTAGCTTAACCGCATCACGCACCATCGGGATCAAACACATTGTTGTTGTTTCCTCCCGGCCATTGTGCCCACCGGCCTCAAATCCTTCCGCAACAATGGCATCCACACCGATCTGCTCACATTTCTTCGCAAACTTCACGCTGGAGACAACATGAACTACTTTAATTCCCCACCCTTGCAAGGTCTTTGTCCATGTTGATGGATTGCCGGCCGAAGTAAAAACAATTTTCACTCCCTCGTCTTTGATGATCTGCATGTGCTGATCAATGGCAGGGTATAAAAGCGGCACATTTACGGCAAACGGTTTGGTCGTTGCTTCCTTGCATTTACGGATGTGCAATTGTAAAACATCAGGATACATCGAGCCTGCCCCAATTATTCCCAAGCCTCCGGCATTGCTCACTGCTGAAGCAAGTTCCCACCCGGAGCACCATATCATGCCTGCCTGGATGATCGGGTATTCAATTTCAAAAAGTTGGGTGATGCGGTTTACCATTAAAATAACCAATAATCAAATGCCAAAGTCCAAACAAAAATCAAATTCCAATTTGAAAAGAACAAACTTTTCTCATTAACTGGATTTGGAAATGATCGAAGAGAAAATTTTTATCAATTCGGTCGATTCCTGAATCAACTCTGACCGTAATTTTTCCAAACCGTTATCATTCTTAATTGAAAGCAAGCCCAGCCAATACTTGGATTCCTTTGCTTCTTTTCTGCATATCTTAATCCGGAATACAAAGTCTTTTTTACTTAATGCCTCATTGGCTTCTATGTAGTTGGCTCCTACAGAACCTGAAGATCGTGTTAACTGTTTCGAATCCTCAATGTTGGCCAAATCCATTTTAAGCGCTCTCACCAATTCCCTTACCTTTTTTGCAAACACTCCCGTACGTTCTTCAAGATCAAAATTTGAAGCCATTATTAGAATTGATTATTGGCTTTTGAGTATTGGTTATTTTCCCTTGTTTGATTATTGGAATTTGGCAATTGGTTATTTTCTACTCTCTCCACTGAAATCAATCTCCGTATTATCGCCAATGTTCAGCGATTGTTTGAATCCTGTAATGGCGGTATCGCTGCCTATTATGGAGTCTGTAAGAATTACGTGATTGAGATTGGCAAAATCACCGATGATTGAACTGCTCAGAATGGAATGATTGATCCGGGCATTTTCCCCGATGGTTACATTCGGGCCGACAATTGAATTTGTAAGCTTTGTTCCTTTTGCAATGTTGACCGGCTGAATGATAATCGAGTTATCCAACATTCCCGGCTCTGGGGAAAATTCTGTGCCTTTCAAAAGTTTGGTGTTCGTTTGAAGCAGGATATCCATCTTGCCACAGTCATACCAATTGTCAACCCGGAAACTTTCAAATTCTATTCCCTGTCCAAGCATCATCATAATAGCATCCGTTAGATGAATTTCCTCACCTTCTTTAATTTCCTGTTCTACCAATTTGTCAAGAGAATCAAACAGCA
>CAZJKW010000196.1:0-1690 GCA_964546835.1 uncultured Fimbriimonadales bacterium
CGTCGTTGCCTCTTCGGTCCGAATTGCAGGCATGTTAGTCGTATTTACATGGCTCGTAATGCCGGCGGCGGCGGTTTTCTTTTGGGTTAAGCGCATGGGAATTGCCATCGCTTTTGCTCTTCCCCTTTCATTTGTGGGTTCGCTAACCGGATTGTATCTTTCGTACAAGTTAGATTGGCCAACCGGAGCCGGCATGGTCGTCGCCATGACCGGAATTGTCGCTGTTTCATATTTGGCAAAAGTGTTGTTCGGTACAAGGAAGGACTTTTCATCAACCACGGGTTAAGATAATTTGAAGTCAAGTTTCAGCCGGGGTATGTTAAGTATACGGCAATGACACAAAGCGTCAAAAAAGAAGACGATAAAAGTGTGGCAAAAATTTTCTGAGCGCGGCAGACGATTGGTGTTTCTTGCTCAGCAGCAATCACACGAGGTCGGAGATTGGGAGGTTAAACCTGGACACCTATTTTTGGCAATCTTTAAGATTGAAGATTCATTGGCCTTTCAAACTTTGTTAAATATGGGAATTCAAACACGCGAATTGCATGACGACATTACATCATTCGTAATGGAATTGCCTAAAACAACTGGAGAGTTTGGATTCCTTCTTTCCCAAGAATCAAAGCAAATCATTGATTGCGCATATGATGAATCCCGCAAAATGCAAAGCGGATACGTTGGCACAGAGCACATACTCCTGGGACTAATTCGTTCGCGCAATAACGATTTGCAGAAAATTTTGGAAAAGCATGGCATAGAACTCGAAAAGACCAGAAAGACGGTTATGCATTTGCAAAACTCCTCAGATTTGAACGAGTCATAATTTTGGAATCATTCAAATTTGGCACTTAACATAATCATTTCATTTTCCGAAAGAACCGACCAAAAATAGACTCCTTGCCAACCTTCCATTCCTGATAACGTTTATCAATCACCGGCGCCAACAAATCATAACTCTCCCAACTATCTTCAACCGAATAAATATCCGCGTCGGCTTTGGAAAAAGATCCTAAATAATCTGAAACGAATTTGCCACCTTGCAAATCGTAATAGGCGGCGCAAAACGCATTTCCCTCTTCACTCAAAAAGTCATCCAATAATTTTTCATCCAAAACTTCCATGACAAAAGTGGCCGGCGAAGTTTGCCGAGTGATCAATGGCTCAATATCACCGGCGATCATGTCAGAAGTCATTCCGTGGTTTGCCAACCATGCGAAAAACATTCCGATATGTGTTGCGCCGGCTGATTCTGGCAGTTCTTCAGGAAACTCCCCTTCGTAATGCCAAGACGCATCATCATATTTCACACCCGAATCTTACCAACTCCAATTCAAACCCCCGCCAATTCGGTTCCCTGCGAGCCAATCTGCCGAATGCTCAGTGGCTACAATTCAGGGCATACTAAACAAACACAGGAACAGGTCATTGGTTTAGCCATGGACAAAAATGAGCGAGATCCCATCTTAAATCACCTCGAAGAAATCGAGAAAAAGCTGAACGATGCAATCTCGCGAATTTCGCATCTCGAAGCGTCAAAGGCTGCAGAAGAGCCAATCATTCCCCCACCCATTATTTATCCTGTATCAACCGAAGCCCCATTGAATTCTCAACCTCCCCAGGTCAACGCCGAGTCCAAAACCAAAACTACTGAAAAACCGAAAGAAACGGCACAGCCAAATTCAGACAAACG
>CAZJKW010000197.1:0-1667 GCA_964546835.1 uncultured Fimbriimonadales bacterium
TTTTTGGGAGAGAGAAAAAGTTGATGGTCGGCTTTTCTTGATGCTTTCATTAGCAAAATTGAAACAAATTGAGCCCGTGCGACAAGCTTTAGCGGCGTTCGACGAAAGTTGGGCGGAAACATCGGGACAAATTGCGATGCTTTTGGAAGTTCAACAGTTGTTAGGTGATGATTTAGGCGCAAGCAAGTCTTTGAAAAAATTAGAACGGCTTGCAATCGTGGAAGGTGAAACCGCCCATTGGAAAGAAGGCTGGTCGGGGGTTGAGACAACGGCAAGAGTCATCGGTGCAATTGCTGAACACGATCCCAATCACAATCTTATGACTAAAGCAGTTAAGTGGATTTTAAAGAACCGCATTGGAAGCGGTTGGTACAGTACAAGGGATACCGCTATTGCTTTGTTTGCACTTTCCAAATACATCGCGAAAACTGGCGAGTTATCGCAAAGTTACAATTTTCAAGTTTTTGTTAATGGAGCGTTGGTTGGTGGATATGGCGTGGATGCTCAGACGCAACGACAGAATCACATTTTATTAAAATTGCCCGTTTCGGATTTAAAGCCCGGAAAAAACAAAGTTGAGTTCAAGATGGATGGTTCGGGGATTGCTTATTATTCGGGACTGTTGACACAATTTGTTGCCGGTGATTCGAAAATGGCACTCAACACTGAGTCGTTTTCAATAGTACGCAACTTTTTTGGGATTGAACCGCGAAGAGATACCGATGGCAATTTGCGACTCTTGACATCAACGAACACAATTGACGGTGCAGAAAAAGGGCAGATTATTCGATGCGTTGTGAATTTTAGCGTCAACTCTCCACAAACTTTTTTGATGATAGAAGTTCCAATTCCTTCCGGTTGCGAGATTACAGAACGATTGCAACCTGAAGAGTATTCTGAATGGAATTATTGGTATTCCGGCATAGATATCCGTGATGAAAAGATGGTGTTCTTTGTGCGAAGTATTGGAGCGGGAAAACATTCTGTCAGTTTTAATCTACGTGCAGAAACTCCCGGAAAATTTACCGTTTTGCCGGCGACGATTTCCAATATGTATGATTTTAATCAGTTTGCTCACTCTGGTCAGATGAGTTTTGAGGTTGGCAAGTGAACAAATTAGGGATTATTGTTGTTTTGGTTGCGTTGGTTTCGGTCGGTATTTTTGCAATCGCAAAGCAAGTTAAACGGGAATACAAGCTAGTCGGGTTTTCAACCTCATTAAAAGGTCGCAGTAACGGACAGACTAAGAATGCGGAATTGTCGTTGCGAAAACTCGATAGCTATGTGATTAAGCCGGGTCAAAGATTTTCATTTAATGAAGCGGTCGGAAGTTGGTCAAGATATGAGGGATTCAGAAAGGCGCCCGTATCTTATGCCGGACAGTTGATACAGGCATGGGGCGGAGGTGTTTGTCAAACGTCGAGCACCCTTTACAATGCTGCATTGCTATCTGGCATGAAAATTATTGAACGACATCGTCACCATTTTGCACCCGGCTATGTATTGCCCGGACGAGACGCTGCTGTTGCATTTAGCAACATTGATTTGGTTTTTGAAAATCCATATGACTTTGCAATTACGATTCGAACTAAGTCAGAAAACAATCGTTTGCTGATTGAGTTTTACGGCGATCAGCCTGTACCGCACGGTATTGAAATTGTGCAGCG